>NZ_JACDXZ010000003.1:0-447261 GCF_013608135.1 Psychrobacter sp. D2
TGTCCCGTCCTGAAATAAGTTTACGAAAAAGGAGCTTATTCATGGACAAGTTAGACACTGTAAAGGTTAAGCGCACTCAAAAAGATTACACCTTAGGCTTTAAATTAGCCGTCGTTGACAGTATAGAAAAAGGCGACATGACCTATAAACAAGCGCAAGCAATTTATGGCATACAAGGACGCAGTACCGTTTTGGTGTGGCTGCGAAAGCATGGTAAATTAGACTGGATCCATCCCCTTAAGAGCCAGACTATGCCGCATAAAGAAACCCCTGCCCAAACCATCAAACGTTTAGAGCGTGAACTGGCTGATGCTAAAGCACATAACCTTATTTTAAGTAAAGTAGTCGAAGTATTTGAAAATGACTATGGAGAAAATGCTAGAAAAAAGTCTTCTACGGCATCCTTTGGAAACTCAAAACAGACAAACAAATAAGTTTAGCTCAAGGATGTCGTTTGCTTAGTGTTAGTCCGCAAGCGGTATATCAACATCGTATTCGGCAGCATGACAAAGCAAGCAAGTTTACTGTCATCAAAGACTGGGTGCAAGCGTATCGAATGCTCATGCCTCGCATAGGAGGTCGGAAGTTATATTGGCTCATTAAGCCTAAGCTGATGGCTCATGGCATAAAGATTGGCCGTGATGGCTTCTTTGATTATCTAAGAGCACACCGCTTGTTGGTTAAGCCCAAACGTAGCTATACAAAGACGACCTTTAGTAAGCACTGGATGAAAAAGCATCCCAATCTAACGAAAGATGCCCCTGCGCCTATCAAGCCTGAACAAACCTTGGTGGCTGATATTACTTATGTCACATCCAAACAAGGGACGCACTACCTATCTTTAGTGACGGATGGGTATTCAAGACAGATTATGGGATATCATTTAAGTGAGAGTATGCCAGCGACTGAGGTTGTAAAAGCGCTTAAGATGGCAGCTCAAAGGCGGCGTTATACTCATAAAGCGATTCATCACTCTGATAGAGGTCTACAGTACTGTGCATCAGAGTATCAAGAGGTGCTTAGAGCAAATAACATCACACCGTCTATGACCGATGGCTATGATTGTTATCAAAATGCATTGGCTGAGCGCGTTAATGGGATTTTAAAGAATGAGTTCTTGTTGTATGAGTGCAATACGATGAGTGAGCTTAAACAGCTGATCGATGAGTCTGTTTATGTCTATAACCATATCAGACCGCATTTAAGTTTAAATATGAGAACACCTGCTGAGGTACATGACGGTTATTTATCTCCTGCTTAATACAAAAAAGCCAGATATTCAGGGTATCTGGCTTAGCAAAAACTATCAATATATTTTAGGACGAGACATTAATCATTCAGCTTTGTTAGCATTTAAATAAACTAAACCTTAGTTTGCATGAAAGTATTTTTTTAATACCTCTAAGCAACGCGTGATTTTTGCAGGCTGTTGCTCACGGTTTAAGGTTACAGCATATAGTACAAAACTTGGCATCTGGTAGCCGGTCAAAACTTCGACCAAGTTGCCCGATTCTAGCTCTTTTTTGACATCCATTTCCATCATTCTAAGAATACCATGACCTTCTTTGGCGATGGTCATTGCCATAAAGACATTATTGGTATGGATACGCGACGTCATTTTGATACGTGTTTTTTTACCAGTCTCAGTCTGAGTCAGCTCAACATTATTTGTATCCTTCATGATATCAATACAGATAAGATGATGATCTGCCAAATCTTTCGGCGTTTCGATTTTCTTATGCTGACGTAAATATTGTGGTGAAGCGACCAACATTTGACGTACATCAGATAACGGATGATTGCTCACAGTTGAGTCGTTGATATTGGGGCTCATACGTATCGCAATATCGATTCGCTCATCAATCATATCAATATAATTATTATCTGCAAAATAGGTGATACTAAGATCATCGTGCGCTGACATCCAAGTCGATAGTGCTGGCAAAATATGATTGACACCAAGCTCTGGGGTCGTTGCAATACGCAAACTACCTGCCAATTCATCACGTAATTGATTGACTTTAATTCGACCTTGCTCTGCCGCACTTACCACATCTTTTGCCGCTTCATAAAAGCTAGCACCCGCTTCTGTTAAGCTGAGCTTACGGGTTGAGCGATGTAATAACACCACACCAAGCTCGTTCTCTAAAGAACGTATTTGCTGACTGACGGCGCTGGTGGTGATACCAAGCTCACGGGCTGAACCACTAAAGGAGCCGTGTCCGACCACACTAGCAAACACAGCCATACCACGTAGATTATCTAACATATTCTCATCCAAGCTGCTTTTTAGTTGTTAATATAACTTAACCATTATAGCGGATAATGATAAATCTTACAGTTTTTTAATATTAAACTCAGAGTAAGATGTGAGTGTTCCTTAATCAATAAAAGCAAAAAAATCAAGATGATAGATCAATATCAACTTGATTTTTTAATAGATACAATATTTTTAATAAAGTGCTAATCTTTATAAACTATCAATTAATAAATGTATGACTGTTTAATATAACTGAACCTTGCCCATTTTGCCTTCGCCACGCTCGGTTAAATATTGCATCACTGGCGTATTAAACAATCTTGATTCTGCCACTGTTTTAGCCTCAACGAGACGTTTTTGTTGACGACGCTCTGGGGTTTTATCATCGGCTTGCGCGATACTGCTATCAATTCGTAAACTGATGGCGGCATCAGGGAATTGTACCTGCATCTTTGTCGCTAGCTGCTCAAAGGTTGCCTGCAAATGCTTACTATCGACTGCTGTGACAAAGATGGCTTCGGCATTACAGCTGCCTGTCATCATACCTTGACGGGCAAGCGCCAATTCATCTTGAGCCAAACTAGCGGCTTCACGAGCAGTTTGTAGCCAATAGTCCCATTTTTCTGGTGTCCACTCACCTATCAATTCTTGCGGCGGACAACGCAGAAGCGCACGAGGGTCTTCAGATTGACTGAATAATTGAGAATCATTTACCTCGGGCTCAACAACGGGCTCAACAACGGGCTCAACAACGGGCTCAACAACGGGCTCAACAACGGGCTCAACAACGGGCTCAACAACGGGCTCAACAACGGGCTCAACAACGGGCTCAACAACGGGCTCAACAACGGGCTCAACAACGGGCTCAACAACGGGCTCAACAACGGGCTCAACAACGGGCTCAACAACGGGTTCAACAACGGGTTCAACAACGGGTTCAACAACAGGTTCAGGCTGATTATTGGACAATTCTAGCGTGTCATAAACGCTAGAATTGTCATACTGGCTTAAATGACTAGCCTCGTCATTTGAGTAATATTGCTCATGTTGAGTAATACTATTATCAGCGCCAACATCCTGTTTATCATTGACACTTATATCAATATTCTCATAAACGATATTATCAGATTGAGTTTGTAATTCTAATGATGATGACACTGGCTCAGTGATTAACGTAGCGCTAGAGACAGTGGTAGTAGGTTTTTCTATAGCCGTTACTGTACTATCAGGTACATTGGCTAATATCTCATCAACCGGTAAGGGACGAAAAGCTAAGAGACGTAAAATACACATCTCAAGTGCTTGCATCGGCGTACTGGCAAGCTTGACGCCTTCCCGTGCTTGTACCACAATTTCATAATAAAGCTGTAATACATCAGGGCTCATATGCTGGGCAAGCTGATTGATATGCTGTGCTTGCGCTTCATTGACATTGAGAGCGACTTCGGGCAGCAGCTGACACAATGCCAACTGATGCAATAGCTCAGCGAGTCCGTCAAACATACTGCTAGCATCAACCATTTGCGCACGCATCTGCTCGATATGGGCAGCGACAGCAGGCTTATCATGATTATAGATATCTGTAATTAAACTCACTAAATCGGCCGCATCAATGAGACCAAGCATGGCATTGACCGTGACATCATCCAGCGCACCTTGGCCAAAAGCAATGGCTTGATCGGTCAACGATAAGGCGTCACGTACCGAACCTTTTGCCGCACTAGCCAATTGCCAAAGTGCAGGCTGTGTATAGCCTACTTGTTCTTGGGTTAGAACATTGGCTAAATGCTCACTGAGCAAGCTTTGCGACAAAGGACGCAATACGAACTGCAGACAGCGCGAGATAATAGTAATCGGCAGCTTTTGAGGATCCGTAGTGGCTAATAGGAACTTGACATGCTCAGGCGGCTCTTCCAAAGTCTTAAGAAGCGCATTAAAACTGTGTGTCGACAGCATATGCACTTCGTCAATCAGGTAGACTTTATAACGGCCTTGGCTTGGCGCATACGGCACATTATCCAGTAGCTCGCGCGTATCTTCAACTTTGGTACGAGAAGCTGCATCAATCTCAATCAGATCAATAAAACGCCCTTGATCAATCGCCACGCAATTATCACACACGCCACATGGGGTACTGGTAATGCCAGTATCACAATTTAAACATTTAGACAAAATACGGGCGATGGTCGTCTTACCGACGCCGCGCGTACCCGTAAATAGATAAGCGTGATGCAGACGATTGTAATCAATCGCATTAATCAATGCCTGTGAGACATGCGTTTGCCCAATCAACTCGTGAAAGTTTTTGGGGCGGTATTTGCGGGCTAAAACTTGATATTGCTGCGTCATAATGAATGCCAAGGTAAGTCGTAAAAATATAAGTAAAGCATCAAATTAGCAATTTATCTTAAAATCAGTTATCGAAGCTAAATGTCAAAAATAAGTGTCGAACCTAACTATTGAACCTAACTATTGAACCTAACTATCCAAACCAAGCATCAAAAACAGCTATCAAACTTAAGTCTCAAAACTAGGCTATGATTGAGCTCTCAATTGAGCCAACTGTTGATATAAACGCTGCGTATTCACATCGATAAGCGATCCATGCTGATGGAAAGCATCAAGATGTACTTCGGTATTCACGCTATCTTCACAAGGTCTGACATCGACACCAATTAAAAACAGCTCTTGCATAACGGGCTGCTGCATTTGGGCGTTGAGCTCAAATAGCAAATCTTGATGACCAGCACGAACTTTATCTGCACTTAACGAGCTATTGCTATCTTGCGCATAAAATACCATTAAATAATGGCGACCAAATACATTGTAAGAGTGCTCATGGCGCACATAACCTGTCCAGCGCGATTTTTGGTCAATTGTTCTATGGGCCAATATTTTTTCTATTAAACACGCATAGGTGTACATGGATTCATCGACCAAAATATCAACCTGCTCTTTTGGCAATGGGTTACCCGCTTCATAACAGCTTTTGATTAAACTATTAAAGAGCTTGTACCACATTCGAGTATTCTTCTGAATCTCTGCCATCAGCGCTGCCGCAAACTCAGTTTGGTTAGGCTCTGCTGCTTTTATCAATCGTGGTTCAATCTGTGCTATCAATTCATGACTAACCAATTGCTCTTGAACTTCAATCGCCCTATGATGAAAATCTGGCGCTTGTAAGAACTGCACAAGCAAAGTCGATTCATCTGCAAACGTCTCAAACCCAGTCAGTTTACTGCGATGAAACGCTAGATAGGCGGTCAAATCACTTGGCGTCACCAACTGGTTTAATATCTCAGCAAAGTTCTGGTAGCTAAACACTTGTAGAACGCTGTGTTCATCGTCCAAATCTAACACACAATCTTCAGCAAAGAACTGACTGCCATACTCATAACCAACCGCATAAGATGGCGATGATGAATACTGGTTTTGTAGATCATTATGATCGCAATCTTGATGCTGGACTGAAAGTGACGTTAATCCAATAAAATATACGGGTTTATTAGATGTCGCTTCATTTTTATGAGTGATAGCTTTATCGTTTTTGAGATAAAGATGTGCATGTTGCTTGATAAGCTGATTGACAACTTCTTTTCTCCATGTACGAACTTGAGTAGTATCAATGTCTTGCTTACTTGCCTGCATCACGACATCATTGACAATAAGATAAACCGTCGCATTAGAAAACTTGAAAACAAAATCATAACCCTGAAAATATTCAGGGCTAGTGATTTTCTTTTCTGATAAGTCATACAAAGACAAAAAACTCTGTTGAATCATCTGTTGCCAAATCGAGGGCGTTACTTGCTGATTGTCCATAGTATGCATAATGTCCCTATTAATTAAGTACTAAAAAACCATAGAAGGCTATTCCATCAAAGCGGAGAAAGCCATCTTATGTTCAGTTTAGTGCTAGCATAGACTTATGGCAAGCAAACTATCTTTAACCCTCAAGCTTACGGCGCATATGTGGGAATAAAATCACATCACGAATACTGGCAGAGTCTGTCAATAACATCACTAAACGGTCGATACCAATACCTTCACCTGCTGTTGGCGGTAAACCATAAGACAAAGCTTCGATATACTCTGCATCGAAATGCATCGCTTCATCATCGCCAGCATCTTTTTCAGCCACCTGACCAAGGAAACGCTCAGCCTGATCTGCAGGATCATTAAGCTCACTAAAGCCATTAGCCAACTCACGACCACCGACAAACAGCTCAAAACGATCCGTAATCTCAGGGTTATCATCACTACGGCGTGCTAGCGGTGAGGTTTCAGCAGGGTATTCAGTGATAAACGTCGGCTGACGCAATTGGTGCTCAGCGGTTTCTTCAAAGATGATGGTCTGCAACTTACCCACACCAAAGACATCCTTTACCTGTTGCTTTAGCGTTGTCGATGCGTACTCTGCAAGATACTCACGATCGTTAATACGATTCATATCAAAGTTTTCTGCATATTTGGCAATCGCATCAGACATAGATAGACGTATAAATGGCGCTTTTAGGCTAATGGCTTCTTCTTGGTAAGTAATCTCGGTGGTACCTAAGATATCGATCGCCAATTCGTTAAATAAGCGCTCAGTCAAATCCATCAAATCATGATAATCTGCATACGCTTGATAAAACTCAATCATGGTAAATTCAGGATTATGACGGGTTGAAACGCCTTCATTACGGAAGCTACGGTTAATCTCAAAGACTTTCTCAAAGCCACCAACGACCAAGCGCTTAAGATAAAGCTCAGGAGCAATACGCAGATATAATGGCATGTCTAACGCATTATGATGGGTCACAAACGGACGTGCCACTGCACCACCTGGGATCGGATGCATCATAGGCGTTTCAACTTCCATAAAACGCTCATTTAGCATAAATTTGCGAATACCGCTAATGACTTGACTGCGCACCATAAAGGTATCACGGGTCGTCTCATTAGTCATCAAATCAAGATGACGATTGCGATAGCGTGCTTCCACATCAGCTAGTCCATGAAATTTATTTGGCATTGGGCGTAATGCTTTGGTCAATAACTCAATCTCTTCAATATGTACGTACAAATCGCCTTTGCCTGAACGACCGATATAACCTGATACACCAACGATATCACCCAAATCTAGCGATTTGATGTCTGCTAACGTCTTTTCATCTAACTCTTTGCGTGCCACATATAACTGGATACGACCTGTCATATCTTGGATAACAATAAACGCCCCACGGTTCAGCATGACGCGACCAGCGACATTCACCTGTGTTTTTTCGCCTTTAGCATCATTGTCAGCAATTTCTTGTTTTGAGATACCCTCAAAAGCTGCCTGCAAGTCTTGAGCATAATCTGTGCGCTTAAACGTATTCGGATAAGGCTGTTTACCTGAAGCGACGATATCATCCAGCTTGGCTTGCAATTGGGCAATCAGCTCATTAGCGTCTTCTGGAGCTTGCTCTTGATTGTTTTGCTGATTTTGATTATTAGGCTTTGACATAACACTCTCAAAATTATTAGATAATTAAAGGAATAAACGAAAACGATAAACTTAAATTAAGGGATTAAAACAAAAAATTCAAATTAGGCAGCTACATAACAGTTATGTGGCTTTAGTATTAAAAATAAATAGTAAATTAATCAACACAGATAGCAGGTTGTGCCACACCTTTTTCTATGGTTTGATAACAGCCAAAACCGCTGCTGTCACTAGCGCATTGCCCAGACTGGTTTTTAGTACCACCCTTAATGAACTCACCGGTATTTTTGCACTTACCTTGGCAGTCGGTACTGTCTTGGCAAGCTTTTCCTGCATCGGTATAATTTACCACACATTGATAACAACCAAGCCGACCTTGCTGTGAAAATGCGCCACCCTTTGCCGTGCACGCTCGTACCATATCGTTAGGCGGATAGATGCACGCTTGATAAGAAAAAGGGTCATTTTTATCATTCATTGCAGTATCATCGGTCTGGTCTGGCTTTACGACTGACGTTGATGAAGGCGTGACGCTACAAGCAGATAACCAAAACGCCATCAAAATAGCGACAATAGTCATCGCGATTTTGTTAAACGGTAATAGTAGCGATAAATTAGTTATCATATGCATGGCATATGCCTCTTATATTGTTGGCTGATGAAGTGCTTATTAAGCACCACCAATACTTGCCATCAAGTCCGCTTGATGCTCACGTAACAGCGCATCAAGGATTTCATCCAAGTCACCTTCCATAATCGAGTCAAGCTTATATAAAGTCAGGTTAATACGATGATCCGTCATACGTCCTTGCGGGAAATTATAGGTACGGATACGCTCTGAACGATCACCGCTACCGACCAAATCACGACGTATCGTATCAGCGGCATCTACCTGTGCTTGGACTTTGACTTGCTGAATTTTTGAAATCAGCATTTTCATCGCTTGCGCACGGTTTTTATGTTGACTGCGTTCTTGTTGACACTCTACCACGGTACCCGTTGGTATATGCGTCAAACGTACAGCAGAGTCGGTAGTATTCACGTGCTGACCACCAGCACCGCTTGAGCGGAAAGTATCAAAGCGAATATCAGCTGGATTCAAATCAACCGTATCATCAATTTCAACTTCAGGCATCACAGCGACAGTACAGGCTGACGTATGCACGCGACCTTGGCTTTCTGTATCAGGTACACGCTGAACACGATGTACACCAGACTCAAACTTTAGGCGACCATAAACGCTATTACCAGACACACGAGTAATGATTTCTTTATAACCCCCATGCTCACCCTCATTGGCTGACAAAATCTCTAAAGTCCAGCCTTGGTTCTGGGCGAATTTTTGGTACATACGGAATAAGTCACCAGAGAAAATCGCTGCTTCATCACCACCTGTCCCTGCACGAATCTCAAGGAATGCGGGCACTTTGTCGTTAGGATCTTTTGGCAGCATCATGAGATTAAGTGCTTCTTCCATCTCTACGATAGTATCGCGAGCACTGTCAATCTCTTCTTGCATCATCTCTTTCATGTCAGGATCTGATGCTTCTTTTAGCATCGCTTCTGCATCAGCCTGATCCGTTTCTGCACCAACATAGTTCTGCCATAAAGTGGTGATATCCATCAAGTCGCTGTGTTCGACGGACAATTCACGGAATGTATTGTTATCACTGATGACACTCGGGTCTGATAATAAGGCAGTGACCTCTTCATAACGGTCTACCATTTGGTCTAAACGCAGGCGTAAGGATTCTTTCATAAAAGGACTTTTAATTGAATAATTGAAATAAGACGGTGATTATAGCAAATTTTTGCGCTTAAATTAAAACCTCTCAGCAATCTTGTCAATATATGGACAAACTTTTTTACTGCTTCCATAATATCGCCGCTTTTTTCTGATAATTTGAATGCAGCATCAACTTTGCTTAAAATTTAAATAAAAAAATAGCCAAGAATATTCTTGGCTATTTTGATAATAACTAAAACTCAAGGCTTAAAAAATTACACCTTGCGGACGATTACCGACCCAATAGAGTAACCAGCACCAAACGAGCAAATAACGCCCAAATCACCGGATGCAAGATCATCTTTATAGCGATGGAAAACAATCATTGGGCTGGCTGAGCTGGTATTGGCGAATTCAGCAATGACACTCGGTACAATGGCTTTGTCTGCTTCTTTACCGATGACCGTACGCAAGATTAAATCTAGCATATTGGCATTGGCTTGATGGAGCCACATCATTTTTACATCAGAGGTTGGGATATTGTTTTCTTGTAGATGCTCAGTAATGACTTCTGACACTTTTGGACAGACTTCACGGAAGACTTTACGACCATTTTGTAAGAATAATTTATCGGTTACTGGCTCTTTAAGATCCGGATACATCTCTGTTTGCGCTGCTAAAAACTCTGAGCGATCCATAAAACCGTATTCGTTTTTGATATTGGTCGAGAACTGAGTAAATAGCTTAGAGTTTAGAATCTCATAGCCTTTAGGTGTATCCAGCTCTTCGACGATGCAAGCAGTTGCGACATCACCAAAGATAAAGTGACTGTCACGGTTACGCCAGTTTAAATGCGCTGAAGTAATTTCAACGTTGACCACAGCGACGCGCTTAGCAAGACCTGATGCGATAGAACCATGTGCTTGTGATAGACCAAAAGTTGCGGCACTACAAGCTACATTCATATCATAAGCAAAGCCACCTACCATACCGATCGCATTTTGAATCTCGATAGAGACGGCTGGATAAGTACGCTGAAAGTTTGAGCAGGCAAGGATGATACCATCTAAATCATTGGCTTCAAGTCCTGCATCAGCCAAGGCATCATTTAACGCGGCCACACCCATTTCTGCCATGATAGACAGTTCTTCGCCCAAGTTACGATAAGCGATAACAGGTGCCATGATGTCAGGATTTAAGATGCCGTCTTTTTCCATCACATAGCGTGATTTGATACCAGATACTTTTTCGATAAAGGCCGCTGATGAAGGCTGAAGAGCCGTGAGGGTGCCTGCTTCAATGTCAGCCGCGTGTTTTGCATTATAGTTTTCAACATACTGATTAAAGGACTCTACCAGTTCTTCATTACTGATGCTAAAAGGCGGGATATACAGGCCGGTGCCTGTGATACAAGTCGTCATGATACGCTTCCTTGTCTACTACTATGGTGCTTGAAATAAGCATAAGGTGAAGTAAAACAACAGTCGTCTAATTTTGGGTGAATGACTGTAAACTTAAAATAAGTGCCTTTATTATGCCTGAATATTATTATTTTTCTAATACTTTGTTACAAATAATCAGCTTCTTGCCAAGAATAAGCAAAGATTGGCTTCATTTTGCGGTAGCTGCGTTATAATCAGCCTTGCTTACTCACGTTATTTGTATAAATAATTGATCTGCATTTTGATTGTCTACATCTCTATTAAGAAATATCAAACTTATTATCTATTTTGGAATGACAATGGTGGAACTTTTGAATTGGTTGTTTGGTCAGTATGCCGACTATCCGACCTTGTTTATCGGGTTGGAATTGATTGCGGTTATCTTTGGGGTAGCCAGTGTACTACTCGCCAGTAAAACCAATATTTTGGTATTCCCTATTGGCTTGGTCAGCACCGCTATATTTGTCTATCTGTTATGGAAATGGCAATTATTTGGTGATATGTTTATCAATGCTTATTATACCATTATGAGTATTTATGGCTGGATAAACTGGTCAAAAAATAAAGAACTTACACAGCATCGAAACCATATAAACCCCACCGCTCAACAACATAACCAAGAGCTTAAAAACACTGATGCGCCAAACCTTATCCAAGTAGAACGTTTAGATAAAAATGACGTCCCTATATTGGCATTATTAGCCGCGGCAACTATAGCTTTTGTTGGTCTGGTTTATTATTTTAGACCAGTGATCAATAACAATTTCAGCTTCGATGGCGCTGAGCTTGGCATGCATCTATTTACGTGGGTTGACTATACTGATATGTTGACCACTGCCCTGTTTTTGATGGCGATGTGGCTGATGGCACGGCGCAAGATTGAGCATTGGATACTCTGGATTGTCGCTGATGCTATCTCAGTACCTCTCTATTTTTATAAAGGTCTAACCTTTACAGCATTACAATACGTAGTCTTCACTCTTATCGCAATTTGGGCTTATTATGAATGGCAACGACGCTATCGCCTTCAATCTCACGCAGCATACGCCTAAATCCGTTATTAAGGTCGCAGTTTTAGGCGCAGAAAGTACGGGGAAAACCACACTGTGCCGTGATTTAGCTACCCATTTTGGCTGTCCTTGGGTGCCAGAGTATATGCGCACCTATCTGCAAGAAAAATGGGATAAAGAGCAGCTGACCTGTACGTGGGAGGACTTGCTGCCTATTGCAGAAGGTCAGATACTGCTTGAGAATAAGTTGGCAAAGCAAGTATCACAAACGTCAAACGACCATCATTATTTATTTTGTGATACCAGCTTGTTTGAACTGATGGTTTATTCTAATTGGTATTATGGCGATTGCCCTGAAGTGCTCACCCAAGCAGCATTGGTGCATCATTATGACTTAATACTATTAACCGACGTTGATACACCTTGGATTGCTGATGACTTGCGTGATAGCCCGCATCAGCGCGATGAAATAAGCGCTTATTTTGCTGATCAGCTAACAGCTTATAACAAACCATTTCAATCAATTGGCGGCGCTCAAGAGGTGCGGGTTCAACAAGTGGTAAAATTGCTAGATGCATTTAAATTAAATAATAATGCTTAGGCTATTTAATAAACACTGTCAAATCTTGCACCCATTACTATCTTACGAGCTTAGTGTTTAAGGCTTTTGCCCAATTCCGGCAGTTATCTTCACAGCGCTCGCAAGGCTGATTGGCATCAGAGATAAAGTCCAAATATCCGCAGTACATACAAGCGTAATATGTTCCTGATTCTACCTGCTCAACCGCCTGATACTGTTTCGGGAAAAGTGGCAGACCATAGCCAGTGTCATCAGGTGGGTATAATAAAAGACTAAAATTGCCATCGGTTTCAAGCAAACCGGTACGAACCTGACCTAAATGCTCGACCCCCTGTTGGCGCATTTCCGCAAAAAACTCATCATGTGACATTTTCCCTTCTGCTATTTTGTCGTGTACCAGCATGCCATCTTCGACGATATATAAGGACTTACCTTCTAACAAATCTTCAAAAGGCTGATATTTCATCATGCCCCATGTACAGAGCCGGTAAAGCAGTATTACCGTACTCATAATTAGTACTGCTTGGATAATCGGTAAATCCTCGGTAAACATCGGGTCACCTGCGATAGAACCGAGTGACAAGATGATAGTAAGCTCAAAGATGGAGAGCTGTCGAACGCCGCGCTTGCCGGTAAAGCGCAAAAATGAAATGATGAGCACAAACATGACAATGACACGTATCAGTATCTCAGCAGCAAACGCCCACGTTGTATCATAAATAAAAATACTTGCCCAATCCATAATGCTTCCCTTGTTATTATTTTTAATGATGGCATCAAAACCACTCTATTTAAAGCTGATCTATTTAAAGCTGATCTATTTTATGCAAAAACTCACTTATTAATTGTAGGAATTATTTTTGAAAGTCACATTGTATACGCTGATTGCGTTAATAGCCTTTGCTGCAAACTCTCTGTTTTGTAGGATGGCCTTAGCAGAGGGTTATATAGACGCTTGGAGCTTTACCATTGTTCGCCTATTAAGCGCTGCTGTCTGCTTGAGTATGATCATGGCAGCTCAGTCCTACTACTTAAGACATCGCAAATTGAGACTTAGTCATTCTTTCAATGAAGAGATATTAAGTGAAAGAGGGAATTGGCTGAGTAGCATAAGCTTAGTTATTTATGCGCTGTGTTTTTCGATTGCCTATGTAGAGCTTGAGACTGGCACTGGGGCGCTGATTTTATTTTCAGCGGTTCAGCTCACTATGATTGGTTGGGGGATTTATAAAAAAGAGACATTGAGTCATTTGCAATGGATTGCCTTTGTTATTGCCATCACAGGGTTTGTATATTTGATGCTACCATCGGCCTCAATGCCTTCATTACTCGCTGCCATGCTCATGGCAATCAGCGGTGTGGCATGGGGTATCTATAGCATACGCGGCAAGACCTGTCTCTCACCGCTGCGAGCCACAGGTTTTAATTTCATCAGAAGTTTGCTAGCGATACCGATATTATTAGTCGCTGGTTTTATATATCAAAACATTATGGATGTGCAACTCATTCATATCGACAGTATCACCATGGCAGGGATATGGTTGGCGTGTGCATCAGGGACAATTGCCTCTGGTATTGGCTACAGCATCTGGTATATAGCAATGCCTTTATTAAAAAACACACAGGCTGCCGTTATACAGCTTTGTGTGCCCGTGCTTGCAGCTTTACTGGGCGTGGTGATTTTGTCTGAGCCGATCACTTTAACTTTTATGATAGCAAGTACTGTCATCTTGAGCGCAGTATTGGTCTTTATTTTAAATAAACAGCCATATTAGTCACAATATAAGGCGCTTATGCTGAAATGTTGTCTATAATGCTCATTTGAGGCGGCATCGCCATAGTGATAACAGGTTTTTTATAAATATCGCAGGCGATGGACGTTTTTATCAGGACTTTTTATTGAAGGAATTTTATTAAATGACAACCACTACTCGCCAAGAATACGACTTACTTGGTCATCGCGATGTGCCGGCTGACGCGTACTACGGCATCCAAACCTTACGTGCTTTTGAAAACTTCACTGTGAGCGGTGTGCGCTTACATCAGTTCTCTACCTTTATCCGTGCCTTTGCTACCGTCAAGAAAGCAGCGGCTATTGCCAATAACAAAGTTGGTGTACTCAATGATACGGTTAGAAAAGCGATTGTCGCAGCGTGTGATGACTTAATCGCTGATAAATATCATGACCAATTTATCGTCGATATGTTTCAAGGCGGCGCAGGCACCTCAACCAATATGAATGTCAATGAGGTCATTGCCAATCGTGCTTTAGAGATATTAGGCTATGAAAAAGGGCAATATCAGCATGTGCATCCAAATAATCATGTCAACCTTTCGCAGTCGACCAATGATGCTTATCCAACGGCGCTCAATGTCGCATTGGATGACTATTGCACGCGTCTATTGGATAAGATGACGGTGCTGCACCAAAGTCTAATTAACAAAAGCATCGAATTTGCCGATCAATTAAAAATGGGACGTACCCATCTACAAGATGCAGTGCCGATGACAGCAGGTCAAGAATTCAACGCTTTTGCAACGATGGTCAAAAAAGAGATGGCACGTATCGAGTCAACTCGCGCACTTTTTCATGAGATTAATATGGGCGGTACCGCTATCGGTACTGGCTTGAATGCACCTGCTGGGTATTCAGAGCTGTGTGCTGAGACATTACAAGAGCTAACTGGCAGACCTTATTATATCGCTGAAGATTTGATTGAAGCCACACAAGATACCAGTGCTTATGTTGCTTTGTCTGGCAATCTGCGTCTATTTGCTGCTCGTCTATCAAAGATTGCTCATGACTTACGCTTGCAATCCTCGGGTCCTCGTGCAGGCTTGGCACAATATCGCCTGCCTGAGATGCAGCCTGGTAGCTCAATCATGCCGGGTAAAGTAAACCCTGTTATACCTGAGGTGGTCAATCAAGCGTGTTTTCATGTAATGGGTATTGATACCGCTATCGTCATGGCATCAGAGAACGCTCAGCTACAACTCAATGTCTTTGAGCCAGTCATTGCTTTCAACTTATTTACTGGTATGAGCATGATGGCAAATATCTGTGAGATATTTGCCACGCGCTGCATCGATGGCGTAATGATGAATAATGAAGCGTGTAATACTGAAGTATTCAACAATATTGGTCTGGTAACCGCATTAAACCCACATTTGGGTTATGAGTCGTCTACCTATGTGGCAAGAAAAGCCCAAGAAACCGGTGGTCGTGTTTATGACATCGTTCTAGAAGAGAACCTGATGGATAAAGAGACGTTAGACAATCTACTCTCTCCTGCTAACATGGTATATCCAAAGGTCAAACTAACCCCTTAGTTTTTCTTTTTTAACGTAAAAAGGCTGGGTTAGCAATTGCTAATCCAGCCTTTTTTTATTTTATTCATACCTGCATTATTTGGGGAAAGCCTATAAGCTATATCTACGCACTGTCTAAAGATTGTGAAAATTAAAAATTAGTGCGTGGAACTCGCCCTATATATTTACTCTAAAACGCTTAAGCCTGCGAGAGCAATACTTACATCTTCATTGCCATGTGCGCCGCCCACACCAATACCACCAGCCACAATACCATCAATATAGACAGGAATACCGCCCGGCATGATCAGTATGTTTTCATCAAGGTACCTGATGTCGGCAGCAATACTACCGTCCGCAACGCCTCTAGCGATAACCGCTGTTTCTCTTTTTTGCGAATTGGCTGTATAGGCTTTTTTATAACTTGAGCGAATAGTGTGCACACCCGCTCGGTGATCCTTTAAAAAGGCCAGTATTTGCCCAGAACGATCAACCACCGTCACCGATACCATTAGACCATGCCTTTTAGACTCTATAAATGCAGCATTCACCATATCTTGTGCCATCTCGCCTGTAAGTAACGAGATTTTTGTATCTTGTGTCTCAGTACAAGAGACGCTATCCATAGCTGTAATTCCCATCTTCAATCCTTGATTTGATTTTATGAATAATTCATTGTCTTTGCATAACTCTCAGGCGCAAGCTTCATAGTAATAATCAGCATGCTCACCAATGTGATAAGTAGCATCAGCCAAACGGCTTGAAAGCTACCTGACCACTCACGCAAAAATCCGGCAAAGTACGGAATAATCGCGGTAATAACAAACTAATACCTTGTACAAATGCGGTCACAGCACCAGCCAATGTAGGAGATGACAGAGATTTACATACGACTGTTAACGTGAAAGAGATGCATTAATTTTGTAAAAATGATAACTGAAACACTCTAGAGGTTAGCAATCGGTGCATGGCGACTGCTTGAATATTTATTTCTCTAGAAAGGCTTGTAAGTTATGAGCTTAGCAGCAAGTGTCATGATAATGTCTAAGATATCTATATAAGCGGTTGAATAAGCTTTTTGATAATACGGGCAAGAGTGTCATGCTTTTAGCAAATGGCAACTAAAAGCATGACCATAAAAATTTGCGAACGGTTACTGAAGTACTTACTTTCATGCTAACTTATTTTATCCCATATCTTACTGAGACGCTTGGGCGATACCGCCATACGGGTTTTCATCGGCTGAGCAAACAGTTGAATGCGGTACTCCTCGACCATCCAGCGGTAATCGCTGATGGCTTTATCATTAGCACGTCCTGCAAGTCTTTCCATATGTAAGTCAAGGGCATAGACGCCATCGAGGTCAGCTTCAACATTGTGCTCAAGGCGGTCGATACGAATCTCTAGCGCTTCCAGATAGCGTGGATACTGCTGCCAGTGGCTATAATCCATACGATAAACAAAATCAGCCAAATGCAAATCTGCTAACTGATCTTCAATATCTTCAATAGACTCGCCAAATATCTCTCGATCAAGCATTAGCATGCTTTGGCGAATACGTTGCCAGCGGGTATAAACGTTTTTGAGGGTTTTTATGATCGTTTGACCAATCAGCAAAAAGTTACTTAGTATCACATCGAGCGTTTGGCTATACTCTTCAGGAGTAAAGGGTAGCTCCTCACTGAGTCCAACCGCAACATCATTAGCACTCTCAGGTAGGTCTGCCGTATGATCAAACAATACATAGTGCTCTTCGAGTGTTGCATCTAAAGTCGCATCAATGATGATAGTTTTAAGCTTTTCCATATCACCAAGCGGTGCGAATGCCAGTTTAAATATGTTGTCGACTTGACTGGTCAGCTGTTTTTTCTTTGAGCCAAGTCTGCTTTTGATTAGCGTTAACACCCCGATACGGTGCGCCTGCAGTGCTGCATTAACATCGGTATATTGATGGATAGATACCGCTTCACCTGCCTCGTCAGCAACCAAAGCAGCAAACTGCTTCATAACCACACCTGCGCTATGATGGTTTTTACTAAAGGCGAAGTGCTCAGGAAATTCTGTATGCGCGCCTTGCTGCTCATTCACCGCTTGGCGCGTCTGAGAAGCATGGCGAATCTGTAGCGTTTGCAGATCGCGTCCTTTTTCGATGATACGGTTCTTATCATCGACCACGCAGATTTGTGGCTGCAAATAACGATCAATACTAGACGGATTAAAATGCTCTGTAGTAACTGACATAATGCCACGGCGGTTAAGTGCTTGGCAAAGCTGTTTTAATAACCCCTGTCCACCCGCAGGCTGCAATTCATCAAACAAGCTATCGGCAGTATCAGGAATAGGTACAATCTGACGACGAATGTCTTTTGGTAATGATTTTAATAACTGTAATACCAGCTCATAACGCCAACCGGGTACACCCCATAACAGCTCAATCGCATCAAGCTGCGGTAGCGCGACAAGTGGCACACGGATGGTCACCCCATCATCATCGCTCGCTGGATCAAAAATATAGCGTAGTGGCAACTTTAAATCGCCAAGTTTCCACACTTCTGGGAAATCGCCTGTCGTTGGCGCTTGGCTATTAAGCACGTCTTCATCGGTAAAGAACAGATACTTAGTATCGGTTTTTTCAACTTCGGCACGCCAGTCTTCAAACGTTTTGCGGCTCGCAATATGATCGGGGATTTTTTTATCATAAAACTGATATAAGGACTCTTCATCGACCAATAAATCACGGCGGCGTAATTTATCCTCGATGCGTTCAATGTCAGCAATTTTATCCATATTATGCTGTAAGAACGGTGCTTGTCTACCTAAATTTCCAGTAACCAGACCGTCACGGATAAATATCTCACGCGACTCGCTTAGATTAACTTGCTCATAGTTGGTCAGTTGCTTGCTGATAATAATCAGACCAAACAAACTGATTTGGGCATAAGCTTTAACGCGGCCAGTTTTTTTCGACCAATGTGGCTCAAAGTAGTGATATTTTAATAAGTTACCGGCGGCTGAGATAATCCATTCTGGTTCAATCTTGGCAACGGTACGCATAAAGACTTGCGAGGTTTCGACCACTTCAAAAGCCATGACCCAAGGTGGTATTTGCTTAAAAACCGTACTGGCTGGGAATATTTTGGCTTTCTGCTGGCGAGCGGCTAAGTATTCACCGCGATTTTCAGTTTTGTGAGCAATCGTAGACAATAGACCTGTTAATAATGCGCGATGTAAATTGGCGTATTTAACCGCTTTGAGTGCTTCATCTTCAATCGCGGTAGGGTCACTGTGAGTCACTTCTTTCGAGGCATTCTTGTCAGCAGTTTTTGCCTCATTAGCATCAGTCAGCTTAAGCTCAGTGACCATTTGTACTAACTGACGATGGGTTTGACTCCACTCACGTACACGCGGGAAGCTTAGATAGTTTTTCTTCGTAAACTGTTTGCGCTGATTGCCAGACAACTTGTTACCGTCTTCGTCTTTCTCAAACAGGGCTTTCCACAGACTTAAATAGAATAAAAAATCAGAGTCATCTTGGCGAAATTCAGCATGCTTCTGATCCGCTTGCTGGCGCTTATTTACTGGCCGCTCGCGTGGATCTTGGACAGCAAGCGCCGCAACGACAATGAGCATTTCTCGGATACAATCAAAATCGCTACCAGCTACCAGCATACGTGCCAGCCTTGGATCGATTGGCATACGTGCCATCTTTTGACCAGTCGGTGTCAGAACCAGATGATCCAGACCCTGTTTTGATTTTGGCTTGTTAGTTTGTTTAGCTGAAGGTACGTCGTTTTTAGCAGTAATCGCGCCTAACTCATCAAGCAATTTATGTCCATCAGTAACCAAGCGACTGTCAGGTGGCTCAATGAAGGCGAAATCATCGACGCTTCCTAGGCGCAGATTTGCCATTTGTAAAATAACGGATGCAAGATTGGTCCGTAAAATCTCAGGTTCCGTAAATTCAGGACGACCAGTAAAGTCCTCTTCGCTATATAAACGAATACAAACACCCGGCGCAACACGACCACAACGCCCTTTACGCTGATTGGCAGCAGCTTGCGAGATGGCTTCAATTGGTAAACGCTGTACGCGCGAACGATAAGAATAGCGTGATATACGTGCAAAACCCAAATCAATCACATAGCGAATACCCGGTACGGTCAATGCCGTCTCAGCGACGTTAGTCGCGATAACAATACGTCGGCCACGACCTGATGGCTGAAAGATGCGCTGCTGCTCTTCATAGGTCTGCCGTGCAAATAGTGGCAACACTTCTGTATGTTTAGGTCCATGACGCTCAAGTACTTCCTGTAGCTCACGAATCTCAGCTTCAGTGGCTGCAAATATCAAGAGATCTGCTTGATCAGCATGACCTTTGTTTTGTGCATCGCTAAAGCATTCTTCCACTGCAGCAACCACCGCACGTGGCAGATTTTCTTCAAAGTCATCGTAGCTATCATCGTCTGAACTGGTTACTGGCTCATCTGTTAACGGACGATAACGCACTTCGACAGGGAAGCTTCGTCCTTCGACATTAAAAATAGGCGCAGGAATTTGCCGTTTAAGCTTATTATCGTAGCGACTAAAATATTCACTAAAGCGTTTAGTGTCCAGTGTCGCTGAGGTAATAATGACTTTTAAATCAGGGCGCTTGGGCAGCAGTTTTTTTAAATAACCCATAATAAAGTCAATGTTTAAACTACGCTCATGGGCTTCATCAATAATAATAGTATCGTATTTACTCAAAAACCGATCATGGCCCAATTCCGCCAGCAAAATACCATCAGTCATGAGCTTCACGACTGATTGCGCTGTGCCTTGCTCATTAAAGCGAATCTTGAAGCTGACCGTATTACCAAGCTGCTCGCCCAATTCTTCAGCGATACGGTTTGCCACACTGCGTGCCGCCAGTCGTCGAGGCTGTGTATGCCCTATTTGCCCACGTATACCGCGCCCTGCTAACATTGCTAACTTAGGCAGCTGCGTAGTTTTACCGGAGCCTGTCTCACCTGCAACGATAATCACTTGGTTATCGATGATTGCCTGAATCAAATCATCACCACGTTGGCTAACAGGGAGATCCTGATTCAATTTTTCTGCCAGCCTATCTGGAATGCTCTCTATACGCGCTTGTACCGCTTGTTGCGAGCGAGCTTTTAATTGCTCATATTGGGCGCGTTTTTTATCCAAATCATTGCTATTTTTAACGTTGTGTTTGTCATCCTTATTGCTATTTTTATTAGCAGATGATTTTGCACGTGCCAGCTCACGCTCAAGGCGACTGAGATAATACTCATCCTTCGCGAGCACAGGTAAATTAGCAACAGAAATAACCTGTTGAGTATCCACACTTTCTTTCTGCGTATTTTTTGTCTCTATGTTCAGATTTTCCGCTTGTACAGGCTGGCTTTTTTCTTGATTTTCTGTTGAAGTATCAGGCATATTTACTTAGGCTATTTATTATTTAGGAGTAGTTAGATTATGGGGATAATTGAGCTGCGATTCAAGTTACTCGTGTATGGCCTAGACTTGAGTTGTTGCTTATAGAACGTATCAAATTTATAAAACAACCAAAAATCTCACAGAGATCAGGAGTGATTAGACGTATTTCTTAAAACTCATAAACACATAATCGACAATTAATATTATCACAGTGCTAATTTTTTAAGATTTTTAATACTTAAATATCCTACGTATTTTTTATCTTCTATGACATTTATACTTTTAGCAAGCGCTCTGGCAAAAGGCTCGATAATGATTTTAACATTTGAGATAAGATCATTGACGTTATATATGTCGTCTATATCTACCTCAAACTTGTCATCAATATGTGAGGCAGCGTTAAAAGGCGATGCTTTATCTTTAAAAGTAAATTGTCTATAAAATTCGCTCTGTTTTGCTTGCTTAACTGCATCTGCTTGACTATCAGCCACGATAAGTAGCTTATAATGAAATTCTTCAAAACTGCCCTGCTGATAGCCGCCTAAATTGATAAAGAATAGCTTTAAGTCGTTGGCGCACTCTGCTTGAATATTGGATTCCAATAATTTAATTGCATAATTATCAACTTTGCTAATAGCGCGGTATGAATCAATATGCCACTTATTTTTCACTTCAGGCCAATGGTTATTGATATCTGCTATTAATTCATTAACCTGATTGGCCACGCCAAAAAATATATCATGTTGTTCAATCAACCGCCCTTTGGGGCGACCGCCTAATTGAATCATATATAGGGTTGGCATTTTAGAGATTCCTTAGACATCTTATACGTTCCTTGTTAGATAAACCTAGTCAGTCAATAGTCATCCCAATCTGCTTTGAGCAGCTAATAAATCAATGATAGCAAGAAAGAAACGATAAGTATTTTATACCGACATTATGACTACTAGTAAATGAAAAACCCAATGTTTAAGAATCACTTAAACATTGGGTTTGTTCGGTTATAACTGTCTTCACTCATAGGTTATAGTAAGAAAAAATATGCCCACAAACCTATGATAAAGGTAGAAATAACATTCAGTATGACACCAACACGTATCATCTCTGTCTGCTTAATAAGACCCGTTCCAAAGACAATAGCGTTTGGTGGCGTGGCAACTGGTAGCATAAATGCGCAAGAAGCACCGATACCAATAATCATGACTAATACTGCAGGTGGCAGACCCATTTGCTCAGCAATAGCCGCAAACACAGGGACTAACAAGGCAGCAGAAGCCGTATTAGAAGCAAATTCTGTCAAGAATATAATGAATGCCGCAACTGCCAGTACCACGACGATAAGCGGTGCAGAGGACAGTCCATTAGCAACTGCTTGACCAAGAACCAACGATGCGCCTGACACTTTTAACACCGTTGATAGCGCAATACCACCACCGAACAACATGAGTACGCCCCAGTCGGTATTGTCAGAAACTTGCTTCCACGAAACCAACCCTAAGCTCACCACTGCTGATGCTGCTAACAATGCCACAATAGAATCAACATCATCAATATTAAGTGCAGCACCAATTTGTTTCGAGAGTATCCAGCTTAGCGCTGTGACGATAAAAACAATAATCGTCAGTACACGCGGCTTATTCCATGCAATAGCCTCATCATCTTCGTTCAGCGTGACCTGACGATTAAGATTGGGCTTGAGGAATAAATACATCGCACCGAGCAATAATGGCAACAGCACCAACATCATCGGAATACCAAACTTCATCCAATCGACAAACGCGATATCCAGTGCTTTTGCAGCAATAGCATTGGGTGGTGAACCAACGATCGTACCCAAACCACCAAGGCTCGCAGAATAGGCAATACCTAATAGTACGAACACAAAAGTGCCACGGTCTTTTTCGCGGTCAACCTGCGTTAGAATACCAAGCGCCAGTGGCAGCATCATCGCAGCGGTCGCGGTATTTGATATCCACATCGATAAAAATGCGGTGACCCCAAATATTAGGAATACCGCATTCCTCAGATTACCACCTGACATGGACAGAATCTTGAGCGCTATTTTCCTGTCTAATTGCTGCACATGCAATGCCGCCGCTAGTGCAAAGCCACCAAAGAACAAATAAATAATTGGATTAGCAAAGCTTTGTAAGCCAATTTCAGCATCGAAATCCGGTAAACCAATTAGCGCTCCTATGACCACCACCAATATCGCTGTAATCGTCACATGTACCGCTTCAGTTAACCATAAAACGCCGATAAAGAACAACATGGCGAGGCCTTTATTGGCACTGATATCATACGGCAATACATTATAGATAAACAGACTGATAACCGCCGCGATAGCGACCACTATCAATCCTTTACCGGTACCTTTTGGGAAGGTATCTGTAAATAAATACTCATTGCCATCGTTAGGAAGATGGCTATCTAGTTTTTTCTCTGACATATAATGTCCTTATTGTACCCAAAGACGGTGTTAAAAATTATAAATATAAAGACGTATTTCAGCCGTTAACCATACCTTTATAATCGTACTTAATAACAGTACTGACAAAAACAAGGTGCCATCATAGCAGAAATATTATCCACCAAATTATTATCAATATAGACATATTGAAAACCTTGTCAGAAATATACTCTTTATTTCATCTACCCAAAACTAATTGGCTTTATAGGTATGGATTTAAGTCTATTTTGAAAAACCAGAAGTTTGTCTGAGACAAAGTTACATACCGTCACTAAATATGTTCATATCTTCCCTGTACAACTCATAAGCTGTATCACATACTGAGTTGGTGAAGAAAGTTAATAAAAACAAATAGGAGATTCTCATGGCAGATGACAACAAAACTGACTCAACGACGAAAATGGCACCAAAAGACATCAACCAAGATGGATTGGCTAAAGAAGATCAGCAGCGTACTGACGATTCTGCGTTAGATATGATGCAAGGGTTGCACGAACATGAAGACCATAAAGAAGACGATCAGTAGTCTGTTTGGATTCTATTGAAATAAAATTTAAAAATGAAAAAGCGCTTATCAAACTGATGGGCGCTTTTTTCTTGGCTGTCTTTTCTCTGGTAGATTGTCTGATACATAGTTGTATACGAAGGCTGCGCTCAAAACAATAGTAATAGGCAAAAACAACGCACCATAGCCCACTCTGGCATATAAAAAAGCACCTACAGCACTGCCAGCGCAAAAACAGTACCAAATAATCGCCTGAAAGCCTAATGTTGGCTTACTGATGCGACGACCCGCCAGCCAATTACCGATGGCAGCGCCCATATCTGAGGTTAGTCCTGTTAAATGCGTGGTACGAATCACTGCACCGCTATAAGTTGCAACCATCGCATTCTGTAAGCCACATGCCATAGCAGCGGCAAGCTGTCCTAGATAATCATGCTGCTGATATAACCAATAGCTTATTAACAATAATGCCGCTTCAATATAAAGCGCATTGCCATAACGTCGACCAAGCTTCAATGACGTCTGACCGATAACAAAACCACTTAATACAGCCCCTGCCAAAAAAGACAGCAGTAACGCGCCGATAAATAAAAGGCTTCGAATGTCTAAATAAGCGATAGCAGCGGCAAACAAGCTTACGTTACCTGTCACATGCGAGACAGATAAATTGGTAAAACCCATTAATGCTGCCGTATTGACACAGCCTGCACTGAATGCCAATACGGCGCCACCCCACAATATCCATCTTGGTAATTTGGTTATCATATTCGTCGCTTAATGGCTTATCAGCAAAAAACCCATAGTATAATCAAAAAAGACAGCCGATTGGCTGCCTTCCTTACTTCTCATTATATATCGTTGAGAATTGCCTTTTAACTATTTCGGCTCATCAAGCATCATTAGCTGCTCGCTGATCGCAACCGTATTGAAGCCTGCATCAACAAACATAATCTCGCCAGTGATACCAGATGCCCAAGGCGACAATAAAAATAGCGCGGCATTACCGACTTCAGCTTGAGTAATATTACGCTGTAACGGGGCGATTTTTTCACTGATATCGAGCATTTTACGGAATGACTTGATGCCACTGGCGGCAAGCGTACGAATAGGACCTGCCGAGATCGCGTTGACGCGAATGCCCTCACCGCCCATAGAAGTGGCAAGGTAGCGAACACTGGCTTCAAGACTCGCCTTTGCCATACCCATGACGTTGTAGTTTGGCAATACTGAAATACTGCCTTCATAAGTCAACGTCAACATTGAGCCGTGGCGCATAGCAAGTAGCTCACGCGATGCTTTTGCCAATGCCACAAAGCTATAGCTTGAGATATCATGGGCGATATGACTGCCTTCACGGGTTGTCGCATTGACAAAATCACCATCAAGCTGATCCATCGGTGCAAAGCCAATCGCATGTACTACGCCATTAATGCCATCGCCCCAATGGGCAGTGACTTGCTCAAAACAAGCCGCAATAGACGCATCTGATGCCACGTCACACTCAAGGACCAAGTCCGCCTCAAATGCTTCAGCCGCCATATCTACCCGTTTTTTGATTTTATCATTAGGATAAGTCAAAATTAACGACGCGCCTTCACGATGTAGTGCTTCAGCGATTGCCCAAGCGATAGATAGTTTGCTAGCGATGCCTGTAACGACAAAACGCTGTCCTTGTAATAGCATAATATTTCCTTTTAAGTCAATTTAGGTGATTTAAATGATCGATTATTTTTAATAGTTGGCTAACAAATAGCGAGTGGAAGTACCAATTGAAAGATGAGTTATTATACACGAATTGATTTAAGTAAACAGTCGTAAACTGTATTTGCTTACACTGTATTAATGCCTAATCCCGCTCAATAATACCATTTAATATTGATAAAACGGTGAACTACCGGCTACAGCAGTATGAAGTTAAGTAGATTTCGAGTATAATCACAGCCCTCCCAGCTTGCACAATTTTTATAATAATCCTTTACAACCATTGTTTGTAACTAAGGATTTAGCGTTAAGCTACACCCACATTTTGGATGGCTGCCAAACTTATGAGCAATACCGCAACAATAGCATCAGACTACCAAGAAAGCATCGAATCCTATCGCCAGCTCATCGCCTCAACGGGTGAGGACTTGCATCGTCCAGGACTTGAAGACACCCCAACACGTGCCGCTAAAGCCTTTGCGCATTTGACCAAAGGCTATCATCAAAGCTTAGATGAAGTCGTTAATGACGCTTTGTTTCCATCGACCAACCGTGAGCTAGTATTGGTACAGAATATTGAGTTTTATTCATTGTGCGAGCACCATATGTTGCCTTTTCACGGTGTAGCACACATTGGTTATTTACCAAACGGTCAAGTGTTAGGGTTGTCTAAATTTGCTCGTATCGTCGATATGTTTTCTCGTCGCTTGCAAGTTCAAGAAAATTTAAGCGAACAAATAGCGCAAACGATTATGGATGTGACGGGCTGCCGCGGTGTGGCAGTAGTAATGGATGCTGCTCACATGTGTATGATGATGCGCGGCGTCAATAAGCAACACTCTACTACGCGCACAATGTCGATGTTAGGTGAGTATGTACATGACAATCAAGCGCGCAATGAGTTTTTAGATGCTGTACCGAAGCGTAAACCTGCTTTTTAATAGACTAAAAACGTTAAATTTAAAAAAAGGATACCTAATTAGGTATCCTTTTTTAATGCAAGCTATTCACGATTTTCAGTCATTAAACAATGTTGAAAAGCTATTAAAGGTTGTCAAACAATCCCTAGCTAGCTGATTTTACGTCATTAATCCATTTACCATAACCAGCCGCTTCCATCTGCGCCAGTGGAATAAAACGCATTGCTGCTGAGTTCATGCAATAGCGTTTACCCGTCGGTGCCGGACCATCGTCAAATACATGACCGACGTGTGAATCTGCATAACGGCTACGAATCTCGGTACGGGTGCCAAATATTCCTCGATCTGCCTTTTCCACGACAAAGCTAGCATTCAGTGGACGAGTAAAGCTCGGCCAACCTGTACCGGACTTGTATTGATCACGAGACGAATATAATGGTTCACCTGATACTACATCGACATACAGTCCAGGTTCTTTATTATCCCAATATTCGTTATCAAAAGCGCGCTCAGTACTATCTTCCTGAGAGACTTTATATTGAATGTCACTTAGTGATTTTTTAAGATCAGCTTTTGTCGGTTTTACAAAGGTATCTGGGTCAAAGCCTGCACTTGTCTTAACTGTCGACGGCTTTACTGCAGCTGACGAGGTATTCGACATTGCTGACTTTGCACTGGTTACAGTCGGTTTGAATTGGTTGAAATCTAACTCATATTTTTTGCCATAGACACTTTCAATGAACTGGTAGCGACCAGAGTTAAACGTATAGGCCTTATAACGTAGTGGATTCTTTTTGTAATAATCCTGATGATACTCTTCTGCTGGATAAAATTCGCTAACAGGCACAATCTCGATTACGACTGGCTTTTTATAGACGCCAGAGGCTTGCAGCGATTGCTTGGCAGCTTCGGCTATCTGTTTTTCTTGCTCACTATTATAAAAAATAGCTGGGCGATACTGGGTGCCTCTATCTACAAACTGACCTTTATCATCAGTAGGATCAGCGATTCGCCATAGTGCTTGAACGATACCATTGTAGGTAATCTTGGTCGGATCATAATAAACTTGAGCCGCTTCAGTATGCCCTGTACCACCTGCTGATACTTGTTTATAAGTTGGGTTTTTAGATTCGCCACCTGTATAACCTGACACCACCTCTACCACACCAGGAATCTTTTCATAACCCGCCTCGACACACCAAAAGCAGCCACCAGCGACCGTCGCTACTGCTAAATTAGGGTCAGTAGGCGCATAAGGATTGTCAATGGAAACATCTTTTATGGTAGGCGGTTTTTCAGTGGAGGCGCAACCGACATAAAAGACACTGCTCGCTACTATCGCCATGCCCACGACTTTAGCTTGTAATTTATAATTCACTAATAATCGGTGTGTCATGAAAGGCTCCTAAGGGTAATATCATGTAACCATCGTAACCCTTAGGTCTCACAGAAATATTCCTAAAGTGTTGTTTATATACACCATATTTAATGAATGGCCATAGAAAAAGCTTACTACCCTTCGATAATAAGCTTTTTATTAATTCATCACTAGGTTATTTATTTAGCAAATCATCTATGCAACTTTATCGCTCTTAACATCAGTATCGGCATGCTCATCACTGGCTTGCTGAATCTTCGTTAAAATGCTCTTGATTTCAGATGCTGACAGATACGTTGGCACCGCATAAGTATCGCTGACTTCTTTAGCTGCGGCTTTAGCAATGCTATCAAAGTCAGTGGTTTTCATACCTTTAACCGTTGGATCGATATTTAAAGTAGCAATCAATTCGCGAACTTGCGCAATCAGATGATCTGCAATCACAGCATCACTCTTGCCGGCTTGACCATCCTTAACCATACCCGTTTTTCTAGCCAGATCTGCTAGTCTTTTTTTGCTTGCTTGACGATTGACATCAAGTACATAAGGTAACACGATGGCATTGGCGCGACCATGAGGAATACTATAATACGCACCAAGCTGATGAGCGATGGCATGGACATAGCCAAGGCCCGCTTTATTAAAGGCAATACCGCCGTAATGAGCGGCAATACCCATTGCTTCTCTGGCTTTGAGATTGCCGCCGTCTTTATATACTACTGGCAGATTCTGCATAACTGACTTCACCGCAGAAGCCGCATAATAGTCGGTCTCGACGCTCGCATTAGCACTCATCCAAGCTTCTAAGGCGTGGGTCAACACATCGATACCCGTATCCGCTGTGATATGAGCCGGCATCCCTTTCATAATAACTGGGTCAATAGCGGCGGCTAATGGCACCATTCTTGGGTCGATAGATAGTGCTTTTTGATGGGTTTTATCATCTGATACAACTGCACCAAGTGTCGCTTCCGAACCAGTACCCGCAGTTGTAGGCACACAGTACAGCGGTACAGAAGGCTTTCGTGCTTTAAGAATGCCAATAAGTTGCTGCGGCTTGCAGTTGTTGCCTTGTGACATAGCAATCATTTTAGCTGCATCAATCACAGAGCCGCCGCCGATAGCAATAATAGAATCGCATTTAGCATCAATGGAGATGCGTAGCCCTTCTTCAACCACTTTAAAAGTAGGGTCTGGCGTAATACCGTCATAGACTTTATAGCGGATATTTTTGCTATCTAGATAATCAGTGACTTTTGCAGGTATACCAAGCTTATTCAATACCGCATCAGTGACGATAAAGACATTGGTGCTACCTTCATTAATCAACATGTCGCATAGCTCATCACAAGAGCTTTCGCCGACGAATAACATCGGTCTTCTAATCGGGATAACATAAGCGAAGGCTTTTAGTACTTTGGCGCGTGTCTTGGCAACGGCTAAATAGCCAGCATGCTGTAATCCATCGGTACTTACTAACTTACTACTTACCAACTTATTACTTACTAATTTAGCAATACTATTTTGTTTTTTCATGGGTATAAAAATCCTTTTTTAATGATGCTTTTAATGGTAATAATGACCGTTTCAACTAACCGAATAAATCAAGGTTCAAATAATATACATAGGACCAGGTTCTATATAAAGTAAACTACTGTCCAAACTTATTGTACCATTGCGATTTTTGGTATGTCGCTATTAGTATGAACTGCTATGTTCTGAATATTTAGTATCATTTACTTAGGCTATATCACACTCGCCTGAAATAATTGCTTTACATACGGATGTTGTGGATTATTGAACACGTCTTCGGTACGCCCAAACTCAATGCACTTGCTTTCTTTTAACACTATAATTTGCTGACACAAAGCACGGACTACTTTTAAATCATGACTGATAAACACATAGCTGATTTGCAGTTTCTCTTGAATTTCACGTAGCAAATTCACTACAGTGACTTGCGTAGTGCTATCAAGCGCAGACGTTGGCTCATCCAATATTAAGAGACTTGGCTGCATAATAAGGGCACGAGCCAGAGCCACCCGTTGACGCTGACCACCTGATAGCTCGTGCGGATAACGCTGCACAAACTCTAACGGTAAATGCACGGTAGCAAGACTGTTCATTACTGCCTGCTGACGTGCTACTTTAACAACGCCTTGTACTAACAGCCCTTCTTCGACGATTTCCATGACAGTCATACGAGGGTTGATACTGGCAAATGGATCTTGAAAAACCATTTGAATCTGTGAGCGGAAGGTGCGCAAATCACGTTTTGATAACGCCGCAATATCTTGATTATTCACCACTACCTGACCACTGACACGCGCTTGATTGCTAAGTAACTGACTTAACGCAAGGGCAATTGTTGTTTTACCCGAGCCTGACTCACCAACGATGCCCAATGCCTGACCTTTTTGCAGGCTCATATCGACATCTTTAACAGCCTCGAACCAGCGTTTGGTACCGCCAAACAGACTTTTTTCAATTGGAAACTGTACTTGCAAGTTATTTACTTTCAATACAGTTGGTTGCTGATTCTCAGTATCAAATAAATCTAATGCTTGTCCAAATTCTTGTTTGATAAGCGAGCGGGTATATTCTGCTTTAGGCTGACTAAATACCGCTGCCGTTCTACCCTGCTCAATAGTCTGCCCTTGACGCATAACGATGACTTCATCACTGTAGCGCCTGACCAGATTGAGGTCATGGCTAATCAATATCATTGCCATATTATGCTGACGTTTAAGATTGTCTAATAGAGCGAGAATCTCATGTTGCAAGGTTACATCAAGCGCGGTGGTTGGCTCATCAGCGATTAAGATGTCAGGTTGCTGCGCTAATGCCATGGCAATCATCACCCGCTGACGCTGACCACCCGATAACTCATGCGGATAGCGATTTAGCTTATCAGTAGGATCGGTGATATTGACATCATTTAACAAGACGATACTTTTTTCATGCCATTGATTTTTGGATACTCCGATTAGACGGAGCGATTCTGCAATTTGTTTGGCAACTGTATGCAATGGATTAAGCGCTGTCATCGGCTCTTGGAACACCATACCTATGCGCCGCCCACGTACATCACGTAGAGCTGCATTACGTATTCTATCGTTGGCTATCGGTAATGTAATCATTCCTAATGTATCTGCTAACTGCACTTTACCAGTAACGGTCAAGCTATCTGGGAGCAGGCCTAATAGCGCAAGACTTGCGATCGATTTACCAGAGCCTGATTCACCAACGATGGCTAGCGTCTGACCTTGCCTGAGCTCATACGTTAGCTTATCGACTAAAACAGTACCTGAAGTAGTTGCGATGTTAAGCTTATCCACTGTCAGCATGAGCTTATTTGATATATTGCTATGATTGTCATTTAAAAGACTATTTTGCTCAGTAGCAGTTGTCATATTCTCAGTTGTCATATTAAGAGCGCCTCGGATCAAAGGCATCACGCAGTGCTTCGCCAACGAAGATGAGCAACGACAAAATAAAGGTCAAACTAAAAAATCCCGATAAGGCCAGCCATGGTGCATCAAGGTTGTTTTTCCCTTGTACCATCAGCTCACCCAGAGACGGTGACCCAGGCGGTAAACCATAACCTAAGAAATCTAGCGCTGTTAACGCAATAATATTGGCCGTTAAAATGAACGGCAGCTGTGACAAGCTTGACGCTAGCGCATTGGGCAAGATATGCCTTAGCATGATTTGGCTGTCGGAAGCCCCCAGATTACGCGCCGCACGCACATAGTCAAAGTTGCGCGCGCGTAAAAACTCTGCTCGTACCAAGCCAACCAGCCCCATCCAACCGAACAATAACATCATTGCAAACAGCATAAAGATACTGGGGCTAAACAGGCTGACCAAGATAATAATCATAAACAGCTGCGGCATCCCGCCCCAAACCTCCATGAAGCGCTGCCCTGCCAAATCTATCCAGCCACCGTAATAACCTTGTATCGCACCGACGATAATACCAATCACTGCTCCTGCTAGTGTCAATGCCAGACCAAATAATAATGACACTCGCATGCCATACAGTATACGCGCCAGCACATCGCGACCCAAGTCATCCGTACCAAGCCAATTCTGGCTATTGGGTGCCGCTGGATATGGAATGCCCAGCTCAACGTTTGGTGTCTGATCAGCAAACGGAATGATCGGCATCACATAATAACCCTGATCATTAATCAGTGTTTGTACCGCAGGGTCTTTGTAATTGGTCTCGGTCTCAAACACTCCGCCAAAAGTCGTCTCAGGATAGGCTTTTAGTACGGGGAAGTAGTAATCGCCTTGATACTGTACAAGTAGCGGCTTGTCATTGGCAATCACATTGGCTGCCATACAGATGACAAATATCAAGGCAAAAATGAACAGCGATATGACACCAAGACGATTTTGACGAAAGCGATTAAGTCGCGCCTGCCAGATAGGATTTAGGCGACGTTTTTTTTCTATAGCAATAGCAGATGCGCTTGAGTGCGTTGAAGGTAATGGATGACTTGACATTAGCGCCCCTCAAAATCGATACGGGGATCAATTAAGTGATAACTTAAATCACTGATTAACTGTAATAATAATCCTACCAAGGTAAAAATAAACAGCGTGCCAAATATCACGGGATAATCACGCTGCTGAATGGCTTCGAAACCTAACAAGCCCAAACCATCAAGTTTAAAAATAATCTCAATAAGGAAATTACCGGCAAAGAAAATGCCAACGATAGCCGCTGGAATACCGGCGATAATAATCAGCATGGCATTACGAAACACATGTCCGTATAGCACTTGCCTCTCTCCTAAACCTTTGGCACGTGCAGTAAGTACGTATTGCTTGCCCAACTCTTCTAAAAAGCTAAACTTGGTCAAATAGGTCAAGCCAGCGAAACCACCAACCGTACTTGCTAGCAGCGGTAGCGCCAAATGCCAAAAGTAATCTTTGATTTTACCCAGCACGCTCAATTGATCAAAATTCTCAGAGGTCAAGCCTTGCAGTGGAAAGATATTCCAGTAGCTGCCACCTGCAAAAAACACCAGTAATATAACGGCAAATACGAAAACGGGTATTGCATGGCCGATAGCTAGTAGCATGGCTGTGACTTTATCAATCCCTGAGCCATGATGCATGGCTTTATAGACCCCTAGTGGAATCGCTATCATATAAATCAGCAGCGTGCTCCAAAGCCCAAGCGAGATTGAAACGGGTAGCTTCTCGATAATCAAATCAGTGACCGATTGCCCTTTAAAAAACGACTCCCCAAAATCCAGCTGGGCATAATTTTTTAGCATTAGCCAAAAGCGCTCAGGCGCGGATTTGTCGAAGCCATATTGTGCATTAATCGCCGCCACCATCTCTTCTGATAGGCCGCGCGTGCCTTGATACGTACTATTATTACCTGAACTACCCGCACCAATATTACCGCCCAAGGCATTGTCTTTTGCACCTTGCTCAATCATGGCGAATTGCTGCTCAACAGGACCGCCGGGCGCTGCTTGTACAATGACAAAATTCGCCAGCAATATCAAAAATAGCGTCGGTAATATCAATAACAACCTTTTTAAGATATAACGACCCATAATGGCGGCTTCCTAATAGTAAGAAATATGGCAATAGAAAGAATGCGCAGCTAATAACTCTCAAAGCGTCAGTCGAAGCATTGATTAGAATTTAAAAGTTATTTTTAAGCTCACGTAGAGCTGCAAATACAGTCAAAGATTTATCATCATCGATATTAAACTGAGCCTTTACACCTGCAATCACACTCGGCTCTTGCGTCCGTAAAAATACATTGATCGCACGTTCATGTCCTAAAGTAACGGGGAGCGTCGGAATGCCTTGTGCGGTTTTGTCTTCTGCTTGTGCCAAAGCTTGCTGCATCGCTTCATTATCAGGCTCAATCGACAACCCAAAACGTAGATTGCTAGCAGTATATTCATGTGCAGGATATAACAGCGTCTCAGCTGGCAGTCCATTTAGACGCTTAAAGCTGTCATGCAACTGCTCAATCGTTCCTGTAAACACACGTCCGCATCCAGCACTAAATAAGGTATCGCCACAAAAGCAATGCTTAAGGCCATCGATATCTAATATATAAGCCATATGGCTAGCGGTATGACCGGACACATCCCATACCTGCGCAGAGCAGCCCCACGCGCTTACTGTACTACCATCCTTTATGGTCTGATCTTCATCGACATTATGCTCAGTATGCGCAACCAGATGCGTCATCGGATACGATTCTTGTAACTCTGCAACGCCGCCGATATGGTCATGATGATGATGACTCGTCCAGATAGACGTCAGCTCTAATCCATTTTCCTCTAAATAAGCAACGACTGGTGCCGCTTGACCCGGATCAATAACAATGGCTTGCTTGTTACTCTCATTGATTAATGTCCAAATATAATTGTCATTGAACGCTTTAATTGGGTGAATACGAATACTCATACTAAATCCTTACCAGTGGTTATCTTTATTGCTAATGTCTATTAAATTCTTTCAAATTACTTTTAATGTCACTGTCACTTACTGTCATTGTCGATTACTGTTTTAAATATTGATTAACGCGTGCTTCTGCTTTTTTATCCGTCCACCAGTAATCAATACCGATGGCATTAGATGGCAGCTTTTCAGTATGACGGTATTGATTCCAATACGCGACATTGGTATTAGACTTACCATATAATGGCACCAAATAGTGACCTGCACGCAGCAGGCGATCGAGCACTTGAGTATAGAGTACAATCTCATCACGGTTTTTAGCATTGGCAAGCAACGCTGTCACTGTATCGATAGCAGTATTTTTTATGCCAGCCGTATTATGATTACCAGGCTCATCAGCCGCCGCACTGCCCCAAAATGCCGCTTGCTCAGCACCAGGCGATAAGCTCTGGGCGAATACATCGACTACCATGTCATAATCGAAACGACGCACACGCTCATAATATTGTGCACCATCCACTTGGCGTAGCGTCACATCAAAGCCTAAACGCTTTAGATTACGAATATAAGGCAACAACACTCGACCCATGGTTTCGCCTGTCATTAAAATTTCAATCTGAGCAAGCTTGCCATCCGGCTGATACAGCTTCATATCTTCATAATAAAATCCAGCATCTAGCAACAGCTGCCGCGCTTTTAACAACCCTTCGCGATTAAAGCCACTACCATCACTGGTTGGCAGCTGCCACTCCATTAATACTGCTTTGCGCTGCATTGGTTCAAGTTTAGATAATAATGGAATTAGCACCTGCATCTCTGCATCTGTCGGCGTGCCAGTGGCGGCAAGCTCTGATCCATGAAAAAAGCTTTGCAAACGCTCATACTGCCCATGAAATAAGGTTTTATTCATCCATTCGAAATCATAAGCTGCGGTTAAGGCTTGACGGACACGAATATCTTGAAAGATGGGCCGACGCATATTCATGATAAGTGCTTGCATCGGCACTGGATTTTGACTGCTTATTGATTCTTTACTAATAAGACCTGCTTTTACTGCGGGGAAATTATAACCCGTTGCCCAGTTAGACGCTTTATTCTCTGGGCGAAAACGATATTGACCCGATTTAAAACCTTCAAAAGCAATCTCATCACTCTGATAGTAGACAAACTTAATCATATCAAAATTATAACGACCACGATTGACCATCAAATCACGACCCCAATAATTGGGATCACGCACATAAATGACCGCCCGTCCCGCATCAACACGCCCTAATTTGTAAGGACCGCTACCCATCAATGGCGTTAGGCTAATTTTTTCAAAATCAGCCTCGATAGAAGACTTGGCAAAAATAGGAAATTGACCAACCGTTAATAAAATCTCTTTATTTTTATCAGAGGCAAAAACAAACTTTACTTGTTGTTTATTAATAATCTGAATGTCTTTAATATCCCCCAAATAGCTGCGAATATGCATCGGTCCTTTGTTCAGTATCGCGTCGTAAGTGGCTTTTACATCGTGACTGGTCACCGGTGATCCATCCCAAAAGCGTGCGGCAGGATTGATATGATAAATAATCCAGCTGGTATCATCAGGATCATAAGTGACCTTACTTGCCAGCTGCGGATACATGGTAAAAGCTTCATTTAGTGAGCCTGTCATCAAGGTATCATATAGATAGTCGGTGCCAGCCATTGCTACCCCCGTCGTCATCCATTTATTAGCCGCATTAAAAGTACCACGCGCATCAAGCGACAACGTGCCACCGGTGGGCGCATTTGGATTGGCATACGGCATAAATGGGGCGTTGATATATTCAGTAGGACTATTATGACCAAGCGCAGTAGTAGTGATCGGCACCGCGATACTGGCTGGTATCCAGCTCGCCATGATCACTAATAGGACAGTTTTTAGCATGGTATTTTTTAGCATAATAAAGTTATAACAAACCCCTGTGCTAGCCCAATGAATATGGTGATAATTGACTAAAGTGCTGCCCTATAATTGAAAGCAGTAAGTGCCGCAAAATTTTATCATAACAAACTTAGATTTTTTAACCTAATGGTTTGCAGCGTGAAAGTGACTCTATGACACATTATTCACCAATAATAAGCATCAATGCTCATAAAAAAAGACGCAACTCATAAAAGTGCGTCTTTTTTCCAAAAACTGTACTGACTTAAGCGTGCTTCTTTTCAAACGCAATCATAAAGTCGACCAATTGCTGTACCCAGTCTAGCGACACCGCATTGTAGATGCTAGCACGCATACCGCCAACATCGCGGTGACCTTTTAGATGCAGTAAACCTGCGGCTTCTGACTCTTCTAAAAACACTTTATCAAGACTGCTGTCAGCCAACGTAAATGGGACGTTCATGATAGAACGATACTTAGGGTCGACTGGATTGCTATAAAAGCGACTATCGTCAATCGTTTTATAGAGCAAATCCGCTTTTTGTTGATTGATTTTCCCGATAGCAGCAACGCCGCCTTGCTCTTCTAACCAATCAAAGACCAGCCCTGCCAAGTACCAAGAGTACGTCGCTGGCGTGTTTGACATAGATTCTTTTTCGGCTTGGTGTTCATAGTTCATGAGTAGTGGGCACCATTCACTTGCCTGCCCTAATAAATCTTCGCGAATGATGACAATGATTAGCCCGGCTGGACCAATATTCTTTTGCGCACCAGCATAAATCATCCCAAATTTAGACACATCAATCGGTTGTGACAAAATGCAAGATGACATATCAACGATAATAGGCGTATCAACTTTCGGTGGCTCAAATACTTGCAAACCATGAATGGTCTCATTGGCACAGTAGTGGAAATACGCCGCATCTTCGCTCAGGTTCCAGTCACTTTGGTCTGGCACGTCGGTAAAGTTACTGTCTTTGCCTGTTGCCACCAGATTAACTTCACCAAGACCTAAATTAGCATAACGTTGCGCTTCTTTAATGGCTTTTCCTGACCAAGCACCAGTAGTGAGGTAGTCACCGCGTCCACCATTTAACAGATTTAATGGAATGGCTGAAAACTGTAAGCTGGCACCACCTTGCAAAAATAGCACTTTATAATTGTCTGGAATATCCATCAACGAGCGCAGTTTGGCTTCAGCTTTTTCAGTAATCGCGATGTACTCTTTACTACGATGGCTGATTTCCATCACCGATACGCCGCGTCCTTGCCAGTCTAGCAACTCTTCTTGAGCACGTGATAACACGGCGGTCGGTATAGTAGCAGGTCCTGCTGAAAAATTAGGTACACGGTTAGGAGCGGCTTTGGTAGTCATAATCATTATCCTAAATATGATAAAATCATCGTTGTTAGTTGGGATTTAAAACTTATGGGATTTAAAAGTTAACCATTGAAATACTTCTTACGTTTTTATTTTATTGGCTAACGACTATGTTGCTTATAAAAAATAATTAAAACTTTCACTGTTAATCAGCCGAACCAGAAATCATCTCCCAAAGCGTGCGCTTTAAGCGACTATCAGTAAGCATTTCATCTAACGTTGGTGCAGCAGTCAAATCGGGATGCTCAAGCCCTTCAGGTAACGCAGTCAACGCCAACACCTTTATTTCTTCTTCGCAGCGTCCAATTTTAAAGACATGTCCAGCAAAACTGGCATTGGCAAGCTCAGCCGTATCCATGCCTTCACAGATAGGGAATGATGTTGTCTCACAAGAGATTGATAGCGCTTGTGTGATATTTTGCCACAGTTTTTGGCTGTCATTATTAAGCGCTTGAATATCAGCAATGATTACCCAATCGCCATAACGACCACCTTGTAAGTGGAACGGTGCTACCTTAAGGGTATGGTCATAATGACTGTCATTAGAAAATACCTGCTCATCAAACAGAGCAACGTCTTGTTGAACGACCGTATCTATCTTAGAACCAACTGCGGTATCAGGGCTGACTGCATCAAAACTATAAGTAACTGGGCTTTGTTTGTTAAAGATATGCGCGCTTATATCTTGGAGGTCGTCAGTTCCCGCTTCATTATATGGATAAGCAGAGACATTATGGTCAGCACTGCTATCTAATATTTCAACGTTTTTTTCATCTGGATTTACGATGCTGACAACTGGCTGTTCATTATTTGGCTGTGTCTTGACGTTGCTAGTAGTAGAATCAGACTGAGTCATACTGGGCATGACAGTAGATGCTGCAATATCACTGATATTAAGAGTTTCTGAGCTTGGCTGCACCCACTGATTGATACCCATCATCGCTAAAATCTGACGCTGCTGTACACGGTGCTGTAATACCAGCTGCGGGTCTTGGATATCACTCATGCGACTCTACTATCCTACTTATCTAAAATGGGTTTACAGACTTTTACTGTCAGAAACGATGCTAACCATTACTTGACGCATTAACTATAAAATCGTCTAATCTACCTAAAAAAGCTGTCTAACACCAAGCCAGTGCTCTGCCAGTATCGTTAAGCAATCATATTCATCTTGGCTGACTATCGTATCGTGTAACATCACTGTATGCAATGTACTTAGCCATTGACGATAATGGCTAAGTATATATAGATTATCAGTAATGACATCATCAATATGGCTGTTTTTTATAGCGCTATTATACTCTATTTGACCATCACTCTGCTGCCTGTCTTGATAATTATCACCAGCCTCTTCACTGTCTATGCTTGATGATATAAAAACAGGCACTGCTTCTATCAATGCCAATAATTGCACACTATTTAAATTTTGTGCAGTCAATAGTAGCCATTGCAAATTTGCATCGCTCACTGCTGTTAAATCAATATCAATCAGGCGTGCATGACGGCGTACATATACAACATAATTGGACACATTAAAACTTCTATCCCTCAGAGCTGATGCTACCTGACCTTTGACATCTTTTGATAATCGGTAGGCTAGTAGCGTTAATATTGTTTTTTCAGCGTTGCCAAGGCTGTTAAAAACCTGACCTGATGGATCAAGCTGGGCATAAATATCATCTAAACCAGCTCGTAACTCCAGTTGCCATGATTCATTGGCGCTTGATAAATTATGGTTTAAAACACCAGACAATATAGGCAGTAGTTGCTGTAAGTGCAGCGCCTGCCATAATGACAAAATTGATGGTGATCGAGAGATTGTATTCTCTGAGCGCGTGAATACTGGTTTAGGCTCACCCATGTAAACGTCATCATTGGCTATTTCATCAGCAAAATTTCTGCTCAAATCGACGATTAACTGACTTTTAAACAGCTCAATGATGCCGTGCTGATAACGCATCAGCATGGTACGAGATTTTGTTTTCTGTTTATAATATAGATGGCTTTGGTGGCTATGGCTACTTTCACTTTTTAAGCGTAATTCATTTATCACGCTTTCGGATAAATCATGCTGGGATAGTTGCTTTATAGCCAATATTATCAAAGCACTATCTAACCGCCGATCAATACCAGCAACCATCTCTAGTAACTGCTGGTCTATGGTATGCGGCAATATTTTCTGATCACTCATTGTATCAATTCGAGGTTTTACATTAGACGTAGAGCTACTAGTAGAGCTACTATCAGTCGTAGTCACTACCCTATCTTTAGGAATACCACTCCAGATATCTGATAAATCATAAGTGGCAATTGTAGACAATATGCAACCTTGATGGCATAACATCACCGCCTCAATCAAAGCCTGCGCACCCCGCGGATGGTAACTGTGATTAAGCACATATTGTGGCAATGACACCTTGTTTATATCAGCAGTACTGATTAATTTTTTTGCCAGCAGGTCGCTATCATGCTTTGCTTGCCATGGCCTTATCAGCTGATGTTTATCAATCGACTTTGCTTTTACTTGTAAACGCCCATCAACTATCACATCCTTCTCTACAGCAAACTCAAGACCTGAATCCGTGTCTAGTTCACTACTTATTTCTGTATCATTGTTCTTATAAATACTAGGTGATGACTGAGATTGAAGTATGATTTTTTCTGGCGATTCTGTATTTAGGCTATTATTTTTTCTTTTTAGGCTATTTGCTGTTATTGCTCCCCAATCACCCAGCCGGCGCTGCTCATAAACTTCTTGTACTTTCTTCTGATTAATATGTTTTTCTTTGGCAACTTGTATGGCAAATTTGTGATAAGTATTGGCATTAATGGCGCTCATACGCTCACTCAAACTTGGATGAGTGGCAAACCATGAAACATCACCTAGGTCGGCGCCGCTACTGGCAAAGAAAAAATGACTAAGTCCATTAATACCGGCGATACCTGTCAAGCGCGAACCCAAAGAATCTTGATGAATGGCTTGCAAGGTTTCCATAATTGCTGGCGAGCGTGTGAGCTGTATACTGGTCGCATCGGCTAGCAATTCACGCTCGCGGTTAAAGCTGTGCTTGATTAGTTGAGCACTTGCCATGCTAGAGAAGCTCAACCCATGTATTAGTAATGTCCAGATATTACGCGGTGCTTGTCGATCAACAGCAAGGCTGTTTTGAAGTCCAATAAACTGTCCTTTTGCTATAAGTTTACCAAAAGTTCAAAATAAGACAAAAGGCAGGCGAAAAAAAAGCCCTTTATAATGAAGGGCTTATTATCAGGATTAAATATTTTGGCTTATTTATATTTTATTATCAAATTTTGGACAAAAAAAAGCGACCCCATCAGCACATCCTCGGCACACATTATAACTATTACCGTTGCTACCTTCCGGTCCTGGCGGGATTCATAGAACAATGTTGCGAGGCTACCAATGGGGCCACCAGCTGCAGATTATACAAGAATTTTTCATTATTACAACCCCAATCGTAAAACTGTTCGCTTTTTATACTACATGCGCCTGTAACTTAAGTGACAAAATTCTCACAGCGATACTTTTAAATTTTGCTATTTTAGCTAAGAAGCTTAAATGCTATAAAAAATGCCAAATAAATAAAATGCATTTTTATGGCCTTCAAATTAACTTCTTCAAACACAATTACGTCATTCAGGAGATTATGATGAAAAACATATTAACTAGTAAAGCTGCTCTCAGCACTGGTACAGCGCTTTTATTAACAGCGATGATGGGAAGCGCTCATGCAGCACCAACTGGCTACGACCAACTTACTTTTCAGGCAGAAGTAAAAGAAGAGATTCAAAACGATGAGGTCACTGCCAGCTTATATAAAAAAGCACAGGCAACTGATGCAAAAGCATTAGCAACCACATTAAACAATTCGATTAACAATGCTTTAAAAATCGCTAAACGCTACCCAACTGTCACCGTCAGTACAGGGCAACAGCGTACCTACCCACGCTATGATAAAAATAATAAAATCATTGGCTGGACAGGACAGGCAAATATAGATCTAAAAAGTACGGATTTTACCGCAACTAGCCAGCTGATTGCTGATTTACAAGAAACCTTAGTGATGGAAAATCTCAGCTTTGGTGTTTCAGATATCAAAAAGAATGCGCTAGAGCAAAAGCTAATGACCGAAGCTTCTCGCGCCTTTCAGCAGCAAGCTAAAAATATGACCCGTGCTTGGGATGCTCGTGGCTATCGTGTCGTCAATGTCAATCTAAACACTGGCAGCAATTATCCGCGCCCGATGTATAATGCAATGAGTATGAAAGCTGAGAGTGCTGATGCGTCTGTACCAAGCCAAAACTTTGAATCTGGTAACAGCACCATCTCAGTCACTGCCAATGGTACGATTGAGTTGACTAAATAAAATACCGTCAAAGTTATATGAAAAGATGAGTATGAATAAAGGCAATCGCTAATATCAGTGATTGCCTTTATTTTTTAGATAACATTATTCATCATAGGCTACTTTATAGCTGGTTGCTCAAGAGTCATAGGTGTGTTTACTTGTGGTTTATTAAAGGTTTGCATATTAGGCTGTTTGCCATCTTGACGCAGTTTTAACAACACCTTTTGATGCCAAGGCAAGCGCTGATAAGCCAAAAGCTGCTCAGCAATTTTTTTATTATTTTGCAATGTCTGCGTATTTTGAATCACATAAATAGTTCGTGATATTTGCTTTAACGTCTGCCCTTTCGCGTTTTTAATCACAGCATGAATAACATGAGAGCCCGGTAGGATATTAACCGTAGAAATTGAGGCACTTAAACCTTGGGTTACCTCATTACCATCAAGCGTAATACTCACACTATCTCCTACTTGTAGTGCAGGTTTAGTTTGTAGAGTGACCACGATACTTTGCGCCGGACGACGATAGGCGCGCTCTTCGCTAGGCTCAATCATCGTTAATTGATAACTAACGCGTGGTGCTTGAATTGCGCTTGAAGCACTTGCCATCGCTGGCGGTGTTGCATTGCTAGTGACCATTGGCTTAGCAGGTGCAATAGGATTACTATCTACTGCGGTGCTGTTATTAGTAGCATTATTGGACGTAGAGCGAGTGTCCGTTATAACAGAAGTTTCACTAATTTGCTTGCCCGGTTTATTTTCGTAGTTCTGCGGGCGATCGGTAAAGGTGACTTGACCCGTTTTTTCATCAATGACTTTATAAATAGCAGCGGCATTTGCAACAGGCATCCAAAGACTAGCCGTGCTAACTATAAAACCCGTCAGCAGGCTTAAAGTCACACTTTTATTCAAAAGATTACTTTTTGATAATAGAGTCATAGTCAGTCAGCCTAATAGATACTTATTATTAATATACAGATGAAACTATTATGCGTTACTTTTCATATTAAAGCAGTATCGTCTGCACAGAAATTTTGTCAGCTCAGTCAACACAAATATTCAAGAGCAAAAAAAACCAGCTAAGATCTACTTAACTGGTTTTTTATTAAAATCATTGAGCGTATTAGCTATAAATTAGCAGCTGTAATACAAGTCAAACTCAACTGGATGAACAGTAATGTTGACGCGCTGTGCTTCTTCTTGTTTTAGAGCAATATAAGCCTCTAACATCTCTTTGGTAAATACATCGCCTTTTAATAAGAACTCATGATCATCTTTTAGTGCTTGTAGCGCCACTTCTAAGTTTTCAGCGACCGTTGGGATCAGTGCTTCTTCTTCTGGTGGCAAATCATATAAATTTTTGTCAGCTGCTTCACCTGGATGCATTTTATTTTGAATACCGTCAATACCAGCCATTAACAACGCCGCAAACGCTAGGTATGGGTTGGCTGCTGGATCAGGGAAACGTGCTTCAACACGCACTGCTTTTGGGCTACTAACGTGCGGAATACGGATAGACGCTGAACGGTTAGATGCTGAGTACGCAAGCTTGATAGGCGCTTCATAATGTGGCACAAGGCGCTTATAGCTGTTGGTTGATGGATTGGTAATCGCATTAAGTGCACGAGCGTGTTTAATGATACCACCGACAAAATACAATGCCGTTTCAGACAAGCCCGCATATTCATCACCAGAGAAAGTATTGACACCATCTTTTGAGATTGAGATATGGACGTGCATACCAGAGCCATTGTCACCAACGATAGGCTTTGGCATAAAAGTTGCTGTTTTTCCAAACTGATGAGCAACGTTATGTACAGCATATTTGAGTTTTTGCACTTCATCTGCTTTGCGTACTAGAGTGTTAAAAGCAACGCCAATCTCTAACTGACAAGGCGCAACTTCATGGTGATGGACTTCGATACAACCTTCACCAATCATATCTTCAATGCGATCACACATGACGGTACGCATATCTTGTGCGCTATCAACCGGTGGCACTGGTACATAACCGCCTTTGACACGTGGGCGATGACCCATGTTGCCCCACTCGTAGTCTTTGTTAGTTGACCAAGCGGCTTCTTCAGCGACGATTTCATGACTGACACCAGACATGCCCACAGACCATTTTACTTCATCAAACACAAAGAATTCAGGCTCAGGACCAAAATAGGCAGTGTCACCAATACCGGTAGATTTTAAATACTCTTCAGCACGGCGCGCGATAGAGCGTGGATCACGGTCATAACCTTGTAGGGTTGATGGCTCAATGATGTCACAAGTCACAACAACCGTAACCGCATCAAAGAATGGGTCAATAAACGCCGTATCAGGATCAGGACGCAAAATCATGTCTGATGCTTCAATCCCTTTCCAACCAGCAATCGATGAGCCATCAAACATTTTGCCATCTTCCATCGATTCTTCATCAACGCTATGAGCTGGAAAGCTCATATGATGCTCTTTACCGCGGGTATCAGTGAAGCGGAAATCAACCCATTTAGCGTTGGATGATTTGATCAGATCAAGTAGTTTATTTGACATAGATAGTTTCCCTAGTGATTATCATGGTACTGAAATTATAGTAATGGCTTTGTATTACTAAACAGTGCTGAGGTTGAAGATAACGGTTTTTACTCGTTATTCATACTAATAGCCAGTATCTGTCTTTATTATTAATGACACATTTTTATCAATCAGACAAATGCAATTGCTATATTAGCAATATCTCGCTAATAATGTTGCACTCTTCAGACGCCGATTGATAAATAGTTTGTGCTGCAAGGCAATACAAGATACTTGTATGCTAGGAAGATGCAACAGCCATGCCAACCTAGCTAGTTTCATTACTCTAGGTCATCATATTTTTAATTTATTACTAATAAATACAGTTAGTTAAATAAAATACAGTCTAATCTTCCAGAAAAAATATTGTCTCACATTTGCTTCTAACAATGAATATCGACGATTCAATATCATAATATTAGCATCATAATAGTGCATAGATAAGAATATATTTAGTGCACGTGCACCATATTGGAACATTTACAAATATTTTTTGAAAATATACTTTTTTTAGCAGCGGTAATGGTGCCAAGTTGCCGTTCCATTAACGATTAAACATACTTTTATCTAGCGACATTCAATCTATAGAATCATCACATTTGATAGACGACAAAATAATGTTAATATAATGATGCCATAAAATCTTTAACATTAAGTGACATAGCAAACTGCCATACAAATTTATTAATCAACACCAACAGTAAACATCTCAATAAGTTGAAGCCCTCATGATTCTGATGATCGATAACTACGACAGCTTTACATATAATATTGTACAGTACTTCGGTGAATTGCAGCAGGACATCACCGTTTGTCGTAATGATGAGATTAGCATTGAGCAAATAAAAGCGCTTGCGCCTGACGTCATCGTTATCGGTCCTGGACCTTGCACCCCTGATAGCGCCGGCATCTCACTTGAATTGATTGATACTTTTAAAGGCATGATACCAATACTGGGTATCTGCTTGGGTCACCAAGCTATTGGACAGGCGTTTGGCGGTAACATAGTCAAAGCAAGCGAAGTGATGCACGGACGCTTATCTGGTATTTACCATAATGGAGAGGGTGTGTTTATGGATTTACCCAATCCTGCACAGTTTACCCGCTATCATTCACTGGTTATTGATAAATCAAGCTTACCTGATGGCTTTGAGGTCACTGCTTGGACCCAACATATCGATGGCAGCATAGAAGAAATCATGGGTATTCGTCACCGTGACTTTGCCATTGAAGGGGTACAGTTTCATCCTGAATCTATTTTAAGTGAGGCTGGCTATCAGCTGCTTAATAACTTTTTACGAGCGCATAATTTGGCTGTTATAGACACCGATAACTTGCCACAGGTGGGCTAGCCGCTAGAAATTATCTAAAAATTTAAAATAATAATAAGTGAGAATATGATGACCACTGCTCCTTTGCAGAATGTACTTTCAAACGTAACCCGTACGCCAGAAGATATCCATCAGCTGTCAGATGACAGTATCCATGAGCTACTAACCACCGCATTAGGTAGGATTTTTCAACACATTGATCTGACCTTTGATGAGATGTATCAAGTGATGCTAATCATCATGCAAGGCAGATGTAGTGATGCCATGATGGGTGCTATTTTGACCGGTCTGCGTATGAAAGGCGAATCAATCGATGAGATTACCGCCTCAGCAAGTGCTATGCGTGCATTAGCGTCAAATATCGCCCCAAAAGACTGTGACTATATGGTCGATATCGTTGGTACAGGTGGTGATGGTGCCAACTTATTTAATGTCTCTACAGCGGCAGCGTTGGTAGCAGCAGCAGCAGGTGCACAAGTTGCCAAACATGGTAACCGCGGTGTTTCAAGCAAATCTGGTAGCTCGGACTTGCTTGAGCAAGCTGGTATCAGTCTATCGCTGACGCCTGAGCAAGCGCAAGCCTGTATCGAAGACCAAGGTATTGGCTTTTTATTTGCGCCAAACCACCATAGTGCCATGCGTTATGCCAATCCAGTACGCCGTGAGCTAAAATCTAGAACGATTTTTAATATTTTAGGTCCACTCACCAACCCTGCTGGTACGCCCAATTTGGTGATTGGCGTTTTTACCGCGCAATTATGTGAACCTTTAGCAAAGGTCATGAAAAATCTAGGCGCGCGCCATGTGATGGTCGTCGGTGCAAAAGATGGTTTGGATGAAATAAGTCTCGCAACCTCGACTACGGTGGCTGAATTAAAAGATGGTGAAATTTCTGTCTATGATATGATGCCAGAGGATGCAGGTATTGATTCACAAACCTTGATTGGGCTTGATGTTGACTCACCAGCGCAAAGCCTTGAGCTAATACGTGCCGCTTTGTCAGGCACAGAGACACATGAACGATCAGTGCTTAAAGCGCGCGATATGATTGCGTTAAATGCAGGCGCAGCGATATATACTGCAGGACTTGCAAGCAACTATCCAAACGGTGTGAGCCGAGCACAAAAAATTATCCAAAATGGCGAGGCTTTAGTGAAGCTTGAGTCTTTGGCACAATATACGCAGCAATTGGCAGCCAATGCTTAACTTATAAGTACATAAACCTAGCCATCATAGACTATTTATCTTTAACCATATTTGGATACCGCCATGACTACTAACAAAACAGTTGGCTCACATATTCCTTCAGTATTACAACGTATTGTTGCTACCAAACATGAAGAGGTTGCTGCTGCTCGTAATCTGTTATCACTTGAGGACTTACAAGCGAAAGTCGCGGCAGATAAACAACCTCGTCGCGGTTTTGCCAGTGCCTTGCGCGCCGCTAATATCGGTATTATTGCTGAGATAAAAAAAGCCTCACCTTCTAAAGGTATTATCAATCACAACTTTGCGCCAGCTTTATTTGCTAAGCAGTATGAGCAATCAGGCGCAAGCTGTCTGTCTGTATTGACAGATCGCGATTACTTCCAAGGTGATGATAGCTACTTGGTCCAAGCACGTGAAGCTTGTGATCTGCCGATATTACGTAAAGATTTTATGATTGATGTCTATCAGATTTATCAGTCATATTTACTTGGTGCAGATTGTATATTACTGATTATGGCGTGCCTTGATGACGTACAGGCGAAAGAGCTACATGCGCTTAGCATCGAGCTTGGTATGGATGTGTTGATAGAAGTGCATACGGCAGAAGAGCTTGAACGTGCCCTACAACTGCCACATTCAGAGCACAATATCTACGGTATCAATAACCGTGACTTAAATACCTTTGATGTGGATTTGCAGACGACACTTGATTTAAAGAACGCCCTATTACGCGAGCTTGCTATTGATGATGCATTTTCTGCTAACCCTAATGATAGCTTGCTACGACCGCTCATCGTAACCGAAAGTGGCATTCACAGCAGTAACGATATCCGCATGATGCTAAGCCATAATATTCAGCACTTTTTAATCGGGGAGCAATTTATGAAAACCGATCATCCTGGACAAGCATTACAATCCTTACTTGCGAGCGTCGCAGCACAGGCGTAAAGTAAGTGAGATAGTTTAGATAAAGCCAATATGAAAATAGTCATTATCTTTATTACTTACTCAATTAATCATTTATTCACTAACCAACGATACATTAATTATTATGTCAAACTCTCTATTTTCAAAAGAAATGCAAGACCAACTTAAAGAGCTTAAAGGTCAATTGAGTAAAGGTCGTGATACCGTGTCACCTGATGGCGACGACGGTAAGCCCACTGAGCCTGTCTCGCTATTGACTCAAAAGCAAGTTAAAAAAACCGTCAAACAGATGGATAGCGAACATATCGATGATGATAAAGTCTTGTTCATGCAAGCAATGAATGGTGTCAATCAACTCGACGATAAAAACGTACGTTCACCTGCCAATGCAGCAAAAGCCAAAAAGCCTGATGCAGCGACACTGTCTAAGCGTGCAGCCGCTCAAGGTGGCGAAGCAAGCGACTTGGGCGCTGGTTTATCAGATATGCAGGCTTTATTGAACCCTGTTGCTGGTGAAGCCTACTTATCTTATAAAAACCCTACCTTACAAAACAAAATTTTTACCCAGCTAAAACAAGGTAAATTACGTTGGTACGATGCTGTAGATATTCATGGCTGCACTATTGAAGAAGCACGTGTAGCGATGACCCAACTACTCAGCCAAGCAAAGCAAAACAATGAAACATCGGTAAAAATCGTCCATGGTAAAGGTAGTGAAGCGATTCTAAAAACTTGCGTCAACGGTTGGTTACGTCAATTACCAGAAGTGTTGGCATTTTGCTCAGCCCCGCCAAAAGATGGTGGCAATGGCGCTGTATTGGTATTATTAAAAAAGAATAAGCCTGATAGCGAGTAAGCTCTTTGGTTTAGGAACAAAAAAGGACTGCAAATAAGCAGTCTTTTTTTATAGCTGTATTTAACCTATATTCAGTAGGTAAATTTAATTATTTAGGACAAGTCTCTCATGGACGTACAAAATACTGAAATAATAAAAACCGTTAAAACAATTGAAAATAATGAACAGCTCAAACTTCACATCGATGCACTTATTGCTATTGAACCAAAATTTGCTCCTATCTATGAGCAAGTAGGTGCTCCAGACTTAAGACGTAATACTGGCGGCTTTGAGCAGCTAGTGAGAGCGATAGTTGGTCAACAGCTATCTGTAGTGGCGGCTTCCAGCATTTGGAAAAAACTGCTTGATGCTAACCTCACCTCACCGCAAACGATTATTCAGGTAGAAGATGATATATTGCGAACACAAGGGTTATCTAAGCAAAAAATTCGTTATACGCGCTCATTGGTTGAACATGATATCGACTTTGAAGCATTAACCACCATAAGTGATAAAGAAGTGCTTGAGATACTCACTGCCGTCATTGGTATTGGCTGTTGGACGGCTGAAATGTACTTATTATTCTCTTTAGGACGAGCTGATGTACTGGCGGTCGATGACTTGGCGATTAAAGTCGCAGCGATGGATTTGCTAGGTCTAGCAGAACGTCCAACACCAAAACAATTAAAAATGGCGACCAAAGATTGGTCGCCACATCGGAGTGCTGCTAGCTTACTACTATGGTCACACTACGGCTGGCTAAATAATAGAAAAGCAGTGCCTTTATAATAGGCTATCTTACTAAATGCTTCATACTTTAGGGAATCTAAAGCTCTTTTTAACCTGCTTGAACTTTAGTTTTGCTAAATTATAACCACGATTTTTATGAATGCGTTTGTATCTATTGTCGATCATATCCTTTTTTAAGCCATCTTTGGGTTTATCTGCGGTCTGCTCATCATCAATAGTATCCACATCCTTGCTTAAACTAACGGCTTCAGGCTTATCATCAGCAGCATTTTTCTTGTCAACCGTCTCGCCTTCTTTACTTTCATGATCTAATTCAGCCTGAAGCTCTGGCTGCTTAACAATAAGCTGCTGTGTTGGCAGGGCATGCTCTACATCATACTTTCTAACTTGCATTAATAGATCAACAAATAACACATCTTGTTTTTCATAGAATTCGATGATACCAGTGGCATTGATATAGGCTTGCAATTGAATAATATAACAATCTTGACGCAGCTCTAAGATATTGACTTGGTTCCATTCTTGATTGGTTAATTCATGCTCATCCAAAAACGTATCCAAGTGCTTGACCATCTTAAACACAACATCAATATCAGCGGTACGCTTGATATATAGCTGATGCAAAAAGCGAAACATATCACGCGAGGTAAAGTTTTCAATTTGCATCGATGAAAAATCGCCATTAGGTACTGTGACGATAGTGCGAGTCAAAGTACGCACGCGCGATGAGCGAATACCAATATCGATGACGGTGCCTTCATAGGTACCAAACTTGCAATAATCACCGATACGTACGGGCGAATCTGCCACTACTACCACACTACCGACTAAGTTTTCGATGGTCTTTTGCGCACCTAATGCTAACGCTAAACCACCGACACCTAATGCCGCAATACCCGTCGTTAAGTCAAAGCCCAAGTTACCAAAAGTGACGATGACTGCAAATATCAATAACAGTGCTTTGACGACTTTGCGTAGTAGCCCCAAAATTGAGACCCGTTCAGTATAGTTTTTCTTATAGCTTAAGTTCACTGCACGGGTAAATAATGCATCGATAATGCGTAATAACAACCACGTTATCGCCACCCACGAAGCAATCTCGGCGAAACGGTTGACAGGCTCGCGCAGGGTCACTGACACGCCCGCATAAACCATCACCTCAGATAAAATCAGCGCCATAATCACCACCGCTAGCGGCAATATCACTTTATCTGGCAATGGTAGCGGTACATCACGGACACGAGGGTAAGTGATTTCTAATAAATGATACAGTAGCCATACTGCGATGTACGTGAACAAAAAACTACTGATAGTCATCATTAAAGCGGCTACCAAATCAGCCAACTGATAACCAAAAAGCTTTTTGCCTTCCAACGAGTCAATGGTATAACGAGAAACCAAAGTCGGCTCATAGTTCTCTATCGCCTCTGGTATTGAGCTGAGTGTATCGGTAGAAAACTGCCAATATTGCTCACCTTCTTTTGACACCACTCTTTCAAGTAATAGAGGAATGCTGGCATCACTGACTTTGATGACACCTACATTTTCTTGGCTTGGCGGTAGCTGATCGGTCAAATTGCCTTCAGGCGTATTATTAATCTGTAGATCAGCCTGAAAACGACCACCTGCATCGAGGGCTTGCTTGAACTGTCGTACAATGGTTGTGGGATTATCAGATTTAGATAGATTTAAGTAATTACTCGCCAGCAAATAATCATTTTCACCCAATGCTGCAATAAATCCTTGCACCGTATGCCGAGGCGTATCGCGTCCGAATGAATCAGGTATCGATGTGCCATCCCCTTCCTCAGTCTTAGTCCCACCCACACCCAGTATGCTCGTCTCAGCTGCCAACGCACTAGGCTGCGAGAGGATACTAAGTGCCATAGCAACGAGTAGTGTTATCACGATTAATGGTAACTTCATCAATGACATCGATAAAGATGGCACGGCAGTGGTATTCAGACGATGTTTAATAAACAAAACAAACCTCATGGCTTTATGAATGGCATAACGAAAAACGGGGAAAATCTGCCCTATAATAACAATTATGATGGTCAAAAATATCACTAGTGAACAAAAAAATGATAAATAGCTTGTCCCTTGCTTAAAACACTCAAAGATAGCTAATAGTGAATAATATTCACCCTATGATGAATAAACATTAGGTGAAAGTGGTTTATAAATGAGGTGCTTTTATAGATAATAACGCCATGTATTTTATTTATTACTTTTTGTAATTTTTAGCTGCTCAGATTTCACTTCTGTAACTTCTTTATTTGATTAATTTGGAATTCAACATGGTTTTATCACGTTCATCTTCAACCACTTATCTGCGGTTGTGTATTTTAAGCGCATTTGGCGCATTTGCTATGAGCGCTAACGCCGCTACTGACGTCAATGTCATCAGTGATAGCGAGCTACCACAAGTTGAGCTTGATAAAATTGTAGTCACCGCCACTCGTACACCGACTAAAACCAGCAATGTCATCTCCCAGACTCGTGTGATCGATAGCGAAGAATTGCAACGTTATCAAGGTCAAACCGTCACCGATATATTAAAGAATCAGCCTGGCATTAATATTACGCAAAGTGGCGGCATGGGCACAGCCAGTAATTTTTATATGCGTGGTTTTGATAGCAAGCAGGTATTGGTGCTTATCGACGGCATAAGATATGGCTCTATATCTTTAGGCAGTCCATCTCTGAATTTATTATCAGCCGATCAAATTGATCGCATCGAAATTCTATACGGTGCTTCAGGCTCAAGTATTTATGGTTCTGATGCCATGGGCGGGGTTATCCAAATCTTCACTAAGGGCAATAGCGTAGAACAGTCCAATGTTTCCACGACCGTTGGTTACGGCAGTAATGATCATTATCAAGTTGGCGTAACAGGTCAGCTTAAAAATGATACTTCGTCATTGAGCTTAGGTGTCAGTCGTAATAAAACAGACGGTTTTAATGCGATTGCTAAAGCTAGTTCTAATTCTACTCCTAATGATTACAATGCGGACGATGATGGTTTTAAGTCTACCAATGCGAGCATGGCATTACGTCACAAGTTCACTAACGAGCTAAGTGCAGGAATTAGCGGCTTATATTCAGACTCTACGACTGAATTCGACTCAGCTGGCACTATTATCCCTAATGCTTACTCTGATCAAAAAAACGGTAGCGCTAACGCATATTTGCAATATCAAACCCCAATGACGCTGACTAAACTAAGTTATGGTCAAAGTATTGATAAATCGACCTCCCATGATAACAACTCTATTAACTATCAAGAAGGCAGTCAGTTCGATACTACGCAAGAGCAAGCACGCTTAGAGACCAGTATTAACGCCCAACCTGGTATAGTGATCGTTGGTGCAGAATGGTTATCGCAAAAACTAAAGGCATCAGATGTTTTAGATTTTTCAGGTTTTCCTGCCCCTCCTGTTCAAACCGCTTATACTCCTGACGATAGAACAGTGAAAAGTGCTTTCGTTGGTTATCAGTTATCAGAGTCTTATTATGACCTGCAAGCCAACTATCGTGTAGATGACAACTCGCAGTATGGTAATGAAAGCACTTATAATCTAGGAGCAGCTATACGTCCATTGGCTGGCATGCGTATCGGTGCAAACTATGCCACTGGGTTTCGTGCACCGACCTTTAATGACTTATACTTCCCAGGCTATAATAATCCAGACTTAAAACCTGAAACCAGTAAAAACACTGAAGTGTTCGTTGAATATGCTAATAATATGCAAACTTCACGTTTAACTGGCTATCACACTGATGTTGAAGATTTGATTGGTGGCAACACTAACACTGCTGAAGCAAAAATCAAAGGCGTAAGTTTAACCTCAGACTGGAATGTAAGCTCCTTTATATTTGGTTTAGGTTATGACTATTTAGATGCGAAGAACAAAACCAGAACTGATGCTAACTTTGATCAACAACTTCCCTACCGTCCTAAAAATAGTGGTTTAGTTTATATCGGTTATCAGCAACCTATGTTCGATGTTCGCCTCGAAGCAAAACATAGTGATGATAGACTGACTACCGAAAACAAGGAACTTGATAGCTATACGCTACTTAACTTAAGCGGCAGCGCCTATATCACTCCCAATCTTCGTGCTAACGTGCGTGTAGATAATATCACTGATGAAGATTACACCCTTGCTAGCCAGTTCGGTAATGAATATGCCACAGACGGTACAAGTTATTTCACCTCACTAACTTATAACTGGTTCTAAGTTCATTTAGCACTAATTAAAAATTAGATTATAAATAATTAAGGCTGTCAATCGACAGCCTTTTTTTATGCTAATAAATACCACAAGTGCTTACTATTTATATCAGCCAATAGGTGACAAATTATCTATCATCAATTACAATAACGACCTCCGAGAGGTGTTGCACCATATGAATTGATGGTTACGTTTACGCTCTATAAACAAACTAAGCTGATTAATTCGTCATGTTAGGCTCGGTAACTGTTAACTCCCATACTTTGGTCGTTAACAGCGCAAATAACGGCACCTGCGTTATTATTCTTTTTATCATACATTAACCACTGATAGGAGCATATTATGGACGCAGTGTCTAACACCCCATCTGCCCATACGATCAATCCCTCGTTCACTGACTACAAAGTCGCCGACATCAGCCTTGCTGATTACGGCCGCCGTGAAATCACGCTTGCCGAAGCTGAAATGCCTGCCCTTATGGGTTTGCGTCGTCGCTACGAAGCCGATCAACCGCTTAAAGGCGCAAAAATCGCTGGCTGTATCCACATGACCATCCAAACTGCGGTACTTATCGAGACACTAGTCGCGCTAGGTGCTGAAGTACGCTGGACTTCATGTAATATCTTCTCAACCCAAGACCATGCTGCTGCTGCGATTGCTGCTGCTGGTATCTCTGTTTATGCCTGGAAAGGCGAAACTGAAGAAGAGTACGAGTGGTGCTTACGTCAACAAATCCACGTTGGTGGTGAAGAATCAGGTCAGCTTTGGGATGCTAACTTAATCTTAGATGACGGCGGTGATTTGACCGCATTGATTCATAATGATTATGCTGAATTGCTGGATAATATTCATGGTATCTCAGAAGAAACGACTACTGGTGTCCATCGTTTGGTTGAAATGCTAAATAAAGGCACGCTTAAAGTACCCGCTATTAACGTCAATGACGCGGTTACTAAGTCTAAAAATGACAACAAATACGGCTGCCGTCACAGCTTAAATGACGCTATCAAACGTGCAACCGATATGTTCCTTGCCGGTCGCCGCGCCTTAGTTATCGGTTATGGCGATGTTGGTAAAGGCTCTACGCAAAGCTTACGTCAAGAAGGTATGATTGTACGTGTGTCAGAAGTCGATCCTATCTGTGCCATGCAGGCTTGTATGGATGGCTTTGAAGTATTGTCACCTTATATCAACGGCGATAACACCGGCGGCGCAGAAAACATCAACACGCGTCTGTTAGAAGATACCGACATGATTGTTACCACTACTGGTAACTACCATGTTTGTGACAGACATATGCTTGCAGCATTGAAGCCTGGTGCAGTCGTTTGTAACATCGGTCATTTTGACACCGAAATTGACACCCAATTTATGCGTGACAACTGGCGCTGGGTTGAGATTAAGCCACAAGTGCATCAAATCTTCCGCTCAGACGACGAAAATGATTACTTGATTTTGCTTGCTGAAGGTCGTTTGGTGAATTTGGGTAACGCAACTGGTCACCCATCGCGTGTAATGGACGGCTCTTTTGCTAACCAAGTATTGGCGCAAATGTATCTGTATGAAGAAAAATTTGCTGACTTGCCAGCTGATACACGTACTGACAACTTATACGTCAAAGTTTTACCGAAAAAGCTAGACGAAGAAGTTGCCGCTGCGATGGTTGCTGGCTTTAATGGTACGCTAACTAAGCTAACTAGCAAGCAAGCTGAGTATTTAGGCGTACCTGTTGAAGGTCCATTTAAGCCTGACGCTTATAAATACTAAAAGGAGCCAGACTGTGACTAAGCCTGCTTTCTCCTTTGAGTTTTTCCCAGCCAAAACCGAGCAAGGACACGAAAAGCTCCTCAGCACTTATGATGAGCTGAATAAGCTGTCACCTGCGTACTTTTCGGTGACCTATGGTGCTGGTGGTTCAACTCGTAGCCGCACTTTAGATATCGTCCAAGCCTTATGCGCGCGCGGTGAGACTGATATTGCACCCCATATGTCTTGTATTGGCGATGATAAAAGTGAAATTGCCGAGTTACTTGAGCATTACAAAAGCTTGGGCATCAAACGTTTGGTCGCATTACGTGGCGATTTGCCTTCAGGTCAAGTAGGCATGGGTGAGCTGCCGTTTGCATTAGATTTGGTCAAGTTCATCCGTGAGCATTCGGGCGATCATTTCCATATCGAAGTAGCCGCCTATCCTGAAATGCATCCACAAGCGCGTAGCTTTAAGCTTGATATCGACAACTTGGTCAATAAATATCAAGCTGGCGCCAATGCTTCGATTACCCAGTTTTTCTACAACGCTGATAGCTACTTGTATCTTCGTGAGAGCTTAGAAAAACGCGGTATTGATACCGTAGCACAGCCATTGGTTGCTGGCATTATGCCAATCACCAACTCTAGCAATCTGATGCGTTTTGCTGACAGCTGTGGCGCCGATATCCCACGTTATGTGCGTAAGCAATTGGCTGACTTTGGTGATGATAGTAAGGCGATTCGCGAGTTTGGCTTTGAAGTGGTCTATCGTCTGTGTGAGCGTTTAATTAGCGAGGGCGTACCTGCCATGCATTTTTATAGCATGAATAAGGTTGAGCCAAACAAGCGCTTAATTGAAGCCTTAGGCTTGATTGCTTAAATATTTACCGAATGTATTGCTTAATGACTGGCGTTCCTAGGAGCGCCAGTCTTTTTTGGTATGGGAATTGCAGTTATGCGAATTCCATTATTGACAATCCCTTTACCCACTCAAATGATATTCTGCTAAGATATTGAAAAATATCATGACCCCCATTATAGGAATAAGTAATTTTGCGACGTTTCTTTTATGCCACTAATAGCAACATTAGTAATGACGTTACCAATGAAAAGGCTGCGACCTACCCTCAGCTTAGCACCTTGCCTATCGGTGCCAGCGTCGAATTAACTGAAAGTATCGTCCATCATTGGTGCCGTGTATTACGAGCAACTATTGGTGACCAAGGTGTTTTGTTTGATGGCTTTGGCGGTGAATATCAGGTACAGCTCGATACCATCAGTAAAAAAAACGCGACTGTGACCCTGCTTTCTCACACAAATAATGATAATAGTGCACCCATATTTACCAAAATCGGGCTGGTAATGAGTCGTGGCGAACGGATGGATTACGCCATTCAAAAATCTACCGAGCTTGGCGTCACTGCCATCCAATTGCTAAGCAGTCATCATGGCGAGGTCAATCTGAAGCCTGCCCAAGTCGAAAAAAAGCTTGCTCATTGGCAGCAGGTTGCCATTGCCGCGTGTGAGCAATGCGGTCTTAACCGTCCACCGCTTATTATTGCGCCTATTCCCATTAACGATTGGCTTAAGCCTATCACAACGACCACGCTTGTAAAGATAGAAGCGACTATCAGCTCTATGGTTACCACCCTTAGTCAGGATGCTTATTATCAAGTATTACAACAACCCGCTGATTTGCGTCTACAGCTTAGTGTACCAGCGGCAGGACAACCTGCTATGCCTGATTCGCTACTATCGGTATTACAGCAACCAGTGCCTTATATTGAATTGTTGATTGGTCCTGAAGGTGGCCTAAGTACTGACGAATGCGCTCAAGCAGCAGACGTTGGTTTTGAGCCTTGGCAAATTGGCACAAGGGTATTACGAACAGAAACTGCCCCAGTAGTCGCCTTGGCAACATTGCAAGCACTGTTGCCATGTGTCAATCCTTAGTAGCAGTGCAAAGCGTCATATAGTCAGTTCACAATAAAAGATACAAATGAAATAGCGTTTTACTGAGACAAATTTCGCTTGCTGTGCACTACGCGTATGAGCACCAGATTCTTCAAAAATTTGTCCTAGTAGCACTGCATCTTTCTAAACTGCACTGATTACATTAAAACAGCGCTAATTGCCAATACGAAAAGCTCTCTTTATCGATTTACCTCTATTTTATGAGTTCATTTATGACTGCTTTTACACCAATGCCACTGGCGGATAAACAGCAATTATTGGTCAAACTTTGTGAACAATATGAAGATGCTATCTTTATATTGGATGCAAATTTGTATTATTTATCGGTCAATGCAACTTATGAGCGCATGATCGGTTATACGGAAGATTTTTTACTTGGGCGTCCACTTGGTATATACGCGGCTGAATTTTTATCAGAAGAAGAAAGATCTATTCTAGTAGATATTGCTGAACACTTAGACAGTCAAGGTTTTTATGAAAACGACTTTTCAATGCCAAATCGCTACGGAGAGCTTCTAGATTGTTATATGACCTATCGAAAAATAAAAATAGGTCATACTACTTATTACGTTGGTATGGTTAGAGATATGTCTGCCGTGGTAAAAAATAAAAAACAAGTCGCACACTTGTTAAACTACGACCAATTAACTGAACTGCCTAACCGCAAAGTATTTTTGAGCCAAACTAGCGATTTGTTACTGGATAGCTATCAAGAAGTTATCATTGTACGTTTAAATATTGATCGCTATCGCAGCCTTGCAAGCTTACTAGGTCCCGATGGTATCAATAGCTTAATAAAAAAATTTGTGACACGCATCAAAGACCTGAAACTTGGTTGTTTGCGCTGTTTCTCTCATTTTGGCGGTGATGATTTTGCTTTACTGTTTGAGTGTAGTGATGCCAATATGGTGCGCCATCAACTAGATATTTTAATGCAAATGTGTGAGCGTCCTTTCTTTATTAGTGATAATGGAGCCACAAATACCGAGGTGTATTGTCATGTCTCTGTCGGGGTCAGTTACTATCCTGAAAATGATAATGAGTTTATCGGCTTATTAACCAAAGCTGAAAGAGCATTAAATTATGTCAAGCAGCAAGGTGGCGACGATGTCTTTTGGTATAACAACTCCCTTCTTGAGCTCAATGCTGATCATTTACAATTAGAATATGAGCTTAAAAGAGCCACTAACGAAGGTCAGTTTGTCGCCTATTATCAACCCAAATTCGCCCTAGATACAGGTGATATTTCAGGCTTTGAAGCTTTGGTACGCTGGCAGCATCCCATTCGCGGATTGCTGCAACCTATTGATTTTATTGATGCCATTATATCTCACAAGTTATCGCTTGAGTTGTTCTCTCAAGTGGCAACCCAAATCGCTGAACAATTAACCATTTGGCAAAAACTTGGCTTTGACCAACATATTTGTATCAATGCAGATGCCGCTGAATTCAGCAATCCAGAATTTTTTGATGTGGTCAGTAATTTACTGGCACAGCATCAAATTGCAGCGCACCAATTACATATTGAGGTGACAGAATCTTCTTTGATGAAGCGCCACTCTAATGTTAAAGAACAGCTAAATTCGTTAAAAGCGCTAGGGGTTTGCTTGGCTTTAGATGACTTTGGTACCGGCTATGCTTCTTTGAGTTATCTGCAAGAATATCCCTTTGACTTCATTAAAATCGATAAAAGTTTTATCTCTAAAATTACCGCAGACAAAACTCAACATGCCATTGTTAACGCTATTTTAGCATTAGCAGAAGCACTGGATATGCAGGTCATCGCAGAAGGTATCGAAAACGAGCAACAGCGCGATTTGCTCTTGGCTATGGGTTGCCAGTATGGTCAAGGCTATTGGTTTGGCAAACCCATGTCTGCTGAAGTTACAACCAACATGTTAATGAAACAACATTTGTCCAAAAATAACAATGACTAGAGAGCGAGTATAAAACATCCTCATACCGTTCCTCTACCATATCGATAAACGCGCTTAGCGTGTAGGCTATATTGTACATAGGATGCAAGATAGGTTGATGACTTATCAGTATTGTCTCCAAACTTGTATATTTTCCAGTGAACGCCTATCTTTTACCAAGAATTTACAGATACGGTCTTAATTCTTTTCTCAATGTTATTTCATATGATCGGTATCGTTGTTTGTTAATAATGCAGACACACTCCATGCCAGCAAGATACTAGCAACTCAGACTTACAACAACAGTCGTCCCATCGCTGTCGGTCATACACCAAAAAAGGACAGGAAGTTATGCAATACAAAGCACCCTTACGTGATATTCAATTCGTGATGCATGAGTTACTTGACAGCGAAAGCCATTATAAAACCTTACCAGCGTTCCAAGAAGCAGATCGTGAGCTAATGGACAGTCTGTTTGAGATGGCCGCAAGCTTTGCTGAAAATGAGCTATCACCATTGAATCAAAGTGGTGATGCGGAAGGCTGCCAGTTTGACAATGGTCAAGTCACCACGCCAAAGGGTTTTAAAGAAGCATACAAAGCGTATTGTGAGCTTGGCTTCCCAGCCTTATCTGCTGAAGAAGACTTCGGTGGTCAAAACATGCCGTTTTCATTATCGACCGTCATTAATGAAATGGTTGGTACGGCTAACTGGTCATTCTCTATGTACCCTGGTTTATCTCATGGTGCCATTCAAACCATCGAGCATCACGGTACAGATGAGCAAAAGCAAACTTACCTAGAAAAAATGGTCAGCGGCGAATGGTCAGGTACCATGTGCTTAACTGAAGCTCATGCAGGTTCTGATTTGGGTATTATCCGCACCAAAGCCGAGCCTAAAGAAGATGGCAGTTATAGCATTACTGGTCAAAAAATCTTTATTTCAGCTGGTGAGCATGACTTAACGGATAATATCATTCACATTGTATTGGCTCGTCTACCAGGCGCGCCTGCTGGTACAAAAGGCATCTCACTGTTTATCGTTCCTAAGGTAACAGTCAACGAAGATGGCAGCCTAGGTGAAAACAATAACGTCGTTTGTGGCTCTATCGAACACAAAATGGGCATCAAAGCTTCAGCCACTTGCGTGATGAATTTTGATGGCGCAACAGGTTATCTAATTGGCCCAGAAAACCGTGGTCTACAGTGCATGTTTACCTTTATGAACGTGGCGCGTATTGGTACCGCAGTTCAAGGTTTGACAGCAGCAGAATATGCGTTCCAAGGCTCATTAACTTATGCCAAAGATCGTCTAGCGATGCGTTCATTATCTGGTGTCAAAGCCCCTGAAAAAGTAGCTGACCCTATCATTGTACATCCAGCGGTTCGTAACATGCTGTTGACTGAAAAAGCTTTTGCTGAAGGTGGCCGTGCTTTAGTCTATTACCTCTCACATTTTGCCGATACTGTCGCAAAAGGCGAAGGCGATGCGCTTAAATTTGCTGACCAAATGCTGTCATTATTGACGCCTATTGCCAAAGCATTCTTGACTGAAACTGGTCTAGAAGCGGCTAACCATGGCGTACAGGTTTATGGTGGTCATGGCTTTATCAGCGAATGGGGTATGGAGCAAAACGTGCGTGATACACGTATTGCATGTCTTTACGAAGGTACTACTGAAATCCAAGCACTCGATCTACTAGGTCGTAAAGTATTGGGCTCACAAGGCAAACTGCTTGCAAACTTCATCAAAATTATCCAGACATTCTGTGAAGAAAACAAAGAAAACGATGAGATGGGTCAGTTTATTCGCCCACTTGCCAAACATCTTAAAGAATGGGGCGATTTGACTGCACGTATCAGTATGCAAGCCACTGAAAATCCAGATGCAGTTGGCGGCGCGGCGGTCGATTATATGTATTTTAGCGGCTATGTGACGCTAGCCTACTTATGGGCACGCATGGCATTAGTGGCACAAACTGAACTTGCTAACGGTAGTAGCGAACAAGCATTCTACGATGCAAAAGTCAAAACCGCACAATTCTACTTTGCCAAACTGTTGCCACGTACCACCACTCACGTACAGCGTATCAGCACTGGTGTTGAGCCGTATATGAGCATGGATGTTGATCAATTTGCGTTTTAATTAACACCAAAAAATATTGATCGATCATTTTTTGTAGCGCTAAATAATGTATTTTCTATCGGCAACATACCAAGGTGTGTTGCCGATTTTATTTACTACCACTTAAAATCTGCCATAGTCATTTTTTAAATAAAATAATCCATACTTTTGGTGTACGCATAATTCACGAACAAATACACCCGTGCGCAAGCTAATTTGCTAAACTTTAATAATGAATATTAAGCCCAACTCAAAAGATCTCTTATAAATTTGTTCAACTCACTTTTATTTATTTGAACCAAAGGAATGTTTATGGCTGTTTATAATGCCCCTCTTAATGACATGCGCTTTATCTTAAATGATGTGTTTAACGCGCCTAAATTTTGGCAAAATAACGAGAATCTTGCTCATGTCGATATGGAAACGGTCGATATGATTTTGGAAGAAATGGCAAAACTGACAAAAAACGTTTTGTTACCTATCAACCGTAGCGGTGATGAAGAAGGCGCAACCTTCCAAGGTGATGGCGTCGTTACGACTCCAACTGGCTTTAAAGAAGCTTATAAGCAGTATGCTGAATCTGGCTGGGTTGGCTTAAGTGGTAATTCTGAATACGGTGGTCAAGGTTTCCCAAAAATGGTGACTATGCTGACTGAAGAAATGGTTTTTACCGCCAACCAATCATTCGCTCTCTACCCTAACCTGACCGTTGGTGCAACACTGTGCCTAAACGCGGCTGCCTCTGAAGAGCAAAAGCAAACTTACTTAGAGAAAATGTACAACGGCGAATGGGCTGGCACCATGTGCTTGACAGAGCCACATGCTGGTACTGACTTGGGTATCATCAAAACCAAAGCTATTCCTAATGATGACGGTAGCTATGATATCTCTGGTACCAAAATCTTTATCACTGGCGGTGAGCATGACCTAACTGACAATATCATTCATCTGGTACTGGCAAAAACCCCGAATGCGCCAGAAGGCTCAAAAGGCATCTCATTATTTGTTGTGCCAAAATTCTTGGTCAATGCAGATGGCAGCTTAGGCGAGCGCAATACCCTAGCAGTCGGCTCTATCGAGCATAAAATGGGTATCAAAGCCTCTGCCACTTGTGTGATGAACTTTGACAGCGCCAAAGGCTGGATGGTTGGTGCAGAAAATACTGGTCTGTCATCAATGTTCATTATGATGAACTATGAGCGTGTCACCATGGGTCTACAAGGGCTTGGTGGTTCTGAGCTTGCTTATCAAAACGCAGCACTATACGCCAATGACCGTGGTCAAGGTCGTAGCGATACCCAACTGCAAAGCCCAGAAAAACCAGCTGATGCCATCATTCATCATGCCGATGTACGCCGTATGCTATTAAATGCCAAAGCCAACACTGAAGCGTCACGCTGCTTTGCGATGTATGTTGCCAAAAACCTTGATGAAGAGAAGTTTAGTACCGATCCACAGGCCGCTCAAGCTGCTGCCGCACGTGTTGCACTATTGACGCCCGTGGCTAAAGCATTCTTGACCGACAAAGCACTAGAAGCCACTATTGATTGCCAGCAAGTATTTGGCGGTCATGGCTATATACGTGAATGGGGTATGGAGCAAATCGTTCGTGATACGCGTATCGCCCAGATCTATGAAGGTACTAATGGTATTCAAGCGCTTGATTTACTAGGTCGTAAAGTGGCGAAAAATAACGGCAAATACGTTACCCATTTCTTAGGTGAAATTCGTGATTTTGTCAATAATATGCAAGCAGAGCACGGTATCAAGCAAGCGACGCTAGATGCTGCTGATACAATTGAAGCACTAACCACAACGGTGCTCAATAATATTGGTGAGCGTAAGAATGAAATTAACGGTTGTGCGGTTGATTATATGCATGCCTTTGGTTACCTAGCCTACTCGTATATGTTTGCGTTGATGGTTGAGGCGGCCAATGGCAAAGAAGGTGATTTTTACACCAATAAAGCCAAGCTTGCTGATTATTTCGTTGGTCGTATCTTACCACGTATCGATGCCCATGCTCAGATGGTTGAAGCTGGTAGTGATCCGATGATGAACTTTGACCTGAATTACTTTGACGTACCTGCTAGCTAATTGGTTACTTTTATAATAAAGTAAGCCCTGCCGCACTATGATAAAGGGGACAGTCACGCTACTGTCCCTTTTTTTGCCAAAAATATCTTCATAAAATTGACACAATAGTCATCAAAATACCTGCTAACAAAATAGTTGACTATTGATGAGCCGTTACGATTAAAATAACGCAAAACCAGATGCCTTAAACTTAATAAAAATATACTAAAACTTATAAATGAGGGCGCAGTAAATTAACAAGCGGTAAATTAATAAAGATATGTATCGCAACAGTGATAATTACAGCCAGTCACTAAAAGAAGAAGATGTCTTATTTCACATACTACATAATAACGATGATTGAAATAACTACCATAAGGGATACGATGTGTCAGAGATAAAACACATTTTACAACAGATTACTGCCTTAAGTGATGTACCAGATCCCGCGGTACTTAAGCGCTTAATCGATGAGCTACGAGTAAGTGATAAAGAGCCTACTTTAGCCAATCAGAATATTCAAAATCTTATTGAAGTTTTACGTCAGCATCCAGAATATGGCGATGGGCTGTCGAGTTTCGTCCTAAAACTTATTATCGAATACCGCCAGATCGCTCTTTATACCGATACTGGCATTATGTCAGATCAGGGTTTCTTTTACAGTTTGCGCCGTTTGATTGGTCATCGTTTTTTGCCACTACTGCCACAAGAAGATTCTGTCGTAGAATTGGTCGGTTATTTATTTGATAAACGCTCTGATGAGCGCTGGCTTGCCCATATCGAAAAAGAAAAATGGGATGAGCTGGTCGGGCTACTCAAAGTCCATGAGCAGCATCTAAACTTAGTTGCGACGGCAAAAAACAGTATTTTGAACGCGATTATCATTTTATCGTATCGTATCAGCGGTATTGGCTTGCATCCAGATTTGATGGAATCTTACCCGCAAATGCTGAATTATTCAGCGTCGTTTGTGGCACAAAATCAAGAAGCAGTCTTGTACGTCAATCAGTACCGAGAAGCACATGAGCTCGACACCTTAACTGATATCATTCCCGAAAAAGCTGTGGATCCAGCGCCTCTATTGGTCATGATTGAGCAATGCGAAGACATCGTTGCCACCATACGCAAGCGCATTTACAAAACCGGTATCTCTATTCGCCTAACCAACATGATGCTACGCTTAGATCAAAGCTTACAGCGCATGCGTATATTGACTGAGCTGGTAGCAAACAACTACGATAAGCGCGATCGGGCAATAATTGAGTTGATTCAAGCGCTGATTACGACTGCCAGTCATCGTTATAGTATTGGCTATTTGATTGACAATAATACTAAGCTGCTATCGCGAAAAGTCACTGAAAACGCCAGCCGCGTTGGCGAACACTATATTAGTACTGATAAATCCGGTTATCAGAAGATGTTTAAAAAAGCCTCTATCGGTGGCTTTATCATTGCTTTTATGGCGACGACTAAGATATTGGCATATCACTTAGCTCTCGCACCAATGGGTCGCGCCTTTGTCAATAGTATGATTTATGGTTTGGGCTTTGTTTTCATCCACATCGTCCATGGTACAGTCGCTACCAAACAGCCTGCCATGACAGCGGCAGCTATCGCCTCAACCATATCAGACAGCTCGGGTAAAAAGTCCCATCAGTTAAATAAGCTGTCTGAATTGGTGGTCGATATTTTACGCACCCAGTTCATTGCCATCATGGGTAATATTATGATGGCTATACCAGTCGCCTTGATCATCTCTTTTGCTTGGTTGCAATATACTGGCGCGCCGATGATTGATACCGATAAGGCGGCTCACCTACTTCATGATCTCGACCCTTTTCGCTCACTAGCTTTGCCACATGCTGCCATTGCTGGGGTATATTTATTCTTATCGGGTCTGATTGCTGGCTATTATGATAATTTGGCGGTCTACAACCAGATAGGCGCCCGTATTCAGCGTCATAAGCTATTACAGTATTTATTGCCCAAAGCATGGCTACAACGTTTAGGCGGCTTTATAGAAGCCAATCTTGGTGCCATCATGGGCAACTTTATCTTTGGGGTTTTCCTAGGAAGTACTGCAACGATTGGTTTCTTATTTGGCTTACCAATTGATATTCGCCATATTGCCTTTGCTTCAGCGAACTTGGCTCATGGCTTATTTAATATGTCGTCCAATCAGCTAGAGTGGCAAGTGGTGCTGCTTTCTGTCTTTGGCGTCTTACTTATCGGTATGGTCAACTTGATCGTCAGTTTCTCACTGGCACTTCTTGTCGCTTTACGCTCAAAAGAGGTGAAATTCGTTGATTGGAGTCGCTTAACTAAGCAACTCTTCAGCCACTTAATGACGCATCCTTCTGACTTTTTCTGGCCACGCGACAAACCGATGAAGTATGCCCGTATTGATAGCCAAGGTCAGATGATTTTCGATGATACCGCATCACAAAATAGCAATCAGCCACTTCCCAAAAACTATGTGGTAAGGCGCTTATCTGATGTCAAAGTGCTCCCAAAAGCCTTGCAGAAGAAAATAGAAGGACAGCAGGCGGTCACTGATATACATTATACTAATCCATCAGCAGAGCATCAGCTGAGTCCTGAACTAAACAACCGCGAAGCTCATATTACCGTCAATAAACCAGCCATAAATAAAACCATTGAGCTTGATGATGGTCTGACAGAGGAAGCACTTAGCAGCGTCCCTTATAGTCAGGATATTCAATATGGTAAAACGCATGCTGCGTTTGATGAGAATAATCAGACGGTATCTGATGCGATTAGTCAAGACAGCACTGCTGATAACAAAGTTGCAGGCGACGCCAAAACGCCACTACCTAAACCAAAAAAGCCACCAAATCTACCCAGTTAATGGGTTAATTTGATGGCTTGATTGGTTTTTGGAATCACTAAAAAATTAAGAAGATATCTGCAAGCACTGCGCACTTGACGTGATGGTCTTGCCATCACTTAAGCGATAGGCTAGCAAATGATTACCCCAAACACAGCCACCATCTAGTGCACGAGCATAAGGCAGATCAACTTCACCTTTGAGCGCGGCCCAATGCCCAAATAACACCTTACGAGTGCGCGGCACTTGCCATTCAAACCAAGGCAAAAAATCCTCTGGCATGCGCTCATCTAGCCCTGAGGTAAAGCTAAATTCAAGCAGCCCATCCTGCTGACATAAGCGCATGCGAGTAAAATAATTGGCAATCGCTCGCATTTTCGTAAATCCATGAATGTCTGCATGCCAATTATCTGCCGTCTTGCTATAGAGATTTGGCAACAATCTATCAAGCTGTTTTAAATGACTGCGCAACTGCGACTCTAACTGATGTGCATACTTTTCGGCGTCTTCAATACTCCAGTGCGGCGGAATACCGGCATGCACCAGCACCGTATGCTTATCAGGATAAACCAATAATGGCTGATGACGTAGCCACTCTAGCAACTCATCACAATCATCGGCTGCAAAAATCGGTGCTGTCTTATCTTTTTTCTTAATTTTCGTCGCCCCACGCCATACGGCTAGCAAATTGATATCATGATTGCCAAGTACGGTCGCGGCTGCCCCTTGCTCACACAAATCTTTGACATGACGCAAGGTATTTAAAGAGTCCTCGCCGCGTGCCACTAAGTCGCCGGCAAACCATAATTTATCTTGCTCAGGATCAAAATCCAACGTTTCAAGTAGCTGAAGATACGCAGCATAGCAGCCTTGCAAATCACCGATGACATACTGATGACGATAACTCATAAGCTCTCAATCTTTCTTGTGGATATTGTAGATACTACTTAGCGATCAATGATATCTGCGGTATGAATAGCACTGATAAATCAGCCTTCTACTTTACGCGCTTGATTGCTCAAATTGACAAAATCTTTCACGCTTAAGGTTTCAGGACGGGCTTGTGGATCAATGGCGCAAGCTGCAAAATCGTCTTCGCTCAACGTTGGCAATAACGTTGATTTTTTGAATATAGCGCGCAACGTTTTACGGCGATGATTAAAGGTTTCGCGCACTACCAATGCAAAATATTCTTCATCTTCTGCCACGACTGGCTTAATAATGTGCGGCGTCAGACGAAATACGGCACTGGTCACTTTTGGCGGCGGATTAAAAGCACCACGTGGTACGGTGAGCAAATAATCCGTATGGCAGTGATACTGCATAATGACCGATAGGCGACCATAGGTTTTGCTACCGACGTCAGCGGTGATACGTTCAACCACTTCTTTTTGCAGCATAAAGTGCATGTCTTCAATCACATCGGCATAGCTGAGTAAGTGAAAAAGTATGGGCGTTGAGATGTTATACGGTAGATTACCTACCACGCGTAATTTGCCGCGCTCATCGCTATAAAGCTCCCGATAATCCACATGCATGGCATTGTTTTTGATAATCTCAAAATTTGGATGACTATTAGCCCCAATACGGATACGCAAGCTATCTGCTAAATCACGATCTAGCTCGACTACAGTCATCGCATCTACTTCTGCCAATAACGGTTCAGTTAATGCGCCCATCCCTGGCCCAATCTCAATCAAATTGTCATCACGCTCTAAGCGAATGCTCTCAACAATCTCACGGATAACACTACGGTCATGTAAGAAGTTTTGACCAAAGCGTTTACGCGGTTGGTGTTTGGCAGCACGTAGGCTGTTGGTAATAGATTGAGCATCAAATGTAGTTTTTGACATAGAAAATTCTTAATGGGTAAAAGATAAATGGGCTATAGCGCTATGGCAGCAATATGCTGATTATATATCAATGAATTATAACACAGCTCATAAATGCACTGTCTTTTTGAGATATTTTATCGATAAACCACTCATACCTTAGCGCAATCGACACAGTGCCTTATTTTGTTCTGAAATCGTTTATTATAACGACTATTATGGGAATAAGCATGGTTCCCTAGTGAGGACTTGAACCTCCGGCTGTAAGCTGATGATATCAGCGGTTTGATTACTTGAAATATTCGGAGTGTACTTCATGATGTGCTTGCTACGAAAGTGGTAGCAAAAAACAAAGAAGCCAGCTTATAGTAAGCTGACTTTTGGGTAAAACAATTGCCTGATAAACCCTCATTATGAAAATTTATTTATGGCGTATTTAGTTGATGGTAATTAAGCTTCAACAATTACTTCACCATTGATAAAGTCCTCTACTCTTATTATATGACTACTTCATTATTTCGTTTATTTTTAGGTGTTTATTGATGTAGCTCAGAACATCACTAACACTTTGGTCTAAACTTTCACGAGAAGAATTATATTCGTTCCAAATCCAAGTTGGATCAAATTTAACAGTCTGATCAATTGTTGTATATTGAGTGGGCATTTTTTTCGCAGCTTCAGTAAGAACGTCACCTATAAGAGTTAAATTACTTCTGTTTATCTCTATTATTTTATGGATTTTCTCTACTAACTCCTTTGCAAGTAAAGGAGACGAAGCTAGATTAGACAGCTCTTCTGTGGCATCGTTATACTTTTTAGTATAATTTATATCCACTTGCTCATATTCATGCCATTTTGCTAATTTCAAGGTAGGCTCTACTGGATTGCGATCACTTATGCGAGGTACTTCCTCCACGTCCTCACCAACAGATATATGCCTGAAATTTTTTAAAAAGTTCTCTTTACTCATAATTGTTCCATAAGCAGCAGATTCTAGTTTCTGACTAAACTCCTCTGATAGTTGAACTTGATCTTTAAAAAAGCAGTCGATGTAATTCAAGTGCATTTTACAAGCGTTTATATTGAATACTTCTTGAATACCTGTTTCTTCATCAAATTGTTTTTGATTCTTATAATTAAATGCCTCTAGGATTTTCTTAAATTCCTCTATCTGCAACTTGAATATCTCAGTTTTTATTGGAGAGAATAGTGTTTTACGAGCTTGTAGATAAGACAATATCCCAATTGTACTTACAACTAAAAAGAAGCCAATATTAAAAATATTTTTCCATTCTTCTAATCCCAGATTTCTCATACCTCTCCTTAGTCAATATAAATTATCAATAAGATATAACTGCACAATAAGTAGTGAGTATTAGTTAGCTAACATTAAGTAGAGCCTATTTGGCAATTTATAAATAGGTATTGCTCAAACTAAAATTACCCAATACTGCGTGACAAATGTCGCTAAGGCATCGACTTATGCAAGAGGTCTATTTATAAGCGATTTATCCGCCATCTCATTTGCCATGAGGAGTGCCTGATATAGACTTGTGGCACTGGCACCGCCGCGTCCTGCTAAATCAAGCGCAGTACCGTGATCGACAGAAGTGCGAATATAGGGCAGCCCCAAGGTCAAATTGACCGTATCACCAAAGCCGTGCGACTTAAGTACAGGCAACCCTTGGTCGTGATACATGGCAATCACTGCATCGCAGTTGGCTAAATGTCTCGGCGTGAATAAAGTATCCGCCGGCATCGCCTCTGATATATCTATCCCAATATTGATAAATTCTTGTAGTACTGGATTGATAATCTCAATCTCTTCAACGCCCAAATGCCCGCCCTCGCCCGCATGTGGATTTAGACCGCAAACTAAGATACGCGGCTGCGTCAAGCCAAATTTCTCACACATATCATCGATAACAATTTGCACTGTTTGGCGTACGTTATCGGCAGTGATGGCTGCAGGGATATCTTTTAACGCCAAGTGCGTTGTAACAAGTGCCACTTTCATGGCTTCATTAGCAAGCATCATGACGACTTTATCACAGCCACTTTGCTGCATAAAAAATTCCGTATGCCCACTAAACATCGTGCCATCTAACAGTTTAATATCAGCCTCTATCAATGCAGATTTTTGTAGTGGTCCGGTGACGATAGCGGCGACTGTTTTGTTGGCTGCCAGTTTATGCGCTATTTCCAACTGCGTAACCACCATTGCGGAGTTATTGATATCAATTTTCCCACAAGCGACGGGCGCAGCACAGGGAATATTTAATAAGATAAAAGCATTATCATTATTAATAGCGCCACTGTTAATACTCTGCTGTGACATTTGATTTAAAAAATCATCGTCTTCTATAATTGCCTCATTTGTATTAATCGTTTTCCAAGGTGGGCAGCTTTTTAGTATGCCCGCAGCAATGAGCTCATCGGCACGTTTTTGCATTGCCGTGCTATCTGCTGTGACCCAAACTGGACGATCAAAATCCTGTAACTTACCCTCAGCCGCTAGCAGCAGTACGATATCCATACCAATACCCGCAGGTTCACCAGTCGTGATTAATAATGGCAATTTTTCTTGCATAGCACTAACATCCTATTATTATATTAAGAAGCTGATTCTATTGTATTTTTTATGATAAATGAGCGTATTTGAAGCTGTGTTATATGCCATGAACTTCATTTCATAGAAGCAGGCATTTTTATAGATAATTACTTATCTGGGCTGAAAAAATCACATAATGTGTTAAACTTTCGCTTTTGATTGTAGCATTTACTGGCACGCGTGAGATGACGTTTTGGTACTTCTCTCATCGAAATGCATTGCGCTTGCTTTGCTGTATCATGACTAAAATAAATACTTACAACAATACCCATCTATACCGACTTTTGAAATATTAGGCACTCATGGCAGATACTGAAAAAACCGACGACTTACTCAATCAAACACCACCGCACAATATCGATATTGAAAAGGCGCTGCTGGCGTCTTTGATGAGTATCGAAGAGGCATACGATAAGATTGCAGATATCGTTACCAAAGACGATTTTTATGCTGGGCGACATCAGTATATTTTTGATGCTATTGCGCATTTAGCTGCAGTCAATGAGCCTTATGACACGGTTATGGTACATGATTGGTTAGAGGCACAAAAGCTGCTAAAAAGCGCAGGCGGCGACAGCTATTTGGCGGATATCTTGAGCCAAAGTCCAGCAACTTTGTTTAACCTGACGGCTTACGCCCAGCGTGTACGCGAGCTATCTACACTACGTCAGCTGATTACTACCGGCAATGATATGTTGACCCTAGCCTATAATCCCAAAGACCAAACCGTCAGCGATATTTTGGATAACGTAGAAGCGAAGATATTTAGCATCAATGAGCAGCATAATAAACGTGCAGAGCAGCGTGGACCTGTCGGTATTACTGCCGTATTGACCAATGTTATTGATAAAATCCAAGAGCTCAAATCAAATCCAGATGGCATGATTGGACTACAAACCCCATTTGTTGAGCTCAATAATAAAACCCAAGGCTTGCAAGCAGGCGATTTAGTCATTGTGGCTGCGCGTCCATCAATGGGTAAAACCACCTTTGCGATGAACTTAGCAGAAGGGATTTTATTTAATGAAGATTTGCCTGTAGTGGTATTTTCGATGGAGATGCCCGCAGAATCTATCGTGATGCGTTTGCTATCATCTTGGGGCGCAATCAACCAAACACATCTGCGGTCAGGTCAAATGAATGAAGATGAATGGGCAAAAATGATGAACGCCATTCAGCATTTGCAGTCAAAGCATCTATATATTGATGACAGTACCGCCCTGCCACCGTCTGAGCTGCGTTCACGCTGCCGCCGTATTGCCAAAAATCATGATGGCAAGCTTGGCGCTATCATTGTCGATTATCTACAATTAATGAAAGTACCCGGTCTAGATGGCAACCGTGTTGGGGAAATCTCTGAGATTTCTCGAAGTTTAAAAGCACTAGCACGTGAGCTTGAATGTCCAGTTATCGCCTTGTCGCAGCTTAACCGTAGTCTAGAAAATCGTCCTAACAAACGTCCTATTATGTCGGATCTGCGTGAATCTGGTGCGATTGAGCAGGATGCCGATTTGATTATGTTCATCTATCGTGATGAGGTTTATAATGAAAACTCAGATCACAAAGGTGTGGCTGAAATCATTATTGGTAAGCAGCGTAACGGCCCTATCGGCACCATACGTTTGGGTTTTGAAGGACAATTTACCCGCTTTATCAATTTGACGCCAGAATACTATCAAAATGTCAGTTTTGAGAACGACGAATAATAAAACTGACAAATAATTACGCATCAAAATTGCTCGTAAAAATGGCCAGTGACTCATCAACTCAATTGATGAATTACTGGCTTTATAAATTTATCCCTTCATCACTTTGCTAAAAAAGAAGACGATTATGCGTACAATCACTATCAAGCCTGCCGCCATTACTCATAATCTTAATCAAGTAAAAGCGTTAGCACCAAAATCTAACGTCCTTGCGATGGTAAAAGCCAATGCCTATGGACATGGCGTCGCCGCCGTCCTACCAGCGTTACAGCAAGCAGATGGTATCGGTGTCGCTACTTTAAGAGAAGCGTTAGAAGCACGGCAATTGGGCTGGGATAAAACCATTGGGCTTATTGAAGGGGCCTTTACTGTTGATGAGTGGCAGCAAGCCATTAACCATGATATCAGTTGCGTGATTCATCATGCACCGCAATTGGACTGGGCATTAGAGCAAATACCACCTGTTGATAGCGCCACTAGAGTGGTTTGGATAAAGTACAACACGGGTATGAATCGTTTAGGTTTTAATACCCAAACGCTTATTTCAGCCGCAAAATCTCTGCATGATGCTGGCTATCAGCTGATTTTGACCACCCATTTTGCCAATGCTGACAATCAAGATCACCCATTGAATGCCATACAAATCCAGCGTTTTAATGACATGCTAATTACTTTACGACAAACAGTCAGTACTAATATTAAAGGATCGTTGTGCAACTCTGCTGGTATCGTTAATTTCCCAGAGCATCATCATGATTGGGTACGTCCGGGCATTATGCTGTATGGCAGTGCGCCTGTTATCGACCAAAGCGCGTATACGCTAAATTTGCAGCCAGCCATGGAATTTAGCGCACAAATTATTGCCTTGCAGACCGTACAAGCTGGCGACGCCATCGGTTATGGCAGCCGCTGGATAGCCCAGCAAGACGTTAAAACGGCTCTCGTTAGTATTGGTTATGGTGATGGATATCCCCGCGTTGTCAATGGGGATGCTTATGTTTCAGTCATTGACGCTGTAAATCAGCAACGCTACTCATGTGCAGTGATTGGGCGCGTCGCAATGGATATGATTGTCATCGATGTGAGCGCTGTACCAGAGAGTAACGCTTTAAATAGCAAGGTCATACTATGGGGTGATGCGCCGCATGTTGATGAAGTTGCCACCCATGCCAATACGATTGGCTATGAGCTACTATGTCGTCTAAGCGTACGCCCAAATCGTATACAGATGTAATCGCCATGTCAGATAATGTCTCATCGAATGCAGGTTTGCATGACTGATAAATCATGGCAAATTGGACATTTACATTGAGAGTAATTGCGCTATACTAAAAGTTTGTTGTCATTCCAGTATACGCATTGACGCGATATAATTGCCGGCTGATAACGTATCATTTTCATTGACTTTGTTCGACTGCTAGGATTGCTATGAGTTTGCGCCATTTTTTGACCTTATCTGATTTAACCAAACAAGAACTAGAAAATCTCATCAAACGCGCCAGCGAATTGCGTCATATGCAACATGCAGGCGAGATATACCAGCCCTTTGTTGGTCGTACGCTCGGTATGATATTTGAGAAGTCATCCACCCGTACACGCATCTCATTCGAAACCGGCATGGGACAGTTTGGTGGTAGCGCTATCTTCTTATCGCCAAATGATACCCAACTTGGACGCGGTGAGCCAATTGAGGATTCCGCGCGCGTTATCTCTAGCATGGTCGATATCATTATGATTCGTACCTTTGGTCACGAAAAAGTCGAAACCTTTGCAAAATACTCAAGCGTACCAATCATTAATGCCTTAACGGATGAATTTCATCCCTGCCAGTTGTTGGCTGATATGCAAACTTACTACGAGCATCGCGGTAGTATCGAAAATAAAATCGTCACTTGGGTCGGTGATGGCAACAATATGTGTGCATCCTACATGCAAGCTGCCAATCAGTTTGGCTTTGAGCTACGAGTAGCCGCGCCTTATGGCTTTGAGCCTGACCCTGAGCTGATGAAACGCTTCTCACATTGCGTGAGTATCGTTGAAAACGTACAAGAAGCGGCAAAAGACTCTCACTTAATTGTCACTGATGTGTGGGCAAGCATGGGACAAGAGTCTGAACAAAACACGCGTGCGCGTCGTTTTTCCTCTTATCAAGTGACACCATCACTGCTAGATAAAGCCGATTCTGAAGTGGTCTTTATGCACTGTTTGCCAGCGCATCGTGGTGAGGAGATCTCTCATGATATGTTAGATGACCCACGCTCAGTGGTATGGGATGAAGCTGAAAACCGCTTACATGCGCAAAAAGCCTTGATGGAGTTTTTGCTAAAAGACAAAATCAAAATATAGGTACCATTTTTCAAAAGCTATTTATACAGTCATAAATATCAAAAAGGCAGAGCACATAACTTGTGCTCTGCCTTTTTTAATATGTGATAACCAAGTTAGTGTCTAATAGACAAGCGCTTATTGATTATCGAGTCAGCACTTCAACCCCATTACTGCTGGCTTTTAACAACACATCGGCTTGATTGGCAGCAAAGATACCATTACAGACCACACCGACGATATTATTAAGCTGCTGTTCAAGTGCTATTGGATTACTGACATCTAAATCATAAGTATCCAAAATCACATTGCCATAATCGGTGACAAAGTCTTCACGATAAACAGGCTCACCGCCCATTTTGGCCAACTCGCGCGCCACATATGAACGGGCTTGTGGCAACACCTCTATCGGCACCGGGAACTCACGTCCTAGTATCTCAACACATTTACTAGCGTCAACCATACAAACAAATTTGTTCGATGCAGCAGCAACGATTTTTTCACGCGTGAGCGCACCGCCGCCACCTTTAATCAGTTGCAAATGCGCGTTTACTTCATCAGCACCATCAATATATACATCGAGCTGACCGGCAAAATTTAAGTCAATAATCTCGATACCAAGTGCGCGCAATCTATCTTCTGTCACCTGCGAGCTTGCAACTGCGCCAGCCAGCTTTACTGTTGGTAATAACTCAATCAGACAGTTCACTGTACTTCCTGTCCCTACGCCAAGTATCATATCATCTTCGATATAGCGTAGGGCGGCGCGGGCGGCGGCTTGCTTTTGTGCTTGCTGATCACTCATCATAAGTCCTTGGCAAAATAAACGTATCGCTTTAAAAAAAGTAAAGGGTAAAAGAGGTAAAATGCGCCGCTATTATAACCGATGACTTTGATAGATGTCAGCGTAATAGCACCTCTAATAATAAGATATGACGTTAATTTTTACGACTAAGACAAATAGGGCAACCAAAATACTAAAGCTAATAAGGTGACTAATAACACTGGCGGGGTAATAATCAAACCAATTTTCATATACTGCCCCCAGCTGATTTTATAATCTTTTTCTGCCAATACATGCAGCCATAGTAAAGTCGCAAGACTGCCCATAGGCGTAAATTTGGGTCCTAAATCATTGCCAATAACATTGGCATAAATCATCAACTCACGAGTGGCGGTCGGTACTTGGGCGCTATCAATCGCCAGCGCGCCTATCAAGGTAGAGGGCATGTTATTCATAATGGATGCCACAATAGCAGAGAGAAACCCAGTACCCAAGGTTGCGATTAGGGCGCCTTGTTGCCCTAACCAATTCAAGATTTGAGCACCGTAGGCAGTCAACCCTGCATTGCCCAAACCGTAAACAACCAAGTACATGCCGATAGAAAATAAAACAATCTGCCAAGGTGCTTTACGGACAATTTCAGGCACGGACATCACCGCCCCACGACCGCCTTGCCAAAATCGCCCTGCAATCGCCATGAGCAGTAATGCAGCTGCGCCAGTAACGAGCGAGATAGGAATACCAAGCGACTCTGTCGCAAAATAAGCGACAAGCAACAAAGCCAGTAGCGGAAAGGCAGCTTTAAAAACCAAGGTGTCTTCGATCGCTGACTCAGGTGCACTAAGGTCCGCCATCGAGTAGTGTGTTGGAATGTGGCGTGCATAAAATATCCATAGCACCACTAGCGTCGCTAGTACAGAGACAATATTGACCGGTACCATAACTGCAGCATAACGTCCAAAACCAATATCAAAGTAGTTAGCACTAACGATATTAACGAGGTTAGATGTGACCAATGGCAAACTTGCAGTATCAGCAATAAAACCAGTCGCTATGATAAATGCCAATGCAGATGGCGGCGAAAAATTTAACCGTAATAAAATCGCAATCACAATCGGGGTCAGTAATAATGCCGCCCCATCATTGGCAAAAAACGCAGAAATAAAAGCACCTAGCATCACAATCATAGGGAACAATAGACGCCCTTGTCCATTACCCAATCTCGCTACATGCAGTGCTGCCCAAGCAAAAAACCCAGCCTTATCTAAGATAAGAGAGATGATAATCAGGGCGACAAAGGTAAAAGTAGCATCCCACACTATGTCCCACACGACATCGACATCAGATAATTGCACCACACCAAAAGCTAGGGCGACCAACGCCCCGCCCATCGCACTCCAACCAATGCCCAAACCTTTAGGTTGCCATATTACTAGCCCTAAAGTAACGATAAAAATAATCAATGCGAGCATGAACAACCTTACTTAAACAGACTTACTTAAGAAAACTTAGTGACACTTATTCAAGCACGCGCTTCATGAAGCCTACTTGATTTAGCCTATTTTATTGAATAAGTATCGAATCGATATTAGGTCAATTTAGAATTAAAAATTAAATCGATTTTTGATTAACGCGTTTTGATACTTCCTCAGCACTTTCTACCCGTTCAGAATAGCGATCAGTCAGATAGGCTGAGCGTCCACGAGTAAGCCAGGTAAACTTTACCAGCTCCTCACAAACATCAACAAGGCGCAGATATAAAGGCGACTTATCCATGCGATTATCATCGTTAAATTCCAAAAAGGCTTTTGGAATAGACGACTGATTTGGGATAGTAATCATGCGCATCCAGCGCCCAAGAATACGCAGCTGATTGACCGTATTAAAGCTTTGACTACCTCCGCTGACTTGCATTATCGCTAAAGTCTTGCCTTGGGTTGGTCGGACGCCGCCCAATGACAGCGGGATCCAATCGATTTGCGCTTTCATGATACTGGTCATACTTCCGTGACGTTCGGGACTGACCCACAGCATACCCTCTGACCACTGCGCAAGCTCACGCAGCTCTTGCACTTTAGGATGGTCTATATCGGCATCATCCGGCAATGGCAAACCAGATGGGTCAAACATCTTTACCTCACAGCCGTACCAGCGCAATAGACGACTCGCCTCCTCGGCTGCTAATTTAGAGAATGAACGCGTACGCAATGAGCCGTATAACACCAGTATTTTTGGCGCATGGCGTGAGTCATTTGCGCCTATTAAAGACTCAATATCGATAGGATGAATAAGACTTGAATCAATATTAGGCAAATCATCCATATTTACCTTGTCAAGACCCCTTTCATCCAAATCAATAGTCTCCGAAACTGTTGCGGCGCTTTTTTTATCAACCTTTAACGTCATAAACAGTCTCTCCATCTTCCTTAGTGAAGCTACTCACGGGGTTCTCTAGTAACTCAAACACTCGCTCCGATGGTCGGCACAATGCCGCGCCCTTATCTGTGACCACGATAGGACGGTTGATTAAGATAGGATGGTCAATCATAGCATCGATAATTTCGTCATCAGATACCGAAGGGTTGTCTAGACCCAGCTCATCATTAATCGATTCTTTACTGCGTAACAGCTCTCGTGGTGAGAGAGCCATTTTTTCCAACAGCTCAACCAAATACTCGCGACTCGGCGGTGTTTTAAGGTATTCAATCACCTCTGGATTATCCCCTGACGCTTGCATAATGGCTAGGGTATTACGAGAAGTACCGCATTTTGGGTTGTGAAAAATCAACGATGTCATAGTAATCTCACCTATTTTTTATGAATGTATAATGGGGGCGGGTTTTGATTTGTAGTGACTTAACACTTGCGCTGTTTATTAACACTATCATCCAGCTCATTAATGCCACCGCGACTATCGGTTGAACAGCCATTTAAATTATTAACAAGAGCCGCACACAGCTCTGGATGTCCAGAGCAGCAATCTTGTAATAAAAACTCAATGACGGTCTGCATATGTGATAAAGAAGCACGATAGATAATCTGGCGACTTTGGCGCTCTGATATCACCCATCCTGCTCGTGCCAGCACAGCTAAGTGCGTTGACATTGTATTGTGCGGCACAGACAATTGGCGCGCAATTTCACCCGCAGGTAATCCTTTAGGCTCGTGACTGACCAGCAGTCGAAATGCCTTTAAACGGGTTTCTTGTGAGAGGGCGGCAAAACTTATGATAGCTTGAGTCATTTCCATATGTCTAATAATACAGACATATGGAAATGACTCAAGTTTTTTTTGGCTAAATAAGCAAAAAAAGCCGTACTCGTTATAATTTATCTTTATTTGATGAGTATCGACTACCAAACCACCGCAAAAACTGTAATTGTGTCTTGCAACATGTTTAAAATCAGCATAGGCTAATCCATTTGATTTTTATCATTCTCTGCGTTTTTTGTCGCTGCTGGCGACTTGCTTATTTAATTATAATTAATCGCACTTTTTCATTCATACATTCACAAGTTTAGGAATCATTATGCTGTCACATTGGGTACGAGCCATCTTGCAAGCCACCGTCTATGACGTTGCTATTCAAACACCACTTGAAGCGGCACCCAAGCTGACCCAACGTTTTGCTAATGACATTCGTTTTAAACGTGAAGACCTGCAACCGGTAAAATCCTTTAAACTGCGCGGCGCTTATAATCGCATTAGCCAATTAAATGATGAGCAAAAAGCACGTGGCGTGATTTGCGCATCGGCGGGCAACCATGCCCAAGGGGTTGCCTATTCTGCTCGTAAACTTGCTCTTAATAACATTATCGTTATGCCAACCACTACTCCTGATATCAAAGTAGATGCCGTCAGAGCACTTGGCGGTAATGTCGACTTGTACGGTGATAGCTTTGATGAAGCCAATCGCTATGCCATTGATCGCGCTGAGCGTGAAGGTCTGACTTTTATCCCACCATATGATGATGAGCTGGTGATTGCTGGACAAGGCACTATCGGGCTTGAGCTCACCCAGCAATGGCGCAATATGGATTACGTTTTTGTAGCAGTTGGTGGTGGTGGTCTGATTTCTGGCGTCGCTGCGTTTTTGGGCGAAGTTGCCCCGCATGTCAAAGTCATTGCTGTAGAAGCCGACCAATCAGCTTCACTAAAAGCGGCGCTTGAAGCTAATGAGCGAGTCAAACTTGAACAAGTGGGACTGTTCGTCGATGGTGTGGCAGTTGCCCAAATCGGCGAATTACCGTTTGATATTGTTCGTATGCAGAAGAGCGATAAGTCCGGTCCTGTCGTCGATCCTGAAGTCGTCACTTGTACCAACGATGAAGTTTGCGCTGCTGTCAAAGATATCTTTGAAGAGAACCGTAGTATCGTTGAGCCTGCTGGCGCGCTGCCAGTTGCTGGTATGAAAAAATACATCGAGGCTCATAACCTACAAGGCAAAAACTGCGTCGCCATCATTTGCGGTGCCAATATGAATTTTGATCGCTTGCGCTACATCGCTGAGCGTACTGAGATTGGTGAGAAAAAAGAAGCCATCTTTGGCGTAACGATCCCTGAGCAGACTGGCGCTTTCTTAAACTTCTGTCGTAGCCTACACGGTCGTAATATTACTGAGTTTAATTACCGTGCTGATAGTAAGAAATCACCTGATTCTATGGAACCTGCGGCGATATTCGTCGGGATTGCATTAAAAGAAGGTGACAAAGAGCGTCAAACCATCCGTACGCAATTGGTAGCTGATGGCTATACAGCACACGACTTGACCGATGACGATGTCGCCAAATCCCATATCCGTCATCTGATTGGTGGTCATGCTCATGTTGAAAATGAGCAGTTATTACAAGTCACTTTCCCAGAACGTCCAGGCGCTTTATTGACCTTTTTAGAAAAATTGGGTGACGATTTTAATATTACCTTGTTTCATTATCGCAATCATGGCGCTGCTGAAGGTCGAGTATTGGTCGGTTTACAAGCTTCTGAGGGTAACTCTCGCCAGCTACAAGATGCGCTGCTCGATATCGGTTACGACTGCACCATGCTTAATGATAATGTTGGTTATCATTTGTTTTTGAAATAAAAATAAACGTAGACTATCAATTTATCAGTGGCCGAAAGCATTAATCCCAAATGACATAATGCACAGAAGCCACTTAAATCTTATAGCACTGTCCTAATACAAAAATGGATAATAACCATGACGGCATCCCCTGTGAACAGCAGTGTTGTCAATAACTTCAATGACAAAAACGATGTTAATCGCTTAATGCTCTTTTAATTATTAAAAATACCACCATTATAATCTTACGTTATTGATATCTATGAGGTTTTGATGAGTAAACATAATAAAAACCACAATCAGCCCAGTCATAGCAATCCTGATGCTGTTCGTATGCGTCTTGATAAATGGTTATGGGCTGCACGCTTTTACCGCACTCGCACTCTTGCCAAAGAAGCCATCGAAAGCGGGCGCGTACATTATGCAGGTAGCCGCGCAAAGACCAGTAAAGAGATTACCGTTGGCGATGAATTGCAGATTCGTCAAGGATCAGCCACTGCCATGACTGAAAAGACAGTCGTTGTTGAAGCACTAACGGCGCAACGCGGTAACGCAACAGCAGCTGAAGTATTGTATTCAGAAACCGAAGAAAGCATCGCTCGCCGTGACTATTATGCTGAGCAGCGTAAACTTGCCAACCTTGCCCGTCCAGACAACAAACCCAATAAAAAAGAGCGCCGTGATTTACATCGTTTTAAGAGCAATCAAGATTAGCTCTCTTGGTAAGATCAGTAATAATATCGCCTCATCTTAAATAATAATACGGCTAGCGGGTATGCATGAACCGCTGACCCTATTGTTTACTCTCCGCCCTTGCCATTCAAGGTATTAACCGTTACGCTATCACTCATTAACTTACACTCTATAGCATGCTTATAAATCACATTTTTAGTGTTGATTTTGATAGCATGTTTTTTTATTGCGACAAAAGGTCATCATATGCCCATCAAAGCGTCTACTCCGTCATCTGTATTATTGGTCTGTTTGGGGAATATCTGCCGTTCACCAACTGCTGAAGAGATTTTTCGTCAGCAAGCAGCGATTGCAGGGTTGTCGATGAAGGTAGATTCGGCAGGCACTGGGGATTGGCATATTGGGCATGCACCTGATGAGCGCGCGCAGCGTCACGCTAAAGCTCATGGTTACAACATCAATAAATTGGTCGCGCGCCAAGTCAGTGCTGATGACTTTCGCGATTTTGATTTAATCTTAGCGATGGATGCACAAAATTTAGCAGACTTGCAGAGTATTAAAAACGGTATAACAAATACCGATAAAAAATTAGCCAAATTGGCTTTATTTAGTGAGGAAGATCCCACTTACGGCGGTGATGATGTGCCAGACCCATACACTGGTGATGGCGATGCTTTTGAAGAGGTAATCGAGCGTATCGAATCAAGTGCACAAGCTTGGATTGAAAGCTGGAAGATATAGTAATCATAAGGCGCTATATTTTTGCTACCTTTATACCTAGCATCCTTTATAATAAATACCATATGACTTTTTGTTTACTTGCCCCATAGGCTATGTTATGACTTCAGCTTTATGCTCTAAACCCAGTGCACCACATACTCTATCTGATGACGTAGCTGATTTGTCTCATAGCAATACCATGGCTTTGGCATGTATGGCTGACTCTGTAGTTACCTTAACGGATGAGGTGCAACTTGATGAGTTTATGGCGTATTATGAGCAAGATACTCAGCATAGAAAGCCATTATTTGTCTTGTCCGGTGGTAGCAATGTGCTACTACCAGCAAAGCTCAATGCGATTGTCTTACGACCACAAATGCGTGGTATAAAGGTGACAGCGCAAACAGACTCTCATGTCGATATCGAGGTAATGGCAGGTGAAAACTGGCACGACTTGGTGGTACATACAGTCGCTCAAGGCTGGTATGGACTCGAAAACCTTGCCCTCATACCTGGTCTGACTGGCGCTGCTCCCATACAAAATATTGGCGCTTATGGTGTTCAGCTAGAGGACTGTTTACAGTCTGTACGTGCTTACCATCTGCCAAGTCAAACGTGGCATGATTTGACCACAGTCGACTGCGATTTCGGCTATCGTGACAGTATGTTTAAACGTCAGCCGAATACGTGGCTAATCAGCCGTGTGGGTTTTAGATTGCATACTGATGCGACAAAAATATTGGCAAGCTATGGTGATGTACAGACCGTCGCACAGAACTATGCGATACAGCAAGGTCGCACCAAACCGACGCCCGCTGACGTAATGCATGCCATCATTGAGATTCGTCAGCAAAAGCTGCCTGACCCGAAGCAATTACCAAATTGCGGCAGCTTTTTTCAAAATCCTATTGTCCCTCAAGATCAATTTGCTACGCTGCAATCATCTTATCCGGCTATCGTTGGCTACCCAATGCCTGACGCAATGACTAAAGTGGCAGCCGGCTGGCTTATCGAACAAGCGGGTCTAAAAGGCGGCGGTATAGAGCCTATTTTTACCCATCAGCATCAAGCGCTAGTATTGACCAATCACGCGCCGTATATTGCTACCAAACAAGATGTCGCCGCTGCTCAAAAATATATTATAGATACTGTCTATAAGAAATTTGCGATTCAACTGTCGCGTGAGCCAGTATGGGTAAATGCCGATGGCTCCATTGGATACGATGAGCATGTGGTCTAAGCAGTCATGGTCTAATCGCCTATGGCGACATTATTTACGTTCAGCTGAGCGTATGATCAAGCTGTTTCGTATTATCAATGCCACGTTTTTGCTGGGTGCAACGACAGTTATTTTAGTCCTCATCAGTTTATTCACGCCGCTATTTTCTCAAGCAGTAGTCTATATATTGGCTCATCTGCCATTACCAAAAATGCCATCTGCTGCTATGAGCTCGCCGCCTACCGCTTATGTGGTATTGGGTGGCGGTCTGACCAATGATAATAACAACCAAATTATCCTCAATCGCTATAGCCTTAATCGTGCCCGTGCTGCCGCTACAGCCTATCACGACCTTCCTCTGCCCATTGTACTCAGTGGTGCTGAAGCGCCTTGGCTTGGTCAATGGCTGATTGAGCATGGTATTGATGGGTTAATCAGCGAAAATGCCAGTATGAATACTTGCGAGAATGCGCGATTTACGGCAAAACGTATCCCTCTGCATCATGTCTATCTCATCACCGACAGCTACCATATGGCACGTGCTCGCAGACAATTTGCCTTAAACGGCATCAATAGCACAGCGATTAATGCCCCCTTACCCGTTATACGTGACTGGATGGAGCCAGCACAAAACTTAAGCCATTCTAGGCGGGCGGTTTATGAAGTTGCCGCCTATCTACGCGATGTGATACGACCTCAAGCAAATTGTCGCCAAGCTAAAGAAGTGACGTCGCAGCAGCTGTTGACTCCAAGAGGTAAAGTTGCCAAAACTGCTGACGACTAGAGTCTATACCTCAATTTTAGAAACATACCCTCATAATTATCTACCTTTTTCCCTTTATCCTTACAGGTCAACCATCTCACTGGCAACAGGTGTATAATAGTAAAAGAAACTGCGATTAAAGAGATGTGACATGCTCAGTATATTTTTACTAATTCCATTAAGTCTCATGCTGTTTGTGGTCGCGATTTGGGCAGTACGTTATGCGGTCAAATCCAATCAATTCGAGGATTTGGATAACGCCTCCCAGCGCATTATTTTAGATGATCGTCAAGAACGTCGACAAGTCATACAAGCTCAAGAAAATGTAACACCTATTCAAGAAGTAAAAGAAGTGAGCGCTACTACTTCGATTGAAAAAGAATCTAATAAGCTAAATAATGCGGATATTGCTGCAACTCCTCTCTCTGATACAGACAAGAACTCAAAAACATAGCCTTGGGCTATTTTACTAATGCGTTACCCACTTATTCTATCTGCATAAGAGAGTGATAAGTCGGTACGCCTTTTACCATTTTTAGGAGTACCTTCCCATGACCACAGCTTTACTCGTTGCGGCATTACTAATGGGTTTTTTTGGTTCACCGCATTGCTTAGGTATGTGTGGCGGCTTAGTAACTGCCTTTGGTCTGTCGATGAAGGATGTCAGCCCCGCCAAGCGCCGTGCATTGGTGGCGACCTATCATTTCGGTCGCTTAACTAGCTACGCATTTTTGGGTTTGATCGCAGGACTGTTAGGTACTGCCGTATTACAACCGTTGATGCAAGGCAATAGTGCACCACGTATTTTGCTTGGTTTGGTATTGGTGTTCGTCGGCATGACCATGCTTGGTGCACCATTTTTAAAGAGACTTGAGCGTTTTGGTATGCGATTTTGGCAATACCTAAGCCCTATTCGTCAAAAAGTATTTCCACTCAACACTTTTCCGCGAGCATTGTCTGCTGGTCTTCTATGGGGATTCTTACCTTGTGGCTTAGTCTATGGCGCCCTACTTATCGCTGTGGTCGCGCACAACCCTCTCAGTGGTGCTGCCTTGATGTTCATCTTTGGCTTAGGAACCGTACCGATGTTAGTCGCTACTCATGAGACCGTTGGTTGGTTACGGGATAAGATTGGACGTTTTCGCTTAAGACAGCTTAATGGTGCTGTGATGGTATTATCAGGTTTGGCTGTGGTCTTCGTTCCTATCGCCATGTCCAGTATGCATGGTGACCATGGCGGCGGTCATAGCATGGGCATGGCGCATGGTGATACTATGATGATGACTGATACGGATAATACGACTCACCATGATATGAGCCAAATGGATCACAGTATGCACAATATGAATAATGACTCGGTGACGATGGAATAGCATTACTAATCAATGATAATTGCTTAATGTTATAACCAATATTACATGCATAAAAAAGCCCTTAATGATTTATCAAGGGCTTTTTGCTGTTTAAAAACTTTAGAGCTTAATTAAAAAAATCTGATTAAGGCTGCCACTGCTCAAGCTTAAACTTCGTATCCAAATGCTTCTCTAATGCCGGTATATTAAAGGCATCATCTTCGCTGACAAAGCTAATACTAATACCGGTTTGCCCAGCGCGCCCAGTACGACCGATACGGTGTACATAGTCATCTGGCTGGTCTGGCAAGGTATAATTAATCACATGACTGACATCATCAACATGAATACCGCGCCCTGCTACATCGGTCGCGACCAAAACAGAGGCATGCCCGTCTTTAAAGCGCTGTAAATATTTTTCGCGTTTTTGTTGAATGACATCGCCTGACAACATGACAATTTTATGTCCCTGACGCAGCTTATGATATAGGCGCTTTACTTGGTCTTTACGATTGGCAAAAATAATGACCTTTTCTACCGTACTATCCGTGATAATACGCTCAACCGCTTCTAGCTTCTGATCTTCGGTTAAGAGATAAAAATGTTGGTCTACCAGCTCACTGGTTTTATGCTCAGGCTCAATCTCAACAAACTCTGGCTCATGTAACCAGCGATAAGCCAAACCCATCACATCTTGGTTAAAGGTAGCAGAAAACAATAAACTTTGACGGTCGGTATTAGGCGGCATGCGACCGACTAAGCGTTTGATATCGGGTATAAACCCCATATCGAGCATGCGGTCTGCTTCGTCTAATACTAGCACCTCTACGCGGTCTAAATAGACCATACCTTTATGCATCAAATCAATCAAACGACCAGGTGTGGCAATCAAGATATCGACGTATTGACGCTCAAGCTCATGCTGCTGGGTTTCATAATTGGTACCACCCATAATACAAACGCTATGCAAAGAAGTATATTTGGTCAAAGCGATACAGTCATCGAATATTTGCTGAGCAAGCTCACGGGTAGGTGCCATAACGACAGCACGTGGCTCACCTAAATGACGTTCTTCATCAGCGGCAAACGGACGCTTAAGTAACGCCTCCATAATCGTCAATAAAAATGTAGCCGTCTTGCCCGTACCCGTCTGCGCCTGTCCGATCGCATCTTGATTTGCCAGCGTATGCGGCAGTATTTTTGCTTGAATCGGCGTCAATTCAGTAAAACCTAAGTCACTTACTGCACGCAAGGTCGCTGCTGAAAGTGGCAAATCCGTAAACGTCGTAAAGTTACTCAAAAAAATATCCTTTTATATAAATCGCTTGTGTATCATAAATAAATGAGAGGCTATAAGGCTTAACGATTTATATCAACCATTAGCCAACAGGCAAGCCCTATAAAACAGATAAGCATAAAAAAGCCAAGCCCCATGTCGATACTTACCAAATATGCTGCGTTAAAATCAACATAAGTAAGACAGGACGAGCTTGACTCAGTAGTATATCAGTAGTTTGTACAGACATTATAGCTAAACTGCACGAATGACTGTTACGATTACTCTTCTACTTTTCTGACTTCTTCAGCTTGTAGGCCTTTATCACCTTCTACTATACTGAACTCAACTTTTTCGCCGTCTTTTAGAGAGCGATAACCATCACCTTGGATCGCGCGGAAATGCACAAAAATATCTTCTCCGCTATCACGTTGAATGAAACCAAAGCCTTTTGAGTCATTAAACCACTTAACGATACCTTGCTCGCGAGCTGACATAATATTACTTCCTAAAAAGTTTACTTAGTCCCAAATTCCTTTGCATCATTGCATATAAACGGGTACCAAGATAATGAAATCAAAACTTAAAAGTGACTATCTAATACAGTATTAGCGAAATATGAAAGCCTTATACTTACTTTTAGTATTTAGTCATTTTACTGCCTCTAGTCTTTGATAGAAACTAAAACTACTTTATCAAAAAAGCGTTAATTATCTAACAAACTAGAGTTAGCAACAAACAGGTAATGTTTGTTGTGTAAAAAATATCATAACACGGGTTTTTAGCAACACAAAGGCTTTTAAGATGATTTTTATACCTCGATCTATTTTTTAAAATTATTTTTTTATAAGTTAGCTTGCAAGCTGTTAATATAAAAGGATAGAGAGCGCTATGTTTCCTAACACCTGTTATTGTAGTACGCTTATACTCACCAATAATTTATCTAGACATATTCATTGCTACTCATAGAGACCATTATGACCGCCTCATCTCAATCAGCAACGACCAGCACTGCTTCCCATAAAAAAGCCAATAAAACCCTTACTCATAAGCTATTATTGATTAATGGTGTCAATCTAAATCTACTCGGCAAACGTGAGCCTGATATTTATGGTCATATGACGCTTGCTGATATTGAGAGTGCTTTAATCAAGCGCGCCGCGGCATATGGTATTGAGCTAATTTGTAGTCAGTCGAATCACGAAGGCAAACTGGTCGATGATATTCAGTATTACGGTCTATTGGCAGAGCCAAGCGCACAGATCGATGCCATAATCATCAATCCTGCTGCTTTTACTCATACGTCTGTTGCGATACGCGATGCGCTACTTGCTACCCAAAAGCCATTTATAGAAGTACATTTATCTAACGTCCACGCACGCGAGTCGTTTCGCGAGCATTCTTATTTATGTGATGTAGCGGTTGGCGTGATTTGTGGTTTGGGGCATTTGGGCTATGATATGGCATTGGATTATTGGCTGACCCATACTTATGCAATAACACTGAATAAGTAGTTTAATGGCGTTAAGGTTTTTATCTAAATAATACTGCCGAACACATGACAAAAATTACTGCGACAAGTACTACACAAACCGTTATTGCGATACTTTTAGCACAGTAGTTAAACAGCATTCATTCGATTAAAATAATAATATTAGGGGTTAAATAATAACCCACTAAATACCCCACTATATGGTGATAGGCATGGCAAAATCGTCCGGAACGCGCTTTATGAAACTTGCTGGTATGACAGCAAGTATTGCTGGAAAAGCAGCTAAAAACTCCCTAAAGCATCTCTCAAGTGACGAAGAAAAACGCCTACAAGCGCGCTCAGAATTGATGCAAGATGTCGGTATTCAAATCGCTGAAACTTTAGGTGAGATGAAAGGTGCGGTCATGAAGGTAGGTCAAATTGCCTCGCAATATAAAGATGTGTTCCCACCTGAAGTTGCAACCGCATTAGAGAAACTGCAAAAAGATGCACCGGCGATGCCCTATGCGCAGATACGCACACAAGTTGAACGTGAGCTCAAAGCACCTATTCATGAATTGTTTACTGAATTCGAAGAAATGCCATTTGCTGCAGCTTCCATCGGACAGGTACATCGCGCAATTTTGCCATCTGGACAAAGGGTTGTGGTTAAGGTGCAATACCCTGATGTCGACAAAAATTGTGATAGCGACCTAAAACAAGTGCGTATGGCACTAAAAATCGCTGGCGTGCTCAATATGAGTAAGCAATTGCAAGAGCAGTTATTTCACGAAATTCGCCAAAGCTTACATGATGAGCTTGATTATATTAAAGAGGCGCATAATCTGCGGGTATTTGGCGCTTTTCATGCCGAAGATACGGGTCTCATTATCCCAAAAGTGATTAGCAGTCACTCTTCTAAAAGAATCTTGACCTTGACAGAAGAGAGCGGCGAAACCTTGACAGTGGCAGCAACGTGGGATAATGATATTAAGCAGAAAATCGCAGTGCGCTTGTTTCATTTTACCGCAGGGCAGCTGTTTGGGTTATATCGAATGCACTGCGACCCTCATCCGGGCAACTTTGCGTTCCGTGCTGATGGCAGTGTGGTTGCCTATGATTTTGGCGGGATTCGTAGCTATAGCGACAGCGAAGTTCAATTATTTCGCCGATTTGCCAAGCATGCCTTAAAAGGTGATGTCACTGCCCTTGAGCAAGATTTGGTTGCTCTGGATATACGCCGTGAAGACGATAAAATCGTACCGGGCGAGTTTTATGGAAAATGGTTAGAGATTGGGCTGAAACCCTTATCTATCAAACCCTATCAAGACGGTGATTTTGATTTTGCAAGCAGTCAAACCCATCATGAAGCCATCGACCAAATGCGCACTTCTTTGAAATACTTTGGACAGTTTCAACCATCAGCCTCTACGATGATGCTCGACCGTACTATATCAGGACAATACTGGAACCTAGTCAATCTAGGAGTGACGATAGATTTGTCGCCACTGGTACATGAATATATAGGTTTTTAGAGCGTTAAATGGCTATAAATATATAGGACAAGTTTTAGTATTGGTTATACATGCAAGGCATGTCCACAGCGGTCACAAAAATCCGCACCTACTGCGTGACCAAATTTACCACAGTTTGGACACGTGACAGGATTGAGCTGCGGGCGCATATTACGTGCAAGCTCTGAGGTGAAAATCCCTGTCGGTACAGCAATGATTGAGTAACCTGTAATCATGACCATGGTTGCAATGGCTTGCCCCAATGGTGTTTTTGGTGACATGTCGCCGTAACCAACCGTCGTCATGGTAACAACTGCCCAGTAGATAGATAGCGGAATACTGGTAAAGCCGTTTTCTGGTCCTTCTACGACATAGATAATCGAGCCAAAAATGGTGACCAGTAGCACCAGTGATAAGAAAAATACCGTGATTTTTTGCTGACTGGTTCTAAGCGCAGACGCCAAAAACCCTGCTTGTTGCATATAGGCTTCAAGCTTAAGTACCCGAAAGATACGCAAAATACGTAAGATACGAATGACAAGTAAGTACTGTACGCCCACAAACATTAAGCTTAAGTAGCTCGGTAGTACGGACAATAAATCCACTATCCCAAAAAAACTAAACACGTAACGAAAGCGATTGGGCGCTGAGAACAACCTGAGCATATACTCAATCGTAAACAAAATAGTAAAAAACCATTCTGCATATAAAAACAGCGTGCCATACTGCAAGCGCATATAGAGCACACTATCGAGCATCACGACCGCCACACTGGCCAAAATCGCGATCAACAATACAATATCAAACAGCTTACCCAAACGAGTATCTGTACCTTCAATAATAATATGAATGCGGTTACGCAAATGAGTAACGGCTTCGGTATTCGGCTGCTTCATAAAGTCAATCAAATCATAGGATCAATGGATATCTAAAACCGGACAACTTAGGCGTATATGCATAAGCTAAGATTGGTCAAAATACGTGAAAGTGGTTTATAATATTGAAAGTAATGTGGCTATCGGCTGCTATCCGTCACTACGAGAATAATCGATAGCGGGTCAAAAGCCAGAACATAGCAGTGTAGCAAAAAAGCGCTATTAACAACATACAAATCGTTAACTTAGCGACAGATCACTTACCTGAGCTTAACAGCGCAATCAGGTAATAAAACTGCTGTAGCTATAAAAAATTTTTACCAATAAATGTTTTAGCTGTACAATACATCACTCGTAATACTTAAGGACGTCATATGGCAGGCCATTCAAAATGGGCAAATATCAAACACCGTAAAGCCCGTCAGGATGCGGTAAAAGGTAAAGTATTTACCAAAATTATTCGTGAAATTGTTTCTGCTGCCAAGCAAGGTGATCCTGACCCTGATAAGAATCCGCGCCTACGTGCGGTCATTGAAAAAGCCCTGTCCGTCAATATGACAAGAGACACCATCAATCGTGCGGTAGCTCGTGGTACAGGCGGTGATGACAATGACAATATGGACGAAGTCAGCTATGAAGGTTATGGCATCGGCGGCGTCGCAGTATTAGTCGAAACCATGACTGACAATCTCAATCGGACAGTCAGTGAAGTACGCCATGCTTTTACCAAAAATGATGGCAATCTGGGTACTACTGGCTCTGTGGCTTACCTATTCAATAAACGCGGTGAAATAAGCTTTAATGACACAAGTTTAGAAGATGAAGTTATGCTAGTGGCATTAGATGCAGGCGCGCTTGATATCGAAAATGATGGCGAAAGCTTGCTTGTCATCACTGAGTGGGAAAATTTCGGTCATGTTAAAGACGCGCTTAATGCTGCTGGTTTAGTCTCTGACAATGCTGAAGTAACCATGTCGCCATCAACCAGTGCTGAAATAGACAACGTTGCAGATGCCGAAAAAGTCATGAAGATGATTGATATGTTAGAAGATATTGATGATGTGCAAGAAGTTTATAGCAACGTCAATTTTTCAGACGAAGTCATGGCACAGCTTGAGCAGTAATTTTTGTGCTTTGTATTAAAAAAGCCAAACGTTTTTAGCGTTTGGCTTTTTTGTTCAGCAATATGTGACGAGCAATTACTTCAAACTAAGCTTTGCACGTGATGCCTTCAAGCGCTAACAAATGCGTTTTCTTATCTAAGCCGCCTGTATAACCACCAAGTTTGCCGTCGCTTGCAATAACACGATGACACGGAACGATAATACTAAAAGGGTTTTTACTATTGGCATTCGCAACCGCACGAAAGCCTTTGGGACTATCGACATTTTGTGCCAGCGTTGCATAGCTAATCGTCTCACCATAAGCAATATCTTGTAGTGCTTGCCAAACTCGCTGCTGAAACTTAGTTCCTAAGCTTACATCTAGTGGCAAATCGAACGCTTGACGCTCACCGTTAAAATACTCCGTTAATTGTGCTATAGCCTCTATTAATAATGCTTGAGCAGGTTCATTTTTGCTTAGGCTGTCTTTATCTATGAATGTGAAGCTTTGATCGTCAATACCATAATGCTTTTTAAGCTTGGGAATAGATTTCGATCTGTGCCAAGAGTCACCTGCCAGCAGCCAATTGACTTCAACCAGCTTAGGACTACTATGCTCATTGACACTCGCAATTAATGTTAACTGATTAGATCCAAAAGCGGCTGTGGTGACTATCATGACTACTCCTTTCAAATCGTTGTATTTTCAAGACTTGAGTATTGGCTAAAATAAACTGTTGAGCACTATTCTTTGTCATCAGTTTCAAACAACGCGGCGACAAATTGTTTTGGACTAAAGGCACGCAGATCATCAATCGACTCACCTACGCCAATATAACGAATAGGCACATCTGTCGTTTCGGCAATATTAAAGACCACACCGCCTTTTGCAGTTCCGTCTAGTTTAGTAATCGTGATTCCGGTTAATGGCACCACTTTATTAAATAATTCCACTTGATTAATGGCATTTTGACCCGTGCCAGCATCAAGCACAATCATACCTTCATGTGGCGCGCTTGGATCCGCTTTGCGCATCACACGTACGACTTTTTCGAGCTCTGCCATTAGATGGGTTTTATTCTGTAAACGTCCAGCAGTATCGGCAATTAACACATCAATATTTTTTGCTTTAGCAGATTGCATGGCATCAAAGATAACTGATGCACTATCAGAGCCATGACCTTGCGCCACAACTGGAATATGATTACGCTCACCCCAGATTTGCAGCTGTTCAGTCGCTGCTGCGCGGAAAGTGTCCCCTGCTGCCAACATCACTGATTTACCCTCGCCTTGCAAACGTTTGGCAAGTTTACCGATAGTCGTCGTTTTACCTACGCCATTCACGCCTACGACCAAGATAACAAATGGTTTTTTGCTGCTATCAATAATAAGCGGCGCAACTTTCGGCGTTAAGATATCGACCAATTCAGTCTGCAATGCCTTGTATAGTGAATGCGCGTAGATTAAATCACCGCGATCTGTCTGCTCAGTAAGGCTTTTGATAATACGATCGGTCGCATTGACACCGATATCAGCCACCAACAGTTGGTCTTCAACCTCTTCTAATAGCTCATCATCAATCTCTTTGCCACCAATAAGGATACTGACCATCCCTTCGGCTAAGTTCTTACGCGACTTACTTAAACCGGTTTTCATCCGGTTAAACCAGCTGCCTTTTTTGCTGCTTTCTTGTTCTTCTTGCAACGCTTTATTTGCTTGCGACTCTACTGGCATCGTTTGCTGTGGCTCAGAAGACGCTTGATTACTACTATTAATGCTACTTGCACTGCTAGGATTAACGCTTGGCAGATCTCCTAATTGTGCTTGTAAGGGCATAGTAGGGATTTTTGATCCAGAGACAGCTGGTGTTGTCTTCTCTGTTTCATTGGTATTTGCAAAGCTCTCTGAGGTATTGTCTGTATGACTCTGCTTTTGCGTCATAAGGATAGGCGCGCCTAGGGCAATGCTCTCGGCTGCATCGGTGCTTGATACTTGCTTATTGACTGTAGGCGTTAATGGCTCATCGCTATTACTTACCTCATTTCTTTCAGGGGCATCGATAATAGGGACAGATTGCACTGGCAGACTGGGTAAGGTAATATCATCGTCATCTAATTCATCAAGTCCGCTGTCAAGATTAATGACCACACGATTGCTATTATTGGGGTTATTCATAAGTTTGCCCTAAAGTTCATCAGTATCAGTAATGTGTTTATGGTAAAACCGGATCTGTATATCGTTGTATTGTCCGTTTTCTATGATTCAATGCAGAGATTATTTTTAGCCTAGTTTAGCATAATTCAAGTTGAGCTCAGCCTTTCGCATCCTAGATTGCTTGTAAACGGTAAAAATCATCCAATGATGCAAGAGTGATATTAAACCTCTCACATAAAAAAGATGATAAATAAGATCAATCATTGAGCAAGTTTCGCTTAAGGTTTAGACACATAAATCTGACCTTTGCGATGGCAAACTTCGCCTACTCTTAGCAAAGCTAATTAAATACCTGTTTATACCCTTTATCTCCATGCTTCTTACTTATATTAGGAATCTCTTATGTTGTCTTTATCCAATCATTATAAAAACATCACCCATATCACTGCTGCTTTATTACTGGCGACGATGGCACTATCAGCGACAGGTTGTAATACGACTCAAGAATTCAAGCCGACTGCCAGTGTCATGGTTGGGGCGCACAAATCTTTATGATGGTATAAGTATCAGTGCCATGATGAAAATAGATATGTAGTCAATTCAATTTAAAAAGAACACAGTACTGCTATTCTGAACGTAACTCTTTTACATTGAACTTACTATACGCTCTCATCCATTTATAAGCTGCCCGTTTAAAAGTCTCCCTTTTATATAAGTAGAACATACCATGTCTGTCCCTTTACCTCGAACCACACTCTCTTTACGTCTTGCATCTGCCTTAGCCATGGCGACCACACTTGCCGCTTGTCAAACCAGTACCATTAACGCCAATCCCGTGACTGCGGTCAAGAATCCAGTGCCTGAAAACATAGTTACCAAGGACGCTCAGCCATCATCAGCGCTGACTATGGATATCTCTGGTCGCCATGAATATCAGCTGGAAAACGGTTTAAAAATAGTGGTAAAAGAAGATCATCGTGCGCCTGTGGTGATGACACAGATTTGGTATCGGGTAGGCTCAGCAGATGAGCCACTCGATAAAGGTGGTATCTCGCATGTGCTTGAGCATATGATGTTTAAAGGCACTAGTAACGTTTCAAGCGCTGATTATGAACGCTTAATTGCTAAGTTTGGCGGCGTTAATAATGCCTTTACTAGCTATGATTATACGGGTTATTACGAGCTGTTCCCTGCCAACCGTTTTCCTTTAGCACTTGAGCTTGAAGCAGATCGGATGAAGAACTTGGTATTTAACGAAAAAGAGTTTGCTAAAGAGCATCAAGTTGTCATGGAGGAGCGTCGTCAGCGGACTGATGATAATCCACTTGCCAAGGCTTATGAGTCATTTCGTTTGCTGGCCTTGCCAAATAGCCCCAAAGGCGAGTCAGTCATCGGACCTATGAGTGAGCTTGAATCGATTACGCTCTCAGACCTAAAAGACTGGTATAAAATATGGTATGCACCAAATAATGCCACCTTGGTTATCGTTGGCGACGTTGAGCCCGCTGAGGTTTTAACCCAAGTAAAGCGTTATTTTGATGAGCTAAAACCGAGTAAGCTGCCAAAACGTCCTGAAGTGAGTCAAAAAGGCTTTCGCGGTTATCAGCAAGTAGAGTCTGAGCAAGCAGTACAAGTGCCTGTATTGCTGATGGGCTATAACGTACCAAGCCTTGTGACAACAGATGCCAGCAATGAAAAACAAGCCTATGCACTATCGCTTGCGCAAGACGTATTGGATGGCGGTTTATCGGCGCGACTTGAGAGCCGATTGGTACGCGAGCAAGGGCTCCTGACCACAGTGGGTACGTCTTATGATCTATTAGATCGAGGCGATGGGCTATTTTTGATACAAGCGACTCCGCGTGAAGGCGTCAGCTTAGCGCAAGCGCAGCAAGCCATCATCTCTGAAATAGAAAAGCTTAAAACCGATCCAATTGCCACCGATGAAATTGAGCGCGCCAAAACCAATACGGTCACTGGTCTGGTATACGCGCAAGACAGCATGGAAGGTCAAGCGCGTATAATTGGCTCACTACAATCTATCGGTCTCGATGATAGGTTACTTGCTCAGCTACCCACCAAAATGAATACCGTAACGGTTGAAGACATACAAGCAGCTAGTAAAAAGTATTTGGTCAAAGACAATTTGACGGTCATGCATATTATCCCACCTAAAGAACCAGTCAAAAAGGTCGTTAAGAAAAAATAAGGGTACTGTAATATTGGATAATGTTATCAAATATCATGACTCAAAATACCAATGACTAAAACGCTATTAATAAGAAGAAAGATATGACTCAAAATCCTACTCTCCATGCTAAAAAGAATACTGTTCTGGTGTCATCAATAAAGCCAACATTTAAGCGACTACCCTATTTGAGTATGGGCTTATTTTTGGGGCTGACTACTTTGACCATGACTGCGCAGGCTGATGGCATTACTGGTGAGGATTATCGTACTCAGGCATCTGCAGTCGATGTCAATGCACCTATTGCTGCCTTGTCTAAGTTGACTAGCCTTGATAATGCCAAGCCTTTAAAAGTCACCGTCCCAAAGATTCAACAGTTTAAGACCAAAGCGGGTGTGCCAGTACTTTTTGTACCGACGACGGCATTACCCATTGTCGACATCGATTTACGTTTTAATGCTGGTAGCGCGCGCGATGGCAGTATCAGTAGCACAGGTTTTGGTATCGCCAATATGACAGCGACTATGCTTGAACAAGGCTCAAAACGTTTAGATGAAAACGAATTTACTCGCGCGGTTGAAACCTTAGGCATCAATCTAGGCAGCAGTGCCTATAAAGATATGTTTACGGTCTCATTACGCAGTTTATCTGACGATAAACATCTATTACCTGCCATCGATTTGATGACCCAAATGCTCATCGAACCAAGTTTTAATGAACAAATTTTAGCCCGCAATAAAGCCCGTTTATTGGTCGGCTTACAGCAACAAAAACAAGACCCAAACAGCCTTGCCAGCCTTGCTTTTGATAAAGCACTCTATGGCAGCCATCCTTATGCTCATCCTTCTGTTGGCACCCTTGAAACAGTACCTAATATCACAAGACAACAGCTGATAGATTTTAAAAATCGCTATCTGGTTGCCGCCAACGCTAGCCTTTCTATGACAGGTAATCTCACTTTAGCGCAAGCCAAAAAACTGGCAGAAAACATCACGGCGGGTTTACCTACTGGTCAAGCAGCGCCTATTCTGCCTGAACCAAAACTATTGACGAAGTCTCAGCATATTCATATTCCCTTTCCTAGCACTCAAACGACAGTACTGATGGGACAACTGGGTGATAAGCGTGCAACGGATCCGCAAGCGCAGCAGAAGCAAACCAATTTTGCTGTCGGTAATGAAGTGCTCGCAGGGGGCGATTTTAATGCACGACTGATGACGGAAATCAGACAAAACCTTGGCTATACTTATGGTATTTCAGGCTCAATGAGTCCGATGCTGACACGTGGACCTTATCAGATAGGTTTTTCGACTCGCAATGACAAGGCTCGTGCTGCGATTGATGCTAGCTTAGACGTTATTAATGACACGTTAAAAAATGGTATTACTAGTACTGAGATGAAGCTGACCACGGACAATTTAAAAAACAGCTTCCCAATGGGTTTTGCCAGTAACGCTGGTATTAATGGTTTGCTTGGTATGATGAATTTTTATCAGCTACCAACAAGCTATCTTAGCAACTATGTCAATCGTATCGAACAAGTCAAATTAGCAGAGGTGAATCAGACCCTGCGTGATACTTTAAAGCCTGATGACTTCTTAATTGTGACCGTTGGTGAGATCAATCCTTGGGATAAGAAGGCGGCTAAATAGTTAATTTATCTTTCATAGTGCTATAAAAAAGCTCAGCCCATTATATATACGGGCTGAGCTTTTTTTCTATCTTAGAATTACCGTTAGTAGCGGCAGGCAGAGCTGCTACTGGCATGATTAAAGCCCCATTTACGATAACCATCGGTATCTAAATGTATAGCACCAGTGAAATATAATCCTAGACCAAAATTGTGCGACTGACCCTGATATTGCCAAAACTCACATAAGCTGTCTTGCATTCGGCTCAGCTGCCATGGACTACTTTCATAATCTGGCACCCAAATATCAATCGCGCCAGCTGTCATATGCTTACTACTACTCGCGCCGCCCGCGCAGTCATTTAATCCGGGACTACGATATACCGAGCGTATCTCACTGTTTGCTGGCAGAATCCCTTGGCTTTTCAGCTGACTATATAGCTGCAATGTCGGTACAATGTTTGACCACAGCTCCTGAGGAGGCAGCTGATACGGCTCATAGCCACATTTGTCCCAACTGCGAGCGGTGGTCAGTAGCTGTGACAAAGGCGGTACGTTTCGATCGCCGACACGCGCGCTTAAATAGCGCTGATAGTTTGCTACTTGGCTTGCGCGATAGCTATTACTGTTGAGCCAAGTATTAAAATCCATGCTGATAAAATCATTGTAATTGTTATTACCCGTGCTATAGGTGGTGTTATAACGCGGCGTACTTCTATTGGTAATGACACGTTTATTCTCTTCTATTGATAAGCTGGCATCAAATTCAAACTCACGCTGCTTTTGCTGAATCAGTCCTTGCATACTATCGCCACTTGATCCGCTTAAAATAGTCACCCCTGCATTATAAGGCACTCTTTGTGCAGATGGCGTGATATAGGTATTGGCATTGCTGTTGTTCACACTGCTACCCTGACGTACTTGGATACGGCGCTCACTATTATCACTAATAATAGCGGCATGGGCACTCATAATGCTGGCACAAATACAGAGTGCAATAATAGGCTTGTGGATTTGCCTGTAAACTTGTTTTGTTATTTCGATCATTGCAACAAACACCGCTAAAAACGTTTTATCGATACTATCAAATTTTAAGCAAGCAAGCTAAACTATCGTCACCAATTGGCAGCGACTTATTCGTTATTAACACTTATCCTCATTATTTTTATATTGACGTTACTTTATTACCGACAAGTTACTTTTTTTATCATCTAATCGGTTAAATGCCCTATAATTATCGATTTTCTTAAGTCTTCTGCTAAATATAGCCCTTCTTCCACGCCAACTGCCAGTCACACTTTGCCTATGTCTTCTAACCCGCAATATCGTTTTTCCCGACAGAGCCACCATTTCGGTCAAGGTCAGACACCGACCTTTTGGCAACGTAGTCATATTGACCCTTGGTTGACCCTTTTATTATTGACCGTTTGTTGTATTGGGCTAACGATTTTATATAGTGCAGCCGCTCAAGATACGAGTATGGTGCTACGACAAATGGTCAGCTATGGTGTCGCTTTTACCGTTATGTTTATCATGGCGCAGATACCACCAAGCCTTTATCGTACTTTTACGCCCATCTTTTATGTATTAGGTCTGATACTACTGGTGTTGGTTGATATTATCGGTGAAGTACGTATGGGGGCGCAGCGCTGGATTAATCTACCAGGATTTGGCAGTGTGCAGCCGTCAGAGTTTATGAAGCTTGGCATGCCTATGATGTGCGCGTGGTTTTTGTCTAAGCGTGATCTGCCCCCTTCACTACCCAGTATTGGCATTACCTTGGCGTTAATTGTGGTGCCAGTTTTATTAATCGCTAAAGAGCCAGATCTTGGCACTTCATTATTAGTCGCTGCTAGCGGTATCTTTGTGCTGTTTTTGGCAGGGCTATCGTGGCAACTGATAGCTGGTGCGGTTGCTTTGTCGATCCCGCTTGTTGCCTTTGCTTGGAATTTTTTGTTACACGACTATCAGCGTACCCGTGTACTCACACTATTCAATCCTGAGGCAGATGTGCAAGGTGCTGGCTGGAATATCATTCAGTCCAAAACTGCTATCGGCTCCGGCGGTCTAACGGGTAAAGGCTATTTAGAGGGTACGCAGTCGCATTTGCATTTCTTACCAGAAGGTCATACCGACTTTATTATCGCAGCCTTCTCTGAAGAGTTTGGCTTGCTTGGCGTCATACTATTGATGTTTATTTATGCATGCTTATTGACCCGCGCCTTATATATTGCCTTTTCTCATCCTGATACTTATAGCCGACTATTAGCAGGCGCGATTGCGATGTCGTTTTTTGTGTATGTCTTTGTCAATGTTGGTATGGTCGGCGGTATTTTACCTGTCGTTGGTGTACCTCTGCCTTTTATCAGTTATGGTGGTACTGCCATTGTTACTTTAATGGCAGGTTTTGGTTTACTGATGTCCATTCATACGCACAAGTCAGACTAAGTATCTCCGTTTTTATACCTAAAGAGACAATATTTTAATAATACGGTCTCTTTTTTTATACCCTTTATAAGTCCTATCAAGGTGCAATGAATTTTTCAGAAATTAAGTATTCAATAGCTTGTGTCAGTATCTAAAATAGTGAAAATGGCGATGATACATAGATGGCTGAATACATAAAGAAAACATAACATAGCATGTTTAAAAATTGAATCGATTAACAAATAACCGCACAAATTTGACTTAAAATCTAGTTACTAAGTAACTATACGTAAAGATAGAATGTGCAAAAATCTTAGTAAATAAGTTAATTTTTGCCCATTTTATTTGTAATCAATTATACATGAACTATTATAAAAACTATAATTTTATTACTCCTTATTCAATCATAAGATTATGATTTAATTACTAATATTTTCAAATACCACCCTTACAGATTATACCTAATATTCAGTATTTAGGATTGAATACCAGTCTGTTTTATTCCTTGTCTTTTACAATTATTTGCGTTAATCTCGTCTTAGTGTCATTTATACATAACCCGTACAGACCTACTAAGAAAGTTAGCATTTAATTATATTGTCGTTGTAGCTCATCCGTATAGTTAGCAACTTGTAGATTTTAGACTTTCAAAGTCACTACTTAATTAACGGTTTAATAACAAACTCATACGTAAAACTCTCGAAACCCTTTATTAACTTAGCAATGTTAAAAAGGCTGTTTATCGAATATTAGTATCTGATTTTAGTTGTTGATGAATATTTTAATTAAGATTGTTAACTATCATTTGAGCGTGTCATAAGTGGATTATTTACAATCATCAATCTAGTTATGATCATGAATTAAAAATTACCATACGTTAGAACTTATAAAAGCCGAACGATAAAATCAGTCATTATAAAGAAGATAGATTGATATCGGTTTTGGAGTTTGCGGTATTGTTAGATTGGTCTAACACTATCTCGCTCAATCTAAGATGTTTTTAGAGTTAGGTTCTAAGGTATAAGTCATAGAGGTATTTATGAATAAGCGTTTATCTGGTTTACTTACAATGTCAGCGGTACTATTTGCTGGCTCTGCAATCGCTTCTAATGCAAATGCTGTAGAATCAAGAACCTCCCTTGCTATGATCTCGCAAGATAACGCCTCCCATATCGACCGTGTACTTGGTGAACTTAGTCGTCAACATGACGGCGCATCAAGCTTAGTCAAGTCTGCACGCCAACCTGCTTCATTAGCGCTTAGCAGCTCACTGTTAGCCAGTGATACCGCCCAAGTCAGTAACGATGAAGATGTGTTAGAGCGCTTAACAGCTGTTGCCTCTAACTCTGTCAGCAAATTCAAGCAAACCGGTTTAGCTTCTTGGTATGGTCGCCAGTTTCATGGTCGCAAAACCGCCAGTGGCGAAACTTTTGATATGAATGGTTTAACGGCTGCACATCGCTCATTGCCATTAAACTGCTATGTTAGAGTGACCAACAAAACCAATGGTAAAAGCGTCATCGTTAAAGTAAATGATCGTGGTCCGTTCCATGGTAATCGTGTGATGGATTTATCTTATGGTGCTGCCAAAAAACTTGGTATTACTGCTAAAGGTGTCGGCAACGTCGCTATTGAGCGTGTTTCAGGACCTTCTTCTTAAACCATTAACGTTTTAGACCATTCGCGGTTTAAGCCTTTAACGGTTTTGTACAAATATTTTTAGATTTAAATAAAAGCGCCTAACTAATTGATAGTTAGGCGCTTTTTCGTGTCTTAAATTTACAAGGTTTATAGTTATAAATGTTAGATCAACAAACTATAACTCGAATGCACTGGCAATCGCATCATCAAGACGTTCGACTGCAATGACATTAATGCCTTTAAACTGCGGCGCATCTTTGGCAGGCGCATTAGCTTTAGGAATAATGGCATGTTTAAAACCATGCTTCATCGCTTCCTTTAAACGCTCTTGTCCATTGGGTACAGGACGAATTTCTCCTGATAACCCCACTTCACCAAAGACCGCCAATGACGATGGCAAGGCTTTTTCTCTAATGCTGGATGCACAGGCTAATAATACTGCCAAGTCCGACCCTGTTTCTATGACTTTGACACCGCCAACGACATTGACATAGACATCTTGCCCGCTGGTATGGATACCGCCATGGCGATGCATCACTGCTAACAGCATAGACAAGCGCTGAAAGTCTAATCCTAATGCCATACGTCTTGGTGAGCCTTGCGAGTCATCAACTAAGGCTTGTACCTCTACCAATAATGGTCTTGTGCCTTCTCGGCTAACCATAACCACAGAACCCGCCACGGGCTTGTCATAGCGACTCAAAAATATCGCTGATGGATTGGCAACCTCCTTTAGTCCCATATCCGTCATGCCAAAAATACCTAGCTCATTGACCGCGCCAAAACGGTTTTTGACGGCACGAATCATCCGAAAACGCGAATCAGACTGACCCTCAAAGTACAATACCGTATCAACCATATGCTCAAGAACGCGGGGACCAGCAAGCGTGCCTTCTTTGGTGACATGTCCCACTAGAAACAGCGCTGTACCTGTTTGCTTAGCATAACGTGTCAAAATCGCCGCTGACTCTCGAATTTGACTGACCCCGCCTGGTGCAGAGTTAATCGCATCAGTATAAATAGTCTGAATGGAATCAATAATAGCAATCGCTGGCTGCTCTTGAGTCAAGGCGGCACAAATAGTCTCGACATTGGTTTCAGCAAGCACACGAAGTCTGTCCGCAGGCAAATCCAAGCGCTTTGCCCGCATAGCAACCTGTGCCAATGATTCCTCACCAGTCACATACAGAGCGCTTCCTGCCAGTGAATCCGCTTTTGCCATATTGGTCGCAGTTTGCAATAGAATGGTCGATTTTCCGATACCGGGATCACCACCAATCAGTACCACAGAACCTGCAACCAATCCACCACCCAACACACGATCAAATTCACTAATACCCGTCGGCAACCTAGTATCTAAACCTACGCTCACCGCATTGAGCGGCATCACAGCACTATGCGTTCCTGCATAATTGCCCGCTGGTGCACCCGCACCACTTGCATTACGAGGTATGGCGCGACCAGCATTGGGCTTTGCTACGTTTTTATTATGATGTGGCATACTGACGTTAGGCGCTTCAGACAAGGTATTCCATTCGCCGCAATCACTGCATTGCCCTGCCCACTTGCCAAAATGAGCACCGCAAGCTTGACAGACATAACTGGTTTTATTTTTTGCCATAATATAGAAGCCTTATGCAGGTGTTCAAGTTTAAAATAGAGAGTATATGAAAGGGAATGACGCTTATAAGCGTATTTTTGAAGATAAGAACTAAAGTATAAATATTAAGATAAACAAGCAGTTGCTGTAAGAAGCAATGTTTTATAGAAGGATTTTTGCGAACGGCACAATATAGAGATTGCTGACTAAAAATGCAAAGTAACAAATCTTATGTCAGCATAATTCAGTAATCAATCAATTAGTCTATACCTGAAAGTCTTTACCAAGATACACAGATTTCACCAGCTCATTTTCCAGAACTTCTTCTGAGGTACCCTCAGCAATGATAGCGCCTTCTGAGACGATATAGGCTTTTTCACAAATCGCTAAAGTCTCACGAACATTGTGATCAGTGATTAACACACCGATACCACGTCGTTTGAGCGCTAAAATGACATCTTTGATATCACCGACAGAGATAGGATCTACACCGGCAAAAGGCTCATCTAATAAGATAAACTTGGGGTCAGCTGCTAGAGCGCGAGCAATCTCACAACGACGACGCTCACCGCCTGATACGCTCATACCTAGAGATTTTCGTACATGTTCTAAGTGAAAATCACCAATGAGCTTTTCAAGCTCTTGACGCTGCTGGTTACCATTCAAATCTTTACGAGTTTGTAAAATGGCTAAAATATTGTCTTCAATGGATAGCTTACGAAAAATAGAGGCTTCTTGCGGTAAATAACCAATACCGGCACGCGCACGCTCATGCATAGCATATTTAGATAAGTCCATATTTCCCAAGGTGACACGGCCTTTATCCATATTGACCAGACCGACTACCATATAAAAACTGGTCGTTTTACCGGCTCCATTTGGACCTAGCAATCCAACGACTTGCCCTTGCTCAACAGAGAATGAGACATCTTTGACGACCCAGCGCTTACCATAGCGCTTACCCAAGTTTTGCATCGACAAACGAGCGACCGGCTCAACAGCATCATTCGCTGTTATGGTTTGGTTTGCTGCTAAAATGGCATTATTTTTATTATCATTCATAACTTACTCATAAGGTGGTCGCATTTAAATGGATAGCAACCACTGAAATGTTTAGTCTTTTGTTTATATTTATCGCAGGTGTTATGACTTAAGTCGTCATATAGCCTAACGTATACCACTCTGGCTGGTACTATTGTTAGGCGGGAATACCAATTCGACGCGCTGATTGCCGCCAGCAGTCGCTTCCACATCACCAGCTTTTAGGCTATAACGAATGACATTACCTGCGAAGCTTGCACCATTTTGTACCAATTTCGCATTGCCCGTTAGCGTCACGATACCCGTCACAGCATTATAGTCAATCTTATTTGCCTGACCTTTTGCCAGACCTTTTTCTTGCGTCACAACTTGCTGCATCGTCGCTGGACGCCCTGTTGCTACTGCAGAATTGATACTTCGACCTTGTGATAAATTGACAGTGATATTATCAGCGGTCATCTTAAACGTACCTTGAGTAATAACTACTGTACCAGAATAACTTGTAATACCGCTACGCTCACTATAAGTGGCTTTGTCTGCCAATAATTTAATAGGCTGATTGGCATCTGATGGCAAAGCATGGCTGTATAGTGGCAGCGCCAACAGCATAACCACTGGCAGTGCACGCAATCTATGCGACACTTGAATAGAGCGTGTCGATAGCAAGCGTAAAGTAGGCAAAGAATTAGATTTCATGAAAATTACTCGTTTTATAATGGGTAGTAGAGTTTGCAAACTTCCTGCTAGATGCTTCACTGAATAATATGCTAATTAAAACAGGGCTTTGTCTTGACGATCAGCGGGCGTAAAAGAGACAGCCACTTGACCAAATTCATAGTCGCCCGTTTCAAGATTGGCTTTCATACTCGATGCCTCAAAACGGTTCATACCTTGTTCAACCTTAACTGGCTCATTACTATACACTTGACCTGACTTGGTATTGCCTTTCAATGTGGCACCAGTGACCTTAATAGGTTCAACTTCAGGCTTAGCTGTTTTACCTTCACTGATTAAAGAGAAACCGCCCGATAAGCTCAGCTCGCCCGTCTGCTGACTGATAGCCGCTGTACCCGCTTCAATACGATAACGCTGCTCATCTGACGGTTCCCAGTTCATGGTAATGCCTTTCATCTCATCTTTATTGGTCACCGGATTGTGCGTCAATGACTCAGCGCTCAGCTCATATTCGGTCTCGCCTTGCTCATTGGTTTGTACCGCTTTAATATCTGTTGCTTCATAATCGACATCAGAGGTTTCAATATTGACTGCCGGCGTGATTTCCCCTTGCTGCTTAAAAAACCAACCAGCAAGACCAGCGATGATCAAGGTAATGACTATTAAAACACGAGTATTCACGATAAGTCATCCTGATTTTTTACTTCATCAAGCGTATAGTGCGCGATAAAGTCTTGGTAATGTCCATGACCCTTTAAAATGAGATCACATACTTCACGTACGGCACCTGTACCGCCGGCTCGCGTGGTTACCATATCACTGCGATTGATAACCTCTGCTTGGGCATTTGGCACAGTAGCAGCAAATCCTACTGTTTGCATGGCTTTGATATCTGGCAAATCATCACCCATATAAGCGCAATCAGCAGCCGTGATATTAAGTGCCGGATCAAGGCTTGCAAGCAGCTCGTTTAATGCTACTAACTTATCATCACGTCCTTGGACAATATAATCTACACCAATTTCAGTGGCGCGTTTATCGACCATAGAACTGCTACGACCGGTAATAATCGCAGTCAAAATACCATAACGGGCTAATGACTTGATGCCTACACCATCATAGACAGAAAACGCTTTGGTCTCAACACCATTGGCATCATAGATAATTTGACCATTTGATAAAATACCATCAACGTCCATGACCAATAACTTCACTTGTCCGGCTTTCTTGATTAAGTCTTGCATCAGTCATCTCTTTTATTAATAGATATTCTAATATAACGTTTATTTTACACCAGCTTGTAGTAAATCATGTACCGTAATAATTGCTTCTAGGCGCTGGTCATCATCGATAATAAGCAATTGACTGATAGCATTCTCATTCATCACGCTAAGCGCATCTGATGCTCGCATGGATTTACTGATACGACGAGGGCTACTCACCATCAGCTCACGCATCGGGGTCTGCAAATCAATGCCTTTTTCCAATCCTCGCCTTAAATCACCATCGGTAAATATACCCACTACTTTTTTCTCAGCATCTGTGACCACCGTCATGCCCAATCGCCCAGCTGACATGATAAATAGTGCTTCTTGTAACGGTGCCTGCTGATTAATGAGTGGCAATTCCTCTGTCTTAGTATGCATCAAATCTTCTACGCGGGTCAGTAATTGACGACCCAATGCACCTGCAGGATGTGATAACGCAAAATCTTCTGAGGTAAAATTGCGGGCATGCACTAAGGCAACTGCCAATGCGTCACCGAGTGCTAGAGTTGCTGTGGTACTTGAGGTAGGAGCCAGATTGAGCGGGCAAGCTTCTTGCGACTTACCAAGAGTCAAGATAATATCCGCAGCATGTGGCAGCATACCTCGTTTATCTCGACTGATACTAATCAGCGGAATATCTAAGTGCTTGACCACAGGCAAGAGCATTTTTATCTCATCTGACTCGCCAGAGTTAGAGATGGCAAGCAACACATCCCCTTTGACCAACATTCCGAGGTCACCATGCCCTGCTTCACCAGGATGCATAAAGAACGATGGCGTACCAGTGGACGCAAATGTCGCCGCTATCTTACGACCAATCAATCCCGACTTACCCATCCCTGTCACAACCACACGACCTTGACATGCCAAAATGATGTCACAAGCCTGAGCGAATCTATCATCTATTTGCTCGGTCAGTAATGCTAGTGCCGCCTTTTCAGTATTGATGGCATCAATAGCGGTACTAATAAATTGCTCATGGGTTAGATTGCGTTCAGGACTATTCATACAGTGGCTCTATATTTTATTAATTTTTTTGTTTTCAATGACTCTATATTTTTGGCTATATTCTTATAATTTGATGAATCATTTTACTATACATTTTATAATACTATGAACCATATTAATAATTATGGTCAATATTAATATGATGCTGTAGGAATACAGCCATAAGGCTATCGTGGGTGCATTAAAATGTTATTACTTATAAGAGTATCAATACAAAAAAACCCACTATAATAGTAGGTCTCAATATGATATCTCATGTCTTAGTAGGAGGGTCTAAGAGTTGCTATCATCAGACTCGTCATTAGGTTTGTTGTCATAACCCACATTCTCTGACGGCGCTTCAAAACCACGATCTTGACCAAAACCACCACGCTCAAAACCGCGATCTTGACCTTGACCAAAGCTACCGCGCTCAAAGCCGCGCTCTTGGCCTTGACTAAAGCCACCACGATTAAAGCCACTACGATTGGCAAAACCCCGTTCTTCAAAGCCGCCACCAGTAGCTGGATTTGCGCTACCGCCACGCTCAAAACCACCGCTCACACCGCCACTTTGACTCGGATAGCCCATTGGTGCTGCGCCTTGGCTTTGAGTAGTCGCGCTTGGCGTTGTGCTGCTACGAGGATTACGTGCTGGGACGACTGTTGAGATAGCATGCTTATATACCATCTGACTGACGGTATTTTTCAGCAAAACCACATACTGATCGAATGATTCTATTTGACCTTGCAGCTTAATACCGTTCACTAAAAAAATAGAAACAGGAATGCGATCTTTGCGTAGTGAGTTCAAGAACGGATCTTGTAAAGTTTGTCCTTTTGACATGAAATCTCTCCTAAATATTATATAATTATTGTTAGCGCCAATTATTTTAAGGGTTACTGCAATTATAATGGCTAAGGGTAGATACAATAATAAGTTTTATTTATAAAACGTATCTAAAAAATAAGTGCTAAAGCTTGTTAAGTCATTCTACTTTATCGTGAATATGTCATTATTTTCATAAATTAAGTAACCAAGTGTTGCATGGGTCACCTCTATCACCAAATGTTGATGAATAATCACTAAAAAGCAGTTAACGCTTGCAACAGTTAACACTTTCATATAATCAAATTATAACAGTTATATACATTATACTTTGAAACTAATTGTCATTACTTTGGTATCTTTGTATGATGTTATACGGTCATGCTGTGTTTTTATTACTACAGCTCGACCATTAATATTACAGAACAATAATAGTCTGACAAATCTAGATATAGGCAAACGACTGATATCACTTATTAAACCAAATACGCTCTCGCCTGCTCCATAGTGCTAAATGAGTGCAATATTAACTTATTTTTTTGAAAATCTGTCAGATCATCAGAGCCAACAATGGATGTCGACGACGCTGTTATTGATCCTATTGCAGGCACTGCTGCCGTATTAGACAGTTGTATCACTTTTCGCAGCCACGTGTATTGGCGCTTTGCTAACTGCCTTGTAGCATATAATGCCTTATTTTGCATTTGCTGACAAGCAAGCGCTTCGGTTTGGGCAGTTGCCATTGGTAGATGCGTCTGAGTTATGCTACTTTGAATCGTAGTATCTTGCTCTTTACTTTCGTTACTTGATGGTTCCGATTGAGCAAAAGCATCATAAAACTGCGCTTTATCCAAATGGGGCTGTTCAAATACAGGGTGATTAATCTGTACCAGATACTCTAATACTTGTCGATAACCAACACAGCGCATCGAAGGTAAGCTTGGGGTCAGAGGATAATGCTCAAGCAAACTGATAACCTCTGCTACCAATCCCTCACGCCACATGATATCTAATCGCTGCTCAATACGCGTATGCAACCATGGACGGTCTGGCATAACCGCCAATGCATGCCACTGCTGATTGGGATTATGTGCCAATGCTTGCTTGGGCTGACGCTGCCAGTCACTAATAGGAATATCAGTTTGCAAATATACTTCAACAGCACGGGTAATACGCTGAGTATCGGTGGCATTAAGGCGCTCATGACTAACAGCATCGACTTTATCAAGATAATCATATAGTGCACTGATGCCTTCATCTTGTCGCCACTGCTCAACGCGCGCGCGAACGCTGTCATCACTATCAGGCACTGGTGAGAGTCCATCAAGTAATGCCATGTAATACATCATCGTACCGCCGACCAATAAGGGTATTTTGCCATTCTGATGACAGCTATCAATCAATCTTGCCACATCATTGACAAACTCAGCGACACTATAGCTTTGCATAGGATCAATGATATCGACCAAATGATGGGGGTATCGTGCCAGCTCAGCAGCATTTGGTTTTGCGGTACCGACCGTCATGTCACGATACACCAATGCTGAATCTACCGAAATCAGCTCATAACGACCGCTATCATAAAGCTCATAAGCCAAAGCGGTCTTACCACTCGCGGTTGGTGCCATCAAGCACACCACGCTATTGTCCGCCAAATTGGGACTTAAGTAAGAAGATAGGCTATCAGACGAAAGTCGCATATACTTGCCTTTGATGGTCATGGTTTTAAGAACAATAAGGTAAATTATTGATAACTCAGCGATATGTCTTAACTATAGAAAATACGCTATTTTCCCAATAGCGCTATTTAAGCGCAGATGATAACATCAATGTGACTAATTGATGACTATCTATAGAGTGGATAGCATATTTGCTCAGTATAGCTTCCATATCTGCTACAAAAGCTTGTGCATCTTGTGATGACATCTGCTTAATTATCTTCGCCAATTGCTGATTAATAGTAGTGCTATTTAATACTTTGGCTTTGTCATACATAGTGCTGCTAAAGATAGTTGACTCAAACAATACTTTTAATCTTGACTGCCATCTCTCAGCGCTAATTAGCGCACACTGTCCTTGATAATAAAATAGTAGCCAAGGCAGCGCTTTATCGTCATTGCTATATATAACTGAAGAAGCTACCAGACCAGTAACACTATCTATAACTTCTAAGCAAACTGGTAAAGATGGTGTTTTTACAGAGTGACTATTAACAGCATGACGACTGTCTTCTATAGGCTCATCAATATGTAAGTCTCTAATACTTTCGGATAACGACTCATTTTCTGACAGCTGATATGGTTGCTTAGGAGCTTGAACTTTCTGACTTGCCGTTGCATTGTTGGTAGATGATGTTATTGCGTCTAACGCATTAAACGACTGTTTTGTGGAGATATTATCATTTGGTGCTCGCTCTTTAGAGCGAGCAATTTTCGCGGTATTAAGCCCTCTTAGCTTCGCACGAACCGCATGACTTAAATGTGCCATGATATTGTTCAGTGGGCTAATCTTGATACGCTGCTTGGAAGGATGAACATTAACATTGATCCACTGAGTTGGTAATTCAAAATAAAGCGCATAACCCATACCTGCTAGCTGTACACTTTGAGCCATTTGACGAAGCTGATTGCTAATTAATGCCTCTTTTACCAATCTGCCATTTACATAAATAAGCTTTGGTAAATTATGGTTGGCATCATGACTTGCCCACAACCAACCGCCAATACTCGCCGCTTGCATAGTGCTTACATTATCAGCATATCTACCATCAACATGAGTAGCAGAAGAACTTCCAAATTGCTGCGTTAGGCTAGATAAATCAACCGCGACTTCAATTGCCTGCTCTGTAAGTGCCAATCCAGTCGCTTGCTCCAAACGTGATAACGGCAGATAATTTTCAGTATCTTTATTTATGGTGTTAACCGATAGTGATAGCCGTTTTTTATTATCATGAAAAAGCGTCAGCGCCACATCAGCGCGTGCTAAAGCCACTTCACGGACAATCGTTTCAATATGACTGAACTCAGTCGCGATGGATTTCAAATTACCGCGGCGTGCTGGTACGTTGAAATATAAATCTTTGACTGTAATAGTAGTACCGCGATGATGCACAACCGGTATCAGTTTTGGCGTATTGCCCAATATACCGGCAACTTGCAACTGACGCCCAATCCCGCTGCTATCATGGCTACTGGTTAAGGTCAAACGGGAAACAGCAGCCGTCGCTGCCAGTGCTTCCCCGCGAAAACCCAACGTTGTAATACCATGCAAGTGTGCCACATCAGCGACTTTGCTAGTGGCATGACGCGTGACTGCCATGACCATATCATCAGGATGAATCCCAACGCCATTATCAATCACCTCAATCATACCCATGCCACCTTGGGTAATGCGGACCTCGATATCTGTGGCATGAGCATCAATTGCATTCTCGAGGAGCTCTTTGACCACCGCTGCTGGACGCGTCACGACTTCACCCGCTGCTAATTGATTAATAAGCAGCGGCGATAGTTTTTTAATGCGTGTATTGGTGTGGCTATGTAGCATTGATGGGTATCATATATTGAAAATAATAGAGGCAGACTTTAAGGCTTTAAACATCTGTAGCACGATTTGGACTAAAGATTTAGACTGGATAAGTCAAAACCTTGTGCTTGTCCTGCCTTTGACAATCGTATTGCAACTTGGCGAGATTCTTTATCATCATTGCTATTACTTTGAGTCATATCAATAAACATATTAGGCAGCGGCAAATAGCTGTCCGCACGGCTCGCCCATTCAATGATAACCAACGCATTTGGCTCATCCAAATACTCATCAAAGCCAATAAAAGACAGCTCTTCTGGATCTTGCAAACGATATAAATCAGCATGATAAACAGGTGTAATTGCGCCGTCATTTTGGATAATACTATAAGGCTCAACCAAGGTATAAGTCGGACTTTTCACCGCTCCTTTATGCCCTAGCGCCTGCAACCAATAGCGAGTTAATGTGGTTTTACCTGCACCCAAATCTCCTGCCAGCCATACACTACCTGCCAGCGGCAAAGCTGCCAATTGCTCAGCCAAACGCTGGGTATCTTTTTCTGAATGCAGCGTCAAAGTCTGCAAGTTCTTACCACCACTTATAGCTGTGTCTTCAATCGTTTGATTATTATTCATTAAACTCAATCTACCTGTACTTGCATTGTGACTGCTGGATTAACGAAACTCTCACCACGTATCAGTTTGGCATATAGCTCAGGGTCATGCCACTCTGCACATACTTGCTCGCTAAATTCAAACTCTTCTAGTGTTAGCTTGCCCATTTGCTCATTGCTCACATCATCAGCAAAACACTGCGCGTAACCAGTTGCCGTTTCATGGGCAATCACCGAATACACGCTGACATCCGCTTCGCCATTTTGCATTTGCGTCTGTTGCAAAATCTCTTGTGCCCAAAAGAATATCACCCGCGAGAACTGCTCTGCTGATGGCGATACCGGCAAGCTGATCCAGCGTGCACTGAATTTCTTACATGCAGCGATGTACTCATGATCGTCTTTACTCCAAAAACAAATCGCATGATCAAAGCTGTCGATAATGTCTTTAATAGAGGATTTTAATAAGCCAAAATCATAGACCATCTGCCCATGATCTAAACGCTTGGCCTCAAGTATCAGCTCAATCTGATAGCTATGACCATGAATCGAGTGTTTGCAGCGCTCAGAGCTACAATTACGCACAATATGGGCGTTTTCAAATTTAAACAGTTTACGGATACGCATAATAATCAACCAAAACAGTAAGCATCATTGTGCTAAATAATAATAGGATAAAGGTTTGCCGCGATTTATCGGCTTGCGGCTCATTATAGCAAATCGTGATGTATTCGTAAGTAAGCACTTATTAACGCCAGCGTCCATTTGCGTGAAGCTAGCTATTAATCACCCTTAGGGCTATACTGATTTTAATAAGTATTAATCGGTCACATAAAAGGACAATATCATGAGTAAAGGTCAAGATAGTAAGAAGAACGTCAAAAAGAAGCCGCTGTTAACGGCAAAAGAGAAAAAAGCGGCTAAACAATCAAAGAAAGATGATAATGGTAGCATCTTAGGAAAGCATTAATAGTAAGTGCCTCAATATGCCAATCGAACCTAATGGTTTGATTGGCATTTTTTTATTTATATAATCAGTGAAAAACAATATCGATACCTTATTGTACTGCTGGTATTCATTTTTCTTGCTTGCTGTGCCTACGCAGACAGAGGCTAAAAAAAATTTATACCAGCATTGCCGTAGCGTTTTTAGGGTATTTTGACTGTATATTGGATTTACTAAATCTTGAATTAATAAGCTTTAATTTGCGCACTTTGACTCATAATTTAGGCACTGCGCGGCGCAAACATAATAATAGCCATGCCCAATAAAGCGATAGCAGAACCCACTATATCCCACGTCGTTGGGCGTATACCATTCACCGTCCACAACCATAAAATCGCCATCGAAATATAAACACCGCCATAAGCGGCATAGACCCTACCGGCAGCACTGGGATGTAATGACAGCAGCCATACAAAAGCTATCAAACTCAGGGCACCAGGTATGAGTAGCCAAATTGACTTGCCTTCTCGTAGCCACAGATAAGGCAGATAACAACCTGCGATTTCAGCCAGTGCAGTAAGAGCAAAAAGCCCTACTGTTTTTAATTCAGACAAAACTTACTCCTCGACCGTGATAAATCCCGTCAAATAATGCACAGCATGACCAGAGATAAGCACTCTATCTCCTGTAACCACACAATCTAGCACCCCGCCACGTTTTGACGCTTGATAAGCAACCAATGTATTTTTACCCAGTCGCTGTGCCCATAATGGCGCTAATCCAGTATGAGCCGAACCCGTAACTGGGTCTTCATCACCACCATTGGCAGGCCAGAAGTAACGTGAAATGAAATCGTAGTCTTTGTAGTGGGCAGATTTAGCCTGACAAGTGACAACTACATCTAGAGGCGCAAGTTGTTTTAGCGCGTCATTATCACGCTCTACATTTAACACGTCAGATTCCGAGTCATAAATCACAAAATATGCCTGTGAGTTTTTATAGACTTCAATAGGGACAATAGACAATCCTGCCAGCAAACTATCAGGGATATTACTGACTTTCTCAGGCTTAGTATTGGGAAAATCCATCTGTATTTTATCATGAGCGGTTTGCTTGACCGCTAAAACCCCAACTGCTTCAGCTGAAAACTTAATAGACGTCAAAGTAGGGTTTTTCTTAAACAGTACAAAGGCAGAAGCCAAGGTCGCATGACCACAAAAATCAATCTCCGTAAGCGGTGAAAACCATCGAATGTGATAAGTGCCTTTATTATCCAAGACTATAAAAGCTGTCTCTGATAAGTTGTTTTCAAAAGCAATAGATTGCATAAGTTTCTCAGACAACCAGCTTTCTGTAATGATCACTGCCGCTGAATTGCCTTTAAACACAGTATCAGTAAAGGCATCGATAACATTGATTTCTAATTGCATATTACGCTCTTATTTTTATGATAGGGATATCGCTGATTTACGGTAAAAAATACCCTGTTGCTGATAAAAAATAGGTCAAAATTTTGCAGCCTTTATCAGGCTCTATCTAAAGGATTGTCGCATCGGTTTGAATAGCTTATTTGTAGACTATAACTCAGTATCTATCATCCCCTGTATTTTCCTACAGACTCTCGAGCTTACCTTTTGCAAATCAGTATACATCTTTGAAAGATTTGCATTTACTATTTGGCGATTATAGACAGAGTACAATCATAGCTAAGGCAATAGCTGGGGCGCGATATAATCTTTCAAATTAATGGTGGCTATCTTATCAGCCCAATTTGGCTCAGTTGGATGCGGTAAACTATCTAAAACCGTCAAAGGCTTCTGATAAATTGTTTTAAAAGCATCCATAAACCCAATTGCAGTATCGCCGCAAGGTACGATAATAATATCAGCTGGCGCTTGCTCAAGCACTTCAGTTAATCGGCTAACAAAGTCTTTAAAAACACTGTTTTTCTTCAAATCTACAGGTACTTTATTCGGATTACTTTGATTTAAATTTTGTTTGATAGCTGCCAATTCATTTACTTTTGCTAAGTCTTCACTATTTAAAGCGCAAGGGTAAAACGCTTTATTCAGTGGCAACGTAGAGCAGTTCAAAATACCCAGTGGCTGATAGTTTGATGCTTTGATATTACAGCCTAATGGCAATTGGGCATCAAAATCCTTTAAATACCCTTGAGTCATCAAAAACTGAGTGAGCTCAAGCGCCGACTCGCCTGCCGCTGGATGTTGATGGATATATTCATTCATATAGGGAGATTCTAGAATAAATAACACTTTTAACTTTTTCACATCCTCAATCAAGTTAAATACTTTATATTTTTCTAAAGACATAGCAATTCTCCTTATGCCATCTATAGCTATCAGTTTTATGATACTCGTTCTTATTATAGAAGCAGATACGTAAAAAAGCACCCTATCGAGTCTGCCTCAATAGGGTGCTTTTTATTTAACGAACAATAAAAACCAACACGACAATTTAGATATCAAACTCAAGCGCTCTATCGCCCTCGCTGTCTTTGATGCGCGTAGGCAGACCAATTTTATTCAATAGATTGATAAATGGCTTGGCATCAAGCTCTTCAACGTTTACCATTTTTCCTGCATCCCACTCGCCTGTAGCAACTAGCATCGCTGCGGCGACTGGTGGCACGCCTGCGGTATAAGAGATACCTTGACTACCAACTTCATTATAGGCATCTTTATGATCTGCGATATTATAGATAAATACCTCACTATCGACGCCATTAATCTTGCCTTTGACCTTGTCACCGATACAGGTTTTACCGGTGTAATTTGGCGCAAGTGAACTTGGATCTGGTAGGACCGCTTTCACTACTTTTAATGGAATAACTTCTTGTCCTTCAGCAGTCATCACTGGCTGCTCAGACAATAAGCCCAAGTTTTGTAGAACGGTAAAGACATTGATATAATGCTCACCAAAGCCCATCCAAAAACGAATATTGGGCACATCTAAGTTGGCTGATAAAGAATGCACTTCGTCATGACCACTTAAGTAACTGTTTTGCACACCAACAACAGGCAAGTCATCTGTACGCTTTACTTCAAACATCTTATTAGACTGCCACTTACTGTCCTGCCAAGAATAAACCGTACCAGTAAATTCACGGAAATTAATCTCAGGATCAAAGTTGGTGGCGAAGTATTTACCATGACTACCAGCATTAATATCAATAATATCAATATCAGTCACTGAACCTGCATCCATCATGTCATAGCCAAGACGTGCATAGGCATTGACCATACCAGGATCAAAACCTGCACCTAAGATCGCAGTGACATTATTATCGGCACAACGCTGTTTGCGCTTCCATTCATAGTTGTCATACCATGGCGGCGTCTCGCAAATCTTGCGAGGATCTTCATGAATAGCGGTATCAATATATGCTACGCCAGTCTCAATACAAGCTTCCAATACGGTCATATTCACAAATGCCGAACCGACATTGATAAGGATTTGAATACCCGTATCTTCAATCAGCTGTATCAGCGCTTGGGTATCCATGGCATCGACTTCATGCGTGTGCAATACCGCTGGCTGCTTGAAGCTGTTCTTTTCTATAACGCTCTGAGCGATGGCATCGCATTTATCTTGGGTACGTGAAGCGATATGAATCTCGCCAAGTACGTCATTATGCATCGCACATTTATGCGCGACTACTTGAGCGACGCCGCCAGCACCGATAATAAGTACATCTTTTTTACTAGGCTTAACTTGTTGGTTTGTGTTCAAAGAACAATCCTCCTTTGTGTCCCTGTCGATACCATTGATATTGGCTATGCAAAACAGAAACGAGTGAATGATATGCGTGAATTAAAAAGGAAGACCGAGGAAAACCCACGCACCCGTTAGACAAATCCTACTGTGTTTGCCAGTAGCAATTATAACAATTTTTACTGGCTTTTCGGCAAAAATTACAACATAACTTAAAAACGTCAAAGCGAATAAATATTTATAGATAGTTGTTTGGCATTACCATTTGGTCATGCCAAATATGCATCTAATGGCGTTATGACAAGCTCGCCTTATAATCTTGATAATCAAACTCGCGTTGGATATCAATGCTGCCATCTAAGCGGCGAATGACAATCGCTGGCATATTCACGCCATTAAACCAGTTTTTCTTCACCATGGTATAGCCTGCTGCGTTGCCAAAAGTAACGGTGTCACCTACTTTTAGCTTGTTTGGCAAGGCATATTCACCAAAGATATCGCCTGCCAAACAAGAACGACCATAGATAATCGTATTATCAGCTGATTTAGCATTCTCGCTTATGGGTGCAATGTTGGTAGGATCGATATCAAGAGAGGCGATATTAATTACATCACTATTCACAGCTGCTATCGGCGCTGACTCACGGTAAATCAGCAAATCAAGCATATGTGCTTCAATGGATGAATCTACTACTGCTAGGTTTTTTTCATTGTGCATCGTATCTAAAACGCTTGTGACTAGCGTGCCAGCACCATGAATACTTGCCTCACCCGGCTCAAGGTAGACTTGTACGCCATATTTTTCACTAAAGCCTTTTAACCTGTCAGCCAGTTTCTCTAGTGGATAATCAGGGGCAATAAAATGAATGCCACCGCCCAAACTGACCCATTCAAGCTGCTGCAAAACATCACCAAATCTGGTTTCAATATCAGCTAAGCTGTCACTAAATGCCTCAAAACTGTCATTTTCACAGTTGTTATGAATCATGACACCGCTAATATCACTCAACACGGCTGCAATTTTATCTTTATCATGCTCGCCAAGACGACTAAACGGACGCGCAGGATCGGCAATAATGAATGACGAGTTGCTGGTCTTTGGATTTAAGCGCAGCCCAACCGGTATGTTTTGCGCTGCTGCTTGATCTTTAAACACATTTAACTGGGAGATTGAGTTGAAGATAATCTTATCGGCGTAGCTGAGCACTTCAGGCATCTCATCCGCGCTGTAAGCCACGCTATAGGCGTGAGTTTCTTTTTTATCTTTGCTACTAGCATCGCTATTTTTACCAAAAGTCTCATAACCCAATCTGACTTCATTGAGCGAAGATGACGTCGTACCATGCAGATAAGGCTGCATGATATCAAAAACGCCCCAAGTCGCAAAACATTTGAGCGCAAGCAGTGCTTTTGCGCCAGACAACTCGCATAGGCGAGCGATAATCTGCATATTGGCGACGATTGCGGCTTCATCAAGCAAGTAATATGGCGTTGATGGTAATGATGACTGAGTGTTTTGTAGCGAATTTTTTGTATTCATAAGGTTTACCTAATAGCTGCTGCTCGTATCATGACAGACATAAATATTTGCGATATAGTAGACTAAATCTATCATAATTAGAATAGCTTATGTCTCTCTCAACCGATTATTCCACCTCAAAAAGCCATGTCAATTTATCGTCACTTGATCCAAAAAACATAAGTTTAGAGTATCTCGATTCAGAGGCGTGTGCTGTATTGGATTTTTGGTTTGATAAGGACAATGAACAGTATTGGTTCGAGCAAAGCCATGAATTTGATCAGCAAATAAAAGAGCGGTTTGGTAAAATTTGGCAAGCAGCAAAGCAAGGGGAATGCGTCACTTGGCGCATTTCAGAAGCAGCAACCGACTGCAACAGCTCCATTACCGCTTTAGCTGGGCGTCTGGCAGAGATCATCGTTTTAGATCAATTTTCACGCAATTTATGCCGCAATAAAGCGGAGGCCTTTGCGCAGGATGGTATGGCACTGGTGTTGGCTCAAGAAATCGTATTGCAGCCACATTTTTCTACCTTACCAATGACATGGCGCAAATTTGCTATTATGCCGTTTATGCATTCAGAGTCTTTAAGGATTCATAGTCGCTATCTGCCATTATTTGAGCAGCTCGATGATGCCATTACTTTAGATTTTGAGCAGCAGCACAAAGAGATTATCGAGCAGTTTGGGCGTTACCCACATCGCAATAACACGTTAGATCGCGAGTCAACTGCAGCAGAGCTAAAATTCTTACAACAGCCTGACTCTTCTTTTTAGTCATCTACTCTCTAGAATAATGTCCAATAAGAAAGGTTTGCTGGTTGCCAGTAAGCTTTTCATCAGCTTAAATATTGCTTAGGCTATTTATAAGTTTACTTACTCCCTATATGTTCACGCTATCTCTTTCATGTTCTTACTTTATTAACAAATCTTTAGCACGTACGCTCTAACGCCTTTCTCACTGGTGCAAAGCTACGTCTATGAGCGGGCAACACACCATACGTTTCAATCGCTTCGAGGTGCGCTTTGGTTGGATAGCCTTTATGCTTGGCAATGCCATATTCAGGATGCTTAGCGTCAAGCGCGTACATGGTTTTGTCACGGCTAACTTTTGCCAAAATACTGGCAGCGGCAATACTGGTATGACGAGCATCACCCTTGATCCATGCTTGACAGTCAACTACTTCTTCTTCGACACCAAGTTCTACGAGCCTTGCATAATCTAAATCTGGACAGCGATTCCCATCGAATAAAACTTCAGCATGCAGCTGGTGTACGTCTTGTGCCATGTCATTCAAATGATAAGCAATGACCTCTAACATTATCTCAGTACATAAACGCATCCCAAGCATGGTAGCTTGTAAGATATTCACTTGGTCAATCACTGCCGCTGGTATTTCAGCAATGACATAACCAATGGCATGTTGCTGAACCAATGGATACAGCATATCGCGCTTTTTTTCGCTCAACTGCTTGGAATCCGTCAGTATAGATAAGGGCGTATCTTTGAGAGGCTGCCCTTCAATCAGTCCTGACCAAGCACGTGGTAATATTGCCGACGCAACATTCACGCTGCCCAACAATGGTCCACGCCCTGCTTCATCGACACCAATCTGAAGCACTGAGCTCGTATCACTCTGTGCAATAGTGTTCGAATATTGCGCAAGTAATTCGTCGATATTAAGTTGACCAGATAAATAAATGGGAGAAGCCAAATTAATATATTGTCCTTTTATATCAATCTGTTCGATACTGTGTTCAATTTTTAAAAGATTACTCTCTATATGTAGCATGCTATTCATTAATTTTATTGTCTTATTTTATGAAATGAAAAGGTATGTAATGAATTTTTTTACTAGATCTGCGGCGTTTTCGACGGATAATTTTGCAGATACCATTGTTCAATCACGCTATTGGCAGGTTGATGATTGCTTTGCTGTTGCAAAAGATGCTTGGTCTGAATCAGCGCATTCAATTGCTCTGCATAAGCACGTGGCTGCAAAAGGCGCATAACGGTACGGCAGATATTGTCACCACTTGCCTGCTCTTGAATAAGCTCCGGTACGATCGCGGTAGCTGCCAAAATATTTGGCAAGCCCACGTAGGGCACTTTGACTAGACGTTTAGCAATCTGATAGGTTAGCTGATTCAGCTGATAGACGACGACCATCGGACGCTCAAGTAGCATCGCCTCAAGCGTTGCGGTACCTGATGCTAACATCACAATATCTGATGCCGCCATCGCCTGCTGACTAAAGGTTGGCTGGCTATCATCATAGACCACCACGATGGCGGCACGCAGCTGCTCTGAGCGCTGATCAATCACGTCTTGGACGATATATTGATGGTTTTGATCGACAGTTGGGATGATAAAGCAAAGCTTTGGGTCCAATAAAAGCAGCTTTTGGATACCGTCTAGCATCAAGGGTAAAATAGCCGTTATTTCACCGCGGCGTGAGCCCGGCATCACACAAATAAGCTGACTAACCTCATCAAAGCGTTCGATAAAAAACTGCTGTAAGCCATCGTTATGCCAGACCAGCTCACTACGGCGCTGATTGATTGGGATCTCGAGCAGTGACTGGTCAATGGTATGCATCAGTGGATGCCCAACGCATATCGCCGGATGCTTATAACGCTGGTAAACAGGCAGCTCAAACGGAAACAGGCACAATACCAAGTGGGTTGCCGCTTTAATATTATGAATACGTGACTCGCGCCAAGCCCAGATAGAGGGACTAACATACTGCACGCAAAACACGCCTTTAGGCTTTAATTTTTTAGACACTCGTAGATTAAAATCAGGGGCATCTATGCCAATAAACCAATCAATATCCGCCTTTTTAAAAGCAGCCAGCAACTCACGACGCGCCCTAAGCAAATCAGACAACTGTCCTATGACTTCTACCAGACCCATCACTGCCAAACGAGACAATGGAAAAATACTATTAAGCCCTTGTGCCTGCATTTTGGTACCGCCTACTCCAACCCAAACGATGTCATCACGTAGATTGTTCATCTGCTGCATGAAGTCTGCACCCAGACTGTCTCCTGATACTTCACCAGCGACGATACCGATAACGAGCGGCTCACGCGCTACATTAGCGATCTCGTAAGTATCAAATGGTACAGTTAAATCAGGTTGAAGCGTATGGTTATCGGTCATGACAAGCTCTTAATAATAAAGTGTAACAGTGAAAGTCGTACAAGGGAGAAAACATGGATATTATAAAATATAACATGGGGTATCTATTATAGGATACGCACCATCATAATCAGCGGCGTTTGTGGTGCTAAAATTCAGCTATTTATACTGCCATCATACGTGACGATGATAAAAATAGCGAAGCTGCCCGAAGAAATACAGTGGCATAAACGTCTCTTTATCCTACCTATAATCATCAAGTATAACCAAGTTTTCACATCAGCATTCCAGTTATCAGTCAATTAACTGCTCGACTGCCCTTGTCAACCGGTACTTTTGTCCGCATAATGAAAGTCCCTATAAATCAGCTAGACGATATATAATCATGATAACAACCGCTACCCATAATGCAGAAATTGACGACGTGAATATTGAAAAATTTATTCCATTAATCACACCCAATGAGCTAAAAACCGAACTTCCTTTATCAAACGAAGCCTATAAAACCGTTTTAAATGGTCGTCACACTATCCAAAACATCTTGGATGGCAAAGACAAGCGTTTGTTTGTGGTGATTGGTCCATGCTCTATTCATGACATCAAAGCCGCTCATGAATATGCTGATCGCTTAGCCATATTGGCGAAAGAGATTGAAGACAGCGTATTCGTTGTGATGCGTGTCTATTTTGAGAAGCCGCGCACGACCGTTGGCTGGAAAGGCATGATTAATGACCCCGATATGAATGACAGCTTTGATATCGAAAAAGGTTTGCGTACAGCCCGTAAGCTACTGCTTGATCTCAATGAAAAAGGCCTACCTTGTGCTACTGAAGCGCTTGACCCGAATACACCGCAGTACATGCAGGACTTGATCAGCTGGTCAGCGATTGGCGCACGTACGACCGAGAGCCAAACGCACCGTGAGATGAGCTCAGGCTTATCATGCCCAGTCGGCTTTAAAAATGGTACTGATGGTGGCATGACTGTTGCGGTCAACGCCATGCAAGCGGTAAAAGCGGGTCATAGCTTCTTGGGTCTGTCCTCAGATGGCAAAGTGTCTATCATCAAATCTAAAGGCAACCCTTATGCTCACGTGGTATTGCGCGGTGGCAATGGTAAGCCTAACTACGATGAAACAGCAGTCGCTCAAGTAGAAGACGCACTCGCTAAAGGTAAAACCAGTAGCAAGATTATGATTGACTCAAGTCATGCCAACTCAGGTAAAGACCCTTACTTGCAACCGATGGTGATCCAAAACGTCGCGGAGCAAATCAGAAACGGCAACAAGTCCATCATCGGTATGATGATTGAGAGTCACTTAAAAGGCGGTCGCCAAGAGCTGACTGCTGATTTGGATGCGCTCGAATACGGCATGTCAATTACTGATGGTTGCCTAGATTGGGACAGCACGGTCACAGCACTACATAACTTACGTGATATGGTCAAAGACATCCTACCTAACCGTTAATAACTGCTTATCCAATAATAGCTGCTTATTAAAAAAGCCCGTTTGACACTATATTGTCAGACGGGCTTTTTTCATGTTTAAGATTATGACTTTAGTTTTCTAAGACAGCTCTATGCAGTCGCTGTACCCAGTACACTGCTTAGACTCTCATGCACATGCTTAGAGGATACTTGCTGCTGCACATCGAGCAGCTGCGAATGAGCCATTTGACGGCGTGGCTCAGCTAACGTATTCCAACGTGCCAATACTTGTAGTAGGCGCGAGGCTATCATCGGGTTAGAATCATCTAGTTTCTTAATCACGTCTGTATAGATATCCAAACCTTGTTGCGTCCATAATGCAGTTGGCTGCGAGGTAAAAGCGCTGATGACTGAACGTACGCGATTGGGCGTATTCCAATCGAAATCTTCATGTGCTAATAGTGATTTAATAACATCAGCATTGACGTTGTCAGCAGATGCTTGGACACTAAACCATAAATCAATCACCAAATCATCGGCTTGAAAACGCTGATAAAAATCTGCTAAAGACGCATCAGCATTTGCCACTTGATGATTGACCATGGCCTTTAGTGCCCCAAAACGTTCTGTCATACAGCTGGCATTATCATACTGCTGCTGTGCCCACTCTCCAGCGCCTTCAACATTTGACGTCAATGCCATATCGAGTACCACATTACGTAGTGCCCGTTCACCACGGGCTTCTGCACTGTCTTCATAGGAGTGCAATGGCAGTTGCTTGTAAAGCATTTCCCATTGATCTTTTAACGCCTCTGCTAGCTGCTGATACAAACCTTCACGCTGCGATTTGACCACTTCTGGATCATAATCTTCAGGAATAGCAGCCGCCAACTCTTGAGCTGATGGAATATCAAGTAAACGCGCTGCTAGCATTGCATCTTCACCTGCGAGCACTGGCAATGTCTGCGCCAATGCCTCTAGATAGACATCAGGATCGCTTTTTGTGCCTTGGGTGGGCAATAAAATACGGTTGACCAGCATTTGTGTCACTTGCCAGCGATTAAAGCCATTGGTTTCATGTTTGAGTAAAAATGCCAAATCTTCATCTTGATAATCATAATTCAGCTGTACAGGCGCACTAAAATCACGTAGCAAAGACACCACAGGCTCAGCACTTACGCCTTCAAAAGTAAAAGTTTGTTTGGCTTGGTCTAATAGCAACATACGCTCAGCAATAATTTTGCCGCTTTCTTTATCAAATAATGCCGTTGCAACTGGAATGGGCAACGGTTTTGGCGCATCAAAGCCGCTGACATGGCGAGTTTTCTGATTTAATGTAATAGTTAACGTTTGCGCAGCACTGTCATAGCTTTGATGACCGGACACCACTGGCGTACCTGGCTGGCGATACCAATCGATAAATTCTTCTACTTTACCGTTAGTAATACTAAGCGCAGATAAAAAGTCTTCAACCGTGACCGCTTGACCATCGTAGCGACGGAAATACTCGTCCGTCCCTTTTCGGAAATCATCAGCGCCCAAGGTATTGGCTATCATACGGACAATTTCAGCGCCTTTTTCATAGACGGTGGTGGTATAAAAGTTATTAATCTCAACAAAACTCTCAGGACGTACAGGATGGGCAAGTGGTCCTGCATCCTCTGCAAACTGATGGGCACGCAAAGTCGCGACGTCATCGATACGTTGTACCGCGCTTGATTGCTGATCCGCTGAAAACGATTGATCGCGGTAGACGGTAAAGCCTTCTTTTAAACATAACTGAAACCAATCACGACAAGTAATCCGATTGCCTGTCCAATTATGGAAATACTCATGGGCGATAATAGCTTTTACGCTAAAGCTACGAGTATCAGTCGTGGTTTCAGGGCTTGATAATACACAGGCAGTATTAAAGATATTTAGCCCTTTGTTTTCCATCGCACCCATATTAAATTGACTGACCGCAACGATCATATAACGGTCTAAGTCATAAGCACGACCGTAATTGACTTCATCCCATTGCATCGAATCTTTGAGTGCTTGCATACCGACATCACACTTATCGATATCGGCAGACTTTGCATACACTTCAAGCAAGACTTCTCGACCTTCACTGGTCGTATAGCTATCCGCTAATACATCCAAGTCAGCGACCACACAAGCAAATAGATAGCTTGGCTTATTGGTCGGATCATGCCAAATCGCATAATGGCGGTTTGGCGCATCGATCATCTCCCCCGCTTCAACCAAATTACCATTGGCTAATAGTGTTGGATAGCGCTTGTCTGCTTCAAGGCGAGTGGTAAATATCGCGAGTACGTCAGGACGGTCTGGATAAAAGGTAATTTTACGGAAACCTTCCGGCTCGCACTGGGTGACAAACATCGTCTCATCACCACTGCCCGCCATATAAAACCCTTCAAGGGCAGTATTGGTCTGTGGACAGATACGCACTTGTAGCGCCAATGTCACCTCATCAGGAGCATCACTAATCGTAAGCTTACCTGCTGACAGCTCATAACGCTCAGCACTCAATGCCTTACCATTCATGGACAGAGTCAACAGCTCTAAATCTTCACCAAATAAAACGATATCGCCTGCGCTTTGACGTACCATCTTTAGAGTACTGTCTACCTGTGCATGATCTTCAAATAACTTGATATCTAAGCTGACAGTTTCAACATCGAAGCTTGGCTTTTGATAGTCTTTTAAATTGACTTTACTGGGCGCATGGAGAGGCACATCAGGCATTTCAGCATTGATGATTTGCGCATCGTTTTCAGCGGTAGACATATAGATTCCTATTGGTTTTTATGATGGTTATATTTATAACGGCCTTTATAGCAAGACTTAAGCGACACTTCGATACTGTCGCAATACCTATGTAAGATACCTAAGTACATTGACTTAAAGCGCCAAATTTCAAGGTTACTGATAAATTAAAATAAGAAAGGTAACGATGGTAAGAATCCTTATATAATGACGTAAATTTTGGCGTAATGCGCATTATATCTATTTGTAAACTCTAGCATTATTTACAGTAATAGTACTTACATAAAGTAACATTTAGTATATTATAGATAGCAATTGCCTAAGTTTTATCGTAAGCAGTTTACAACAACAAATGTAATTCATTAAAATTTTTGGAGCTTATTATGTCAACCAGTTTTTCAAAAATCGCTGCCCTCGCTGTATTATCAAGCGCTGTTGTCCTAGCATCAGGTTGTGCCACCAAGCGCGCCACTTCTGAAGTCGTCGTTGCCCCTCTAGGTATACCAGGTGGTCAAGTTGGCTACAATGGTGCAGTTATCGTAGACAACTCAAACGCAGTTATCACCGGTGCTGAGAACATCCAAGCCGTTGTATACTTTGCCTTTGACAGCAGTGCGATCACTTCACAATCTGCAGGTGTCTTAAACCAACACGCAGGTCTGTTAAAATCTAACCCAAATGCAGGCGTAGTTATCGCGGGTCACACCGATGAGCGCGGTAGCCGTGAATATAACATCGCATTGGGTGAGCGCCGTGCCCAAGCAGCACGTGATTACCTTGCAGCACAAGGCGTTGCAGCAAATAATATCCGTGTCATCAGCTATGGCGAAGAGCGTCCTGCTGCTGCCGGTACGAACGAAGATGCCTATGCCCAAAACCGCCGTGCTGAACTGTCTTACTAAGCACATAGCATAAGACATTATAAGCATTCAAAAGCCCAACAAGCCTATTGTTGGGCTTTTTGTTAGGCTAAGATAAATCGCTATATAAACCATAAGTTTCTAAAGTATACAGACTATGCAAAACTTAATGCTACACGATATTCTCTATACTCAGCTCGACCCCATGACAATGACATGGTGTGCGACTGCTAAAGTGAGTGCTTCACATTGTGATATTAAAAAAACCAATACTTGCTTAGCTGCCCCTCAAATTGCTTATAACCAACGCCAGCAGCAACGTGCAGGCGTAAGGTTATTATTGCAGGTATTGCTCAAAAGACTGGATATCGTCGATCGTTTAGATGAATCAAATTTTCCTTATCGACTCACTCATAGCCAATATTATGTGTGTTTCAGCCATACCAATGGTAATAATAAAAATACTACTCGAATGCAAAATGATATAGAAAAATCAGACATACCATACGTCAAGGTCGCTGTCGTTATCAGTCGCCATCGTGCCTCGGGTATTGATATCGAAGTCAATGCCGTGAAATGGCAGGTAGCAAAGCGATTCTATCATCCAAAAGAGCTGGCTATCTTGCAAGCATTGCCAATGATACAGCGTAGCTCTGCCATAAAATGTCTTTGGCAAATAAAAGAAAGCTTTATCAAGATAGATCAATATACGCTTGCCCAAGGTTTAGGCATGGATTATTCCGCCATCATTTACGATTTACTCAATCAGCCTATAGAAATCCTACCTTTGCTTACTCTGACTGACGATAAGACTAACTATCGAATTTCTGTTATTTCCTCACAGCAAACTGTTATTGTTTATTGATAAATCTCAAATACCTGATAATAAGTGATATTTATTACTTTATTTTAGACATAAAAAAACGACCCTCAAAAGGATCGTTTTTTTATACTTATTCTTCTGTTAACAACAGTATTTAAACGGTTGTTAAATTAGAAGCGATAAGTTGCACCAACTTTAACAATTGGCATCCACTCTAACCAGTCTTTATTTTCTAGCTCTCTTTCTGCTGCAGCTGCAACATCTTTACCTTGAACTACAGTAATATTGCCATCTGAGTCCTTAGCTGTAACAGGACCATTTGCATTACTTGAAGTGACAGTAGCATCAGTTTGACCCATATATGCAGCGCCTAGCTCGCCAAACAGACCAAAATTATTGGTAATGTTAGGACGGAAACCGATAGTAGCATAAGGAGCTAGTTTGTTACGATGTTCCATAGTACCTTCTAAAGTACCAGTTTGATTCGCATCGTAGTCAACATTATTGATTCTAAAGTTAGGACCATTAGCATTTGCACGTACATCAAAATCGTTATCAGGAACGATAATACCAGCACCCATAGTGAACCAGTTCGCCATAGGACGTACTTGTACGCCTAAGTACGGGTTGCTGAAGTCAGAATCGACTTCGTAGTTTACGTCGTTTGCATCAAAATCGCCGCCGAATAAATCAGCAACATCGCCACCTGCCCAACCAGCTTGAATTTCAGTTTTGTCGTTTAAGCCCCAAGCGATGTTAGCACCATAACCTAAAGTACCAACTTCAGCACTGATCGCTGCTGGATGAGTAACAGTTTGGAAGAAAGTCTTAGTACCGCCAACAACTGCACCAGTGGTGTTACGTAACACACCAGCATCTGCATTATAGGCATAACCAGCGTCTGCTTGATAAGCAACTGCTACTGGCTCAGCTTCGTATACAACAGCGTCATTGCCATCAATAACGATAACTGGATCAGCTGCAAGAGCAGCAGTTGAGGCTAAAACGGCAGCAGTGATTGCTGTTAATTGAATAAGTTTCATAATTACTCTCCTAAAGTATGAAATAACACGCCCATAAAAAAATGAAAATCTAACTTTTTTAAACAATCATTTTGATGCGAGGATTAAAACAATTTTGGCTCAAAAAGTCACCCCTAAAGATGCACTTTTTATTTACCATTATGTAAAGATTGCATAGATATTGTAATAATTACTATACCAGCCCGCAATACTTCGCCCTTTTGTTACACAATGCTATTAAAGCCACCGCGCAGCCTACACATGATTATTGGAATGCTTAACGCTCATGTAAAGGTATTACAAAATATGTCTGCATGATGAAGCATCTTGTGAAATAACGCAATAACAGTTATAGAGTTAATTACTACAGATTGTTGTACTTTGTGACTGAACGTATCTAATATTGCTACGAAAACCAAAAAATTCTCAGATAATTTTGTTATAAATTCACGCAATGTAAATACGTTACTATATAATGAGAGGTAGGCTTGTCTAAGGGTTATATTGTGCTAAATTAGAGTCAGTAAGCCAATTACTGTATGCTTTTATACTTATCCATTTTTAGCCTTATCGCCTTGACTGTTCTACTCTATTTTTAGATGCGATTATATCCGTTATGATATAGCTACTTGCTTTGTTTTTTTATTATTACTGAGTCATTTATATGCCTAAAGTATCGTCGATTACCCGTGTGCTAGAGATTATTGAGGCGGTATCTTATGCCTCAAAACCGATTTCGCCACTAGAGCTATCGCAGGAGCTTGATATTCCGAAGCCAACCATTCATCGATTGATTCAAAATCTGGTTGATGAAGGGTTTGTGACAATTGATATTGGCGGCGGTATTATACCGGGTAAACGCGTACGCAATTTGGGTGTTGAGCTTTGGCAGCAGCGACTGTTCTTTAATGAACGTCAAATGATTTTGCAAAAACTGGTCGATGAGTTAAAAGAAACCTGCGGTATCGGTGTTCCTTATCATATGAATATGATCTATACCAACCGCGCACAAACGACCTTGCCGATACAGATTTATTTACCAGTAGGCGCAAAGTCGCCAATGTGGTGTACAGCGACTGGGAAGCTGTATTTAAGTCAGTTGCCGAGTTCAAGCCGCGAAAAAATACTACAAAATTTATCACTAGATAAGTTCACCAAAAACACCATCACTGATATCGACAAATTAAACGCTGAGCTTGATCGTATCGCTGAAACAGGCATAGGTATCGATAACGAAGAGTTTATCTCTGAGATGGTGGCAATCGCCGTACCGATAAGGGATAGGAAATCACGCTACCTTGCTTCGCTATATCTGCATGCACCGACCATACGGGTGTCTTTAGATGACCTCTTAACCTATGTGCCACGACTGCAAAAAGCGGCGCAAGATATTCAGTCTCTGGTCTATGAGCTGCCAAGTTAAATGCCTTGATATAAACTAGAAATAAGTCAAAAAAGGTCTGCACTATTATGATAATGCAGACCTTTTTGATTGTTAGATTAGATAGTTTAAGATAATACAGAGCTGTCGTGACGCGCCATAATGCTAGAAAAATCTCTATCACCATTCTCGATGGTATGCGCGGCATAAAGCTCAGTTGCTTTAGCACCCATTGGTGTCTCTACATGCGTATCTTGAGCGGTTTGCATGGCAAGGTTAAGATCCTTTTGCATCAGCTTACTCATAAAGCCGCCTTGATAGCCATTGCTCGATGGGACATTTTCCATCACTTGCGGATAAGGGTTGTAGACCTCTAGCGTCCAGTTACGACCGGAGCTTTGTAGCATGATATCTGATAGCACTTTTGGGTCGAGACCATTTTTGACACCTAGATTAATCGCCTCTGCCGTGCCTGCCATTAGAATTCCAAGCAGCATGTTATTACAGATTTTTGCCACTTGTCCTGCACCATGCTCGCCTGCGTGGAAGATATTTTTTCCCATTACAGCCAGTATCGGTTCAGCTTTGGCGAAGGCTGCATCGTCTCCACCAACGATAAAGGTCAATGTGCCAGCGATAGCGCCCCCTGTACCGCCAGAGACTGGCGCATCTAAAAAATCAATACCAAGCTTACTTGCAGCTTCTGCTACTTTCCTAGCATCAGCTGCTGCTATGGTACTGCTATCGATAACCAAAGTACCTTTTGGTAAGTCTATAAGTAGACCGTCAGAGCTACCTTCTCCTAGATAGACAGAATGCACGTGCTTGCCAGCAGGTAACATACTGATAATCACTTGGGCATTTTGAGCAGCATCTTTCGGACTCTCTGCTATATTGGCACCCGCTTGTTGCAAGCGCGCGGTCGCCTCTACAGATAAATCATAAACCGAAAGCGTATAACCTGCCTTTAACAAGTTTTCTGCCATTGGACCGCCCATGTTACCTAGTCCAATAAAGGCGATATTTGGCTTTGCTGTATTACCATTATTATCAGTCGTAGTTGTACTGCTTGAACCTATATCCTTTATAGCCATCTCATCGCTCCTTGATGATTGATTATGCAATTAGTTTTAATTTTTCAAATTTCACTTAATCTAGTCACTTAATCCAGTTAATTTGGCTTAAATCAGATGCTAAATATCTGGTTAGCGAACAGCCTCATTACCCAATGCAGCAGCGCTAAGCCAATCGTCTAAAGGATGCTCGCCTTTGGCATACGGATTGGTAAAATGCTGCTGGATATAATCTTGTCCCTCTGCGCTCAAACACTCAGCTAACGTACGAGACCAGTTTGGCGTCCGATCTTTATCAATCAATAGTGCCCGCACACCTTCTTTGAAATCAGGGTTAGCCGCACAATGTACAGCGACATTGGTCTCTAGGTACAAGACTTGCTCTAGCGATAAATCCGTCACCTTATGATATAGCGCATAGGTCAATGCCGCAGTCACCGGACAGCCATGTCGATAGGTTGCTACGGCTCGCTGTGCCCAACTGTCGGCAGCAAAATCTGTATCAAGTTGTGTGAGCGCCTCATCACTTTGTAATAGCGCATCGATATCACCCAAACCGCCTCTGTTCATTAGTTGCTGAATAGCACACCAATGCTGCGCAAGCTTACTAGCAGGCAATTCAACAACAGGCTGCGCCCCCAATGCCCGACTCACGATACTATGGGCGCTGTTGTTACTTTCTTTATTGTGCTTATTCTCTTTATTATTATCAGCTGCCGTTTGCCAGTCGCTCTGTGTTAAGCGCTGCATGATGGCATCATAATCCTGACTTTCAACCCCATATTCTGCTAAGTTGGTCAATAATGCATCGCTACCATTACACATTGCACCTGTCAGCCCTAAGAATAAACCAGTTTTGGCCGGCATACGCTGTAAGAACCAACTGCCGGAAGCATCGGGGAATAAGCCAATGGTAATTTCAGGCATGGCAAAACGTGTACGCTCAGTGACTAGACGATGGCTACAGCCTGCCATCAAACCCATACCGCCGCCCATAATGATGCCGTCACCCCATAAAATTAATGGTTTAGGGTAAAAATGCATTTGTCGATAAAGACTATATTCATGACCAAAAAAGTCTGTCGCATAAGGGTTTGGCATAGGCGCTGTTGCTGACATACTGTCATAAAGCTTGCGAATATCACCGCCTGCACAAAACGCTTTGTCGCCTGCGCCCTTTAATAGCAATGCCACTACTTGCTCATCACCTTGCCACTGCTCTAGTTGCTGCGATAACAATTGACACATCTCAACGCTCAAGGCATTAAGAGACTTTGGCATATTTAACGACATTATTCCAATAAGGTGACCACAATCTGTCGCCTCAGTGCTGAATAATACCGGCGCGTCTGATGTGCCTTCTATAGCTGCTGTCATAAATGTGACCTACAAAATGAAAAGTGAAATAATATTATTATATTTACGCTAAGGCTATTTATTTTGCCAAATGGGCTTACGCTTTTCTAAAAATGCTTGTACACCTTCGCGCTGATCTTCAGTATCGAACAATTTAACAAAGGCCTCACGCTCATGGATAAGGTTTTGCGCAGGGGGTGTATGTCTTGCTGCTTGAATAAGCGTTTTAGAATAACTGACCGCAACCGGTGATTGCTTAGCAACTTTTTGCGCCAATGCTTGTGCTGTTTGTAACCCTTCACCTTTCACAGCAACCTCTTCAACTAAGCCAATGCGTAGTGCAGTCTCGGCATCGACGCGCTCGCCGCACAATATCATGCGCTTTGCCCAGCCCTCGCCTACCAAAGCCGTTAGATTTTGGGTGCCACCGGCACACGGCAACAAGCCAACGCCTGTCTCAGGTAATGCCATTTGGGCATGGCCTTCCGCAATACGGATATCACAAGCGAGCGCACACTCAAGACCACCGCCCATCGCATAGCCATTGATAACCGCGATACTAACGCCGCGATAGGCTGACAACGCTTCAAATGCTTCACCAAAGGCTATCGCCATACTGATCGCGCGACCTTTATCACCATCTGCAAAATTATTTAAATCGGCACCTGCTGAAAAGAACTTCTCGCCATCACCATGGACGATTAACGCATACACCTCATCATTAGCATTGAGATCAGAGACCAATTGCTTAAGCGCATTGAGACTGTCCATCGTCCACGTATGAGCAGATGGGTTGTTTAGGGTTAGCGTTGCAGTATGACCATCAATCGATAGTTTTAAGTTGGTATAATCCGTCATGATCAAACATCCTTATCATAAAATCATTTTATTCATATAAATAGGTTAGCGCAGTTGGCTCAATGCCTCGTCTTGTAATAGCTGACGCGAGACAATCACGCGCATAATCTCATTGGTGCCTTCCAAAATCTGATGCACGCGCAAATCTCGCACATGACGCTCAAGCGGATATTCATTGAGATAGCCGTAACCACCGTGTAGTTGCAGAGCTTCGTTGGCGACATCAAAGCAAAGATCAGTCGATAAGCGCTTTGCCATCGCGCAATAAGTAGAGGCTTGCGCATCGTTATTATCGACTTTATTCGCCGCTAAATAGAGCATCTGCCGTGCAGTGATGGTTTGAGTCAGCATATCGGCAAGCTTAAACTGTACTGACTGTAAGCTGGCAATCGGGCTGCCAAACTGACTGCGCTCTTGCACATAATTGGTCGCTGTCTCAAGCGCCGCTTGCGCTGTCCCTACTGCACAGATACCAATATTAATCCGGCCGCCATCAAGCCCCTTCATGGCGATACGAAAGCCTTGACCTTCCTCGCCTATGAGATTCTCTACTGGAACTTTGACATCTTTAAAGCTAATCGTCCGTGTCGGCTGTGCTTTCCAGCCCATTTTATGCTCGTTTTTTCCGTATTCGATACCAGCGCTATCGGCATCGACAACGAATGCTGAGATACCTTTGGGTCCTGCAGCGCCCGTACGAGCCATAACCACTAACACATCGGTTGAGCCTGCGCCTGAAATAAAGGTTTTTTCGCCGGTCAGTATATAATGCTCGCCTTGCTTATCGGCTTTGGTGCGCAGTGATGCGGCATCAGAACCGGCATTAGGCTCCGTCAAACAGTAGCTGCCAAGCCATTCACCGCTGACCATATTTGGCAAATACTTTTTACACAAGGCATCACTGCCAAACTCACCAATCATCCAGCCTGCCATATTATGAATACTCATATAAGCAGCTACCGCGGTATCACCCCATGCTAGCTCTTCAAAAACCATGGCAGAATCTAAACGCGGCAAGCCCAAGCCATCGTAATCAGGGTTGGTATATAACCCTAGAAAGCCAAGCTCGCCTGATTTTTTAATCACATCAATTGGGAAGTGCGAGGTGCGATCCCATACAGCGGCATTGGGCTTAAGCTCTTTTTGGGCAAACTGTCTGGCAGTTTGGCGAAAGGCAATTTGGTCATCGGTTAATGAAAAATCCATGGGGGTCATCCTTGTGCTGAATAGGGTATATTAAGTCGTCAGTGCAAATATAGGTGATTCAGCTTTAAATTGAAATAGTCGTATTGACACCGCGACTTGCTTCATCATCAAACCAGCGCGCCGTAACGGTCTTGGTTTGGGTATAAAATTGCACTGCTTGCTTACCATAAGGACCCAAATCACCAAGCTTACTAGCACGTGAGCCTGAGAATGAGAACATAGGTAGTGGCACAGGAATCGGCAAGTTAATACCGATTTGACCGACTTGGATATCTTGCTGGAATTTATGCGCGGCAGCCCCTGACTGAGTAAAGATAGCCGTACCATTACCATGCGGATTGGCATTTAGCATCTCTATCGCTTCATCTAAGCTGTTAGCGCGCATGATACACAGCACAGGTCCAAAAATTTCTTCTTTATAAATTTGCATATCGCTTGTGACATTATCAAAGATAGTTGGACCAACAAAGTTACCCTTTTCATAACCTTCAACCGTAATGCCACGACCATCAAGTATCAAGCTTGCCCCTTCTTCTACCCCTGTGCCAATCAAATGCTCAACACGCGCTTTTGCCGCAGGAGAAATCAGTGGACCCAAATCTTTATCATGCTTACCAGCTGAGACGATTAAACCTTCTGCTTTGGCTTTGATATCATCAATCCACTCACCAGCGGCACCGACAAGGACAACGACAGACAGCGCCATACAACGTTGGCCAGCAGCACCAAATGCAGCACCTGCTAGCTGATTAAGGGTTTGCTCTTTATTAGCATCCGGCAAGATAACGCCATGGTTTTTTGCACCCATCATACACTGTGCGCGTTTGCCTGATTGACTGGCACGCTCATAGACATGCTTGCCGACGTTGGTCGAACCGACAAAAGAGACTGCTTTGATATCAGGATGATCACAAATCGCATCAACGGTGGCTTTGCCGCCATGTACCACATTTAGCACCCCTTCAGGTACACCCGCTTCAACCGCAAGCTCAACCAAACGCATGGTCACCATTGGGTCTTGCTCAGAAGGTTTTAAGATGAAAGTATTGCCCGTGGCAATCGCCATTGGGAACATCCACAGTGGAATCATCGCTGGGAAGTTAAACGGTGTGATGCCTGCACAAACACCCAGTGGCTGCCAAATACTATAGGTATCAACGCCTGAGGCAACGTTTTCAACAAAGTCACCAATTTGCAAGTTGGCAATGCCTGCTGCATGCTCAACCACTTCTAAACCACGGAACACATCACCGCGTGCATCAGCAATCGTCTTGCCCTGCTCTGCGGTCAAGATTTCTGCTAGCTCATCCATATGGTCACGAATCAATTGCTGATACTTTAAAAAGATACGAGCACGTGTAGTGATCGGTGTTTTACGCCACGTTTGAAATGCTGCTTGAGCAGCAGCGACCGCTTGATTGATTTCATCATCAGTGGTTTGTGGGACTTTGGCAATGACTTCTTGAGTGGCAGGGTCTGTAATATCAATCCATTCGCTAGTATTGGAATCAACAAATTGACCATTGATAAGCTGCTGAACGTGGTGCATAAGATATCCTTATCTTGTTTGCAAGACTGTCATTAGCTGACGTCTTAGAATATTGAAAGTTTTGAGTTTGAAAACTTTAAATTTAAAAACTTAGAATGTATCATTTTGTTATATAATTTTAAAATGATTTATTTCGTATCGTTATTGACTATAACAATAAAACAATTTTAGGGTCAAGCCCTTTATGCTGCTTTTAGTAAAGTTAACGTTAATGTCCGATTTATCTACCATAACCCATAAGCTATTAACGACAATAAAAAAGCCCATGAGCATTCATGAGCTTTTTTAGATAAAGGTAATTTTAAAACGTGCCTGAAAATGCGCCTAGTAATCTTTCATAGATTGCTTGACCGCATCAATAGCCGTTGGATTATCAAGGGTAGACATATCACCAGTGGGTTTATCCTCTGCTAACGCCCGAATAGCACGGCGCAATATCTTACCAGAGCGCGTCTTTGGTAATGCTTGCGGGAAATAGATCGCAGCAGGTCGTGCGATACCGCCCAAAGATTTTACCACCGCGCCTATCACTTGCTGCTCAAGGCGGAAGCGATTTTCAGTTGTGGACACCAGTTCATGGTCTTTTAACACACAAAAGGCAATTGGCAGCTCGCCTTTTAGCTCATCTTGAATACCCACGACCGCACACTCTGCGACCTCTGCATGCATACTAATCGCCTCTTCAATCTCTTGGGTGCCCAGTCTATGACCGGCGACGTTAATGACATCATCGGTACGACCGAGAATATGAAAATAGCCGTCTTCGTCAACGACTGCATAGTCCGATGTCGAATATTGATTGCTATCCGCTAAGCTAAAGTAGCTGTCAATAAAGCGCTTATCATTACCCCAAACCGTGGTCAAACAACCCGGTGGTAAGGGCGCGCGAATCGCGAGTAAACCTTTTTCGCCTGCTTTACACGGCTCGCCAGTTTCTTCATTGATGACCTGCACATCGTAGCCATACATAGGATAGCCAGGTGAGCCTTGCTTGTGCGGTTTATCAGCGAACCTAGGAGTATTACTCAGAATAGGCCAACCCGATTCTGTCTGCCAATAATGGTCTAAAATCGGTACGCCCAAATGCTTGGTCAGCCAGCTGGCAGTAGACTCATCTAGTGGCTCACCTGCCAAAAAGAAGGATTTGACGCTTGAGACATCATAGCGCGTCATCCATGTCTCATCTTGCTTTTTCAGCATACGTACACCAGTTGGTGCGGTGAATAAGATATTGACCTTGTTGGCCTCCACAATTCGCCACCAGATACCAGGGTTTGGCAGATGCGGTAAGCCTTCATACATAACACTGGTCATGCCAGCAAGCAATGGCGCATAGATGGTATAAGAATGCCCAACGGCCCAACCGATATCAGATATCGCCCAAAACGTCTCGCCTGCCTTACCGTCGTAGATATAGTCCATCGATGTGGTCAGTGCTACTGCATGACCACCGGTATCACGTTGCACGCCTTTTGGTGTGCCCGTCGTACCAGAGGTATAAAGCAGATACGATGGCGTATTAGACTCAAGCCATACAGGCTCGACGATAGCATTGGCTTCACAGCTGATACGGCGTTCAGTGGCATAATCCACATCAAGTTCTTTTACGTCAAACGGCAAAATACCACGATTGACCACTACTACATGCTCAGGCTTAGTGGTTGCCTGCTCGATACCTTGATTGACAAGATTTTTATAGTTGACGACTTTACCACCACGCAAACCTGCATCCACTGTGATGACCATTTTTGCTTCAGCATCATCCATACGAATGGCTAAATTATGGGCGGCAAAGCCACCAAATACCACCGAATGCACTGCACCGATACGCGCACAGGCGAGCATTGCATAAGCGGCCTCTAAAATCATCGGCATATAAATGATGACACGATCGCCCTTCTCAATACCGTAACGCTTTAATACATCGGCAAAATAATTCACTTCTTTATAAAGGTCGTTATAAGTCAAGCGGCGCTTGGTGTAGTCGGTATAAAACTCAACATTATTACCCAAGTCTTTAAAAGCATCGACTACAGCAGGATAGGTTTCTACGAGTTCTTGATTAATCTCTGATGACAGCCAAATAAAAGCATCCTGTTCTGCACGTTCTGCAAGATGACGATCGACACAGTTATAGCAAAGATTGGTCTCACCACCGACGTACCACTTAGCAAATGGCAAATTACTGTCATCAAGGATTTGCTCAGGCTCTTTATGCCAATAGATACGCTTGGCTTGCTCAGCCCAAAACTCTTCTTTATTTTCAATAGAAGACTGATAAATCTCAGCAAAGGTTTGAGTCGTATTTAGTGCTTGAAATGTTGGTGCTGACGTTTGATCGGTTACTGCAGTGGCGGTTTGCGCGCTCATAATAGCTGTCCTTAGCATAAATGATGGGTAATGCGATGTGATTTGTCCGATAATATCATAATATAAGACTGGCTATCCCGGCCATCTATCCTTACTAAATCAAAAAAACCGATACACTACGTATCGATTTAGTGTGTATCGGTTTAAAATGTAGCAGAGCCAATCATAAAGGTCAACTATTAAGCCTGTTATCTCCTTAATAGTTGAGTTAGTTTAAAAAAACTATACCTCGCTCTGATTGGCATACATCTCACGCATCACTTTTTTATCGTGTTTACCAACAGAGGTCTTTGGTAGTTCATCTACAAACTTAAACTGACTAGGTATACCGTATTTTGGAATGATACCACGGGCCACTGCCTGCTCTGCCAGCGCTTTGATGTCATCGACTTTGGTATCTTGGCAATTTGGTTTGAGTACTACCAATGCTAATGGACGTTCGCCCCATTGCTTATCACGTACCCCAATCACAGACACATCCGCTACCGAAGGATGTAGCGATAGAATCGTCTCAATCTCTAGTGAAGATATCCACTCGCCACCTGACTTAATCACATCTTTTAAGCGATCGGTGATTTTGATATAGCCATCAGGTCGTATATAAGCGATGTCTTGGGTATGCATGTAGCCGTTTTCCCACAGCTCTTTGCCAGCGTCATCATTTTTTAAATAGCTTTGTGTCAACCACGGTGCGCGTAATACCAGCTCGCCAGTATTGTCCTGACCTGTACCAACTGGCTGATTGTTCTCTCCCCATACTTGAGCATCAACCATAAGTACAGGCTTACCCGTCATACAGCGGCGAGCAATATCCTCTTCTTCACTCAGCTGCGGCTCATTGAGGCTAAAGTCAGTCAGACTGATTAGAGGTGCGGTCTCCGACATCCCATAACCGGTATAAACTTCAATACCCTGATCCATCGCCGCTTTTGCCAAGCCTTCTGTCAATCGTGAACCACCAATAATCATTTTTAGACCATTAAAGCTGGCACCGCGGTCTTGCGCTTCTTTGAGTACCATTTGCAAAATTGTCGGTACACAGTGAGTGATACTGACTTTTTCATTGATAATCAAATCCATCAACAAATCGGGTGCATAACGACCAGGATATACTTGCTTTAGACCTGTCATAGTAGCTGTAAACGGAAAGCCCCACGCATGGACATGGAACATCGGGGTCATTGGCATATAGACATCACCATAGCTGACGCCTTGTTTATTTGGCAACATACCAATCGACGCTGCTTCCGTCAGAGTATGCAGTACTAACTGACGATGGCTAAAGAACACGCCTTTCGGATCACCTGTCGTACCTGAGGTATAAAAAGTTGTAGCAATGGTGTTTTCATCAAAATCTGGAAAGTCAAAATGGTCATTAGCAGCATCAAGTAGCGCCTCATATTCACCTTTGACACGGTTCTGGTTACCCCCAAATACGCCCTCAGAGGTCACGCCATTATCATCTAACCAGATGATGTGCTCAATGCTGGAGTTTTCAAATTGATAATCTTTGACCAACGGCGCAAATTCAGAGTTGAGTAGCAGCACCTTTGGTTTCGCATGATTAATGGTGTAAAGGATTTTGTCAGGTGATAGACGAATATTGACCGTTTGCAAAATATACTCTGACATTGGTACGGCAAAGTAAGACTCAAGATAGCGATGACTGTCCCAATCCATCACAGCGACCACATCACCAGCATCAAGGTTTAAGCCGTCTAAAACATTCGCCAAACGATTGATACGGTTAAATAAGTCTTTATAAGTAAAACGTTTTTTATCTGCATAAACGATTTCTTGATCTTGTGATACGGTTTTGGCTCGGTTTAATAACTGCTTAACCAATAGCGGAAAATCATAGGCGGATGGCGCACTGTGATAGATATTTGACATAAGTTTGACGTCCTTGTTTATAGTATTTTTGAGTGCAGATAAAAACCAATTGATTGGATATCAGTCGTGATTACATGGTGATGTTTTTATCAATAACCTCTTGATAGTAAGAAAAAACCAGCCTCATGTAAAGGCATGACACGTAAGTGGCACAATACTCATTGTTCGAAAATAATCGTTTTTCAATTGCTTAGCTTGTGATAGCTTATTTTATCTCTTATGTTGGTTTGTCTGGTGTTAGCTTGTCTGGCATTAAGCAGGACGCGGTTTTGTTTTTATCATGCCAAAACTTGCGACCAAAAGTGCCAATACTTGTACAAATAATAATAGCCAAACGGTTAATGACCATTGTCCACGTGCATAAATGATACCGCACAGCCATGCGCCCATCGTGCCGCCCGCATAATAAGCCATGTAATATAAACCTGAGGCTAATGAACGTCCGTTTTTGACATTGACGGCGATATAGCTAATGGTTGCCGCTTGGGTAACAAAAACGCCTGACGACATAATGGCAAGCCCAATAATAATGCCCCATAATGGCGTGACCAGCGTTAATAACGCACCAAGCATCGAAAAAATCACTGCCACTCGAACGGTGCGTGCTGCCCCAAATCGACGTAACAATGTCGTCGACAATGGCGTGATAATCACTCCGATTAAATACACCGCAAAAATATTGGCAAGCGCGCCAGTGCTAAGCTCATAAGGCGTGCCAGCAAGATGTAGATTGATAAAGGTAAAGCAACCAACGAGCGAAAAAAGCACACAAGCACCGAGCAAACATGCGGTTACCACATAACGATTGGTCAAATGCTCACCAAGCGTCTGCATCGCTGAGCGAAAATTTGGATTGGCTACAAAATGCCGCGACGATGGCAACATCTTGCCAACCCATAGTGCACCGATAAGCGTCATCGCTGCCATCACATAATAGCCTGCACGCCAGCCAATATATTCATGCAAATGCCCCAGTAAGAACCGCCCCATAAAGCCGCCAAGTACCGAGCCTGAGACATAGAATGACATCAGCTCTGTGACAGCTCGCCCCTCGAACTCCTCACCGATATAGGCAATGGTCACAACCGTAATGCCTGGGACAGACAATCCTTGCATAAAGCGCCACATACCGAGCCAGCCAATACTAGGACTTTGGGCGATTAAAGCAGTAGGTATCGCTAAAAACAACAATGCCCCAACGATAAAAGATTTGCGCCCGACCGCATCAGATAGCATCCCTAAAAACGGTGACATAATGGCAATCGCCATCACTGTTGCGCCAACAACCATCCCTGCCTGCACTTCAGTCGCTGAAAAATCTACCATCAATACTGGCAATACCGCTTGAATAGAATACACCTGCAAAAAGGCGAACATCCCAATTAGACCGATAGTTAACTTCAGCACCCATGAAGGCGAATCAAAGGGTATCTTTGTAGTGTTATTATTTATATGATTATTCAAAAGAGTACTGACTATAAAAAGGCTCATTTAGCTTAGGCTAATTGGGCGTGGGTGATAGAAATACGGCAATAGCACACAAAATATCTAATCTAATAACTGTAAAAATCATGACTTAACATCAAAAAAATTTAATGAAGGCAATTTTAATCAAGGTATTTTCCATTAAAGTCTTATTCACTAAAACAGCTGAGTTCCAAAGCCAATAATTCTCAAAGAAGTTAAGTGGCATTTTATCACAGCACATAACAAACACAGGTTGCGCTATGTTACAAAACAGCATTCAGCACCATAATGGCAGTAGCCTGCAAATATAAGCCTATAACTATAAAAAGGGCTTATAAAGCGCTCAATAATAAACCGTGGATAAACTCAATCGTCTCTTGAGTCAGCGCAGGTAGGGTGCTATTTTACAGTCCCTTCCAATGTATGGCGTTCAGCAGTAACACAAATGATGTTAAAATAACGATTTGTCCGTATTTTACCTACAGTGTTGCCCGTAATTTCAGCCATATGTTGCCTAAAACGCTATGCTTAATTTTAAAAAGGATGTAAGTCATGATTAACACCAAAATATACAAGTCCGTTTATACCTTGGCTGAAAAGCTACTAGAAGCCGATAGAAAAGGACATCAAGAAGCCTTTAATTGGCTATATAGCGAGTTAAAAGCGATTTGTGTCGATAATGAAAATACCGATAAAGACCATCCAGAGCAATGGGAAACGCTAGCCGACTTCACTGCAGAGTTAGATGAAGCGTTGGTCATTTATGATAAGGCGCTTGAAAAAGCCAAAGCCATCAACTCAAAAGACCATCTGTCATCCATTGCGTTTTCTATGGCAGTTATCCAAGTTGAATTGGGGCAAAAAGAAGCTGCAATTACCAGCCTGCAGAACGCAAAAATTACCGCCAATAAAATCGAAGATAAAGAGTTTAAAGCGGAAATAGATGAATTACTTACCAAATTGTTAGAAGAATAAACAACTCAAACTTTCAATCCGGTGCCAACACAACATCAAATCAATACATTTCTACATTCGTATATTGATACACATCCTGCTATCTTTTTTATGGCAAACTTTGTATATCTATAAATAGGCATAAGCGTTTATATATCAGCAACCGTATAACCACTAAAATAGTTAAAAAAATAAACCATAAGGACGAGTATTAATGAGCGATAAAATCATAGATTTGGGTGCAGGATTTTGGAACATTCGTGGTACGTTTCGTTTAGGCGGTGTGCTGAATATCGGTACACAATGCTCATTGGTTAAACTTGCCTCTGGACGATTTGTTTTTTTAGACAGCTACACCTTGACTGATGACGTGCGAGCGCAAGTGATGGCACTGACTAATAATGGACAAGATGTCGAAGCGGTACTTAATTTGCACCCCTTTCATACTGTCCATTGCGCGCAAATGGCAAAAGACTTTCCGCAAGCTACTTTTTATGGCAGTAGTCGGCATCAGAAAAAAGTACTTGAAGTACAGTGGGCAGACGATTTGGTCGAAAGTGATGCGGTCGCTGAGCGTTATCCTGAGCTTAAGTTCTCATTGTCACAAGGGGTTCACTATATCGCACCTAATGAGATGATTCATGCAGGTTCGCTGCTGGCATTCCATCCTGCCAGTAAAAGCCTACACGTCGATGATACTTTTATGAGTCCACCAACCAAATTGCTAGAAGCAGTGTTATCTGAATTATTGCTACATCCTACTACCAAAAAAGCACTAAAGAATGAGCCGAACGCTGGTAAAGAGTATTGTGATTGGGCAAGTAACTTGGCAGATGACTGGCGCGATGTACGCAACTTTTGCGCAGCACATTCTTATTTAGTTAAATTTAAAGATGGCGAGTTTGAGAAAGCATTATTAAAAGCGATTGCAAAAGCACGACCTAAACTTGAAAACGCGTAATGGTTGATTGTATAGACGCTAAAAAAAGGCTACCAAAATGGGTAGCCTTTTTTAGCGCGAAACCCTGTTTGCAACGTCGGGGTAACTTGTATGGTACTGTCTTGAGTGGCGTTGCTAACCATATCTAAACTTGAGCAACCTGTTAATAACATAACTGCCATAACAGCTGATGCGCTCATTTTGCAAACGCATTTTATAATATGACTCTTTAATAATTTTGAAGTTAATTTAAATAATTTTCACTATAATGGCATAATATTAATCGTAAATTAACAATGATGCTAAGTAGATCACAACATCCTGTCTTATTTAAATTGTCTTTCAAAATAGAGAGAATATGTTATGACAATTATGACAATTATGATAATAATGCTGCAAGCTCATCCTTATTCTCGATAATGTCTGCCAATGTATAGCGTTCAAGCACGGCAATAAATGCTGTCAACGCTTCAGCAAGCACCTGTTTTAGCTGACAGACCGGACTGATAATACAGCCTGAAGCTATGTGACTTACAGTTTCATCAATCAGTTTTAATGACATATCGTTAACGCTAGCGTTCTTTTCATCATTTATTACAGCACTATTAATATCAGCGATCGAGCTGTCCAATGAGTTTGTAGAAAAGCACTCAACCAAAGCAAAATCCGGCTCTATCTTTTTAATCAATTCACCCAAATTAATGTCTTTTGGCGCGTGCGCTAAGCGAATACCGCCATTCTTACCGCGCACACTATCGATATAACCAAGCTGTCCGAGCTGCTGGATAATCTTGGTCAAATGACTTTTAGATATATGATAGCTATTGGCAATATCACTGATATTTGCCAATAACGTCGGCTCGGGCTTAGTCGCCAAATATATTAACGAGCGCAGTGCATAATCACTGTAATTGGTCAATCGCACCTTAAAGTGCTCCTATTTTTAATGGTTTATTCATTTATTCTAAGGGCTGTGCTAGATAAGTAAAGTGATTTAAAACCGCTTTATAAAAAGAAATGGATTGAATGTGGAATAACGCCCTAAGCTTATAGAATCAGTTATTATCCGCTCTCACAAAAACAGTAGAAATCCACTGCTTTTATCGACTTAGACTATTCATGTATAAAAACCATCAGGATTCTAGATGTCTAAAGAGAGAAATAGAAGTTAATGAATGCTATTCTGTCAACAAAAGCATCCTATCGATGTTTATTTTGAAGTGCTTCAACTACAGTAGCTTAGCATAATAATGAGCACCAAAAAGGCAGCTAATACTGCTCGATGAAATTCCAATTAACCAGTATAACAACCTCACCCATATTCGGTTAAATTTGCTACAATACGCCCAATTTTGATTTACTATTTTACTAAGTTTTACATCAACTGATTTTATCAATATATTGAGAGCATGTTATGGGTTTTAATTGCGGCATCGTCGGTCTACCAAACGTGGGTAAATCCACCCTGTTTAACGCCTTGACCAAAGCGGGTATCGCCGCTGAAAACTTTCCATTTTGTACCAAAGATCCCAATACGGGTATCGTTCCTGTACCTGACCCACGCCTAAAGAAACTGGCGGATATCGTTAACCCTGAGCGCGTACTACCAACGACGATGGAATTTGTTGATATCGCAGGTTTGGTCGCTGGTGCGTCAAAAGGCGAAGGCATGGGCAACCAATTCTTAGCCAATATTCGTGAGACCGATGCGATTGCGCACGTGGTACGCTGTTTTGATGACGACAACGTCGTACACGTTGATGGTCGCGTTAGCCCTATCGACGACATCGAGACCATCAATACTGAATTGGCATTAGCCGATTTAGAAGCGGTTGAGCGCGCGATCTTTAACTTGACTAAAAAAGCCAAAGGCGGTGATAAAGACGCTGGCGCCATGCTTGATATCTTTAAAAAAATCGAGCCGCTATTAGCAGAAGGTCAAGCCGCACGCGCCGCCAATCTTGATGCTGATGAGAAAAAATTAATCAGAAGTTATGGTTTAATCACGCTAAAGCCTACCATGTATATCGCTAACGTCTCTGAGGACGGCTTTGAGAATAATCCTTACTTAGATGCCGTACGTAACTATGCGACTGGCGAAGATTCTATCGTTATCGCATTGTGTAACCAAATCGAATCTGAAATTGCCCAGCTTGATGAAGATGATAAAAAAGACTTCTTGGCTGAAATGGACATGCTCGAGGCCGGTCTTGACCAAGTGATTCGCGGTGGTTATGATTTGCTTGATATGCAGACTTACTTTACCGCTGGTGTAAAAGAAGTGCGTGCATGGACAGTCGCTGTTGGCGCAACCGCACCTCAGGCAGCTGGTGTGATTCATACGGATTTTGAGCGTGGCTTTATTCGCGCTGAAGTCATTGCTTATGACGACTTTATCGAACATAACGGCGAAAAAGGTGCTGCTGCTGCCGGTAAATCACGCTTAGAAGGCAAGACTTATATCGTACAAGATGGCGATGTGATGCATTTCCGTTTTAATGTTTAATGCTTAATGCTTAATCTTTAATACTAGACAGCATGTTTACACAGTCTTAGCATAGAACAACCAAAAGCCAGCCTTGATGCTGGCTTTTTTTATTATACTGGGAGCGACAACCGTTAAATAATAAGAATAAAGGATTATGCACTATGATCGCTCCTATCAATAAACCACTTAATAGCCGTAGACATTGGGCAAAACTATTTAGTGCCCAGCGTTTAGGTAGTCATAAAAAAGCCCCTGCTCAAGATACTGCGCGTTCTTCTTTTCATAAAGACTATGACAGATTGGTGTTTTCGCATTCCTTTCGTCAACTTAATCAAAAGACCCAAGTCCATCCATTGACCAATCAATTGGGCATTCATACCCGACTTACACATTCACTAGAGGTTTCTTGCATTGGGCGCTCTTTAGGCATCATGGCAGCCGAGAAGCTACATGACAAACTAGACGGTGGTTTACCTGATGGTGTCACGCCAGCTGATGTGGGTGTGATTATACAAGCGGCGTGCCTCGCCCATGATATCGGCAATCCACCTTTTGGGCATGCGGGAGAGTACGCTATTCGTGACTGGTTTATGCATTCTGAACGTCAAACCATTCTGCAAAATATGAGCAGCAATGAGCAATTAGACTTGCTGGCTTATGAAGGTAATGCTCAAGGATTTCGTATACTTATTTGTAATGAGCATCACCCTGATGCAGGTGGTATGCGCTTGACTTGTGCCACGCTAGGCGCGTTTATGAAATATCCTTGGCTTGCGACGCATAGTAATAATGACACTCAAAGCAGTCATCAAAGTACTCCGCACAGCAGGATATCAGCTAAGGCACAGAAATTTGGCTGCTTTTATAGTGAAGCCGTACAGTTAGAAGAGTTAGCAGCATGCTTGAATCTACCTCGCTCAGAGCAGCATGACGGTTATGCTCGCCATCCCCTCGCCTATTTGTTGGAAGCTGCTGACGATATTTGTTATGCGCTGATAGACTTAGAAGATGGTATCAATCTAAATATGCTTACCTACAATGAGGTGGCTGCTATCTTCTATGAGCTGATTGGCGAGCGTCCTAGCACTATCAGCCTGCCTACACATATGTCCGTCAGGCAGCATCTGGCATCACTACGTGCAAGGGCAATGATGCGATTGGTCAACACCGTCACCGATGCATTTGTTGATAATAGTGATGCGATGCTAGCGGGTACACTGCAAGGCAGTCTATTTACCCATTGTGATGCGACCGTTCAGCACGGTATTACCCAAGCCAAAGAGTTAGCACGTGAAAAAATCTTCAACCACCCAAGTAAAGTGCGCATGGAGCTAATGGCCAATCAATGTCTGCATCGCCTGTTAGATGCTTTTATGCCGTTAACTTGGACAAATGAGACAAGCACACCGATGTCTTTTGAACAACAGCGTTTGCTCATGTTGCTAAAACCACATCTTGATGAGCATCACCGTGTTTTAACAGATAATATTTATCAAAATATGCTCAATGTCTTAGACTTTATAACGGGCATGAACGACCATGAAGCTTATCGATTGGCTCAAGAGCTACAAGGACATTGGGGGACTGTCGTTTAAAAGCGACATTTAAGTGTATTTCATTCGTATTTTTGCAATGAAATGAGTATGATAGACATCTATCAGTTAATTTTGAAATATTATGAGCAGTCGCGAACAAAAAAAACTTCAAACTCGGCACGCTTTTTTTAATGCAGTGCTCGATTTATGTATGACAGGACAATCTTTTAGCTCTATTAGCCTCAGACAAGTCACGCGCGAGGTTGGTGTCGTGCCGACCGCATTTTATCGCCATTTTGATGATATGGAATCGCTCGGTCGCGCTTTGGTGATTGAAGAGCTAGGTGGTACATTAGCCACTTTGAGTGAGAGTTTGCATATTGGACGTAAACGCAGCTTTGAGCGTCAAATCGCCAAAAGTATCCAGCTATTCTTGCATATGGTCAGTGAGCAACCCTACTATTGGCAGTTTTTGGTCAGTGAGCGCTATGGTGGCTCAGACGCCGTCCGTAAAGCCATCAATGAGCTTATCAAACAGCATGGGGGAAGCTTGGCAGACGATTTGGCGTTACAGCCTGCTTTTACCCACATTAATACTTATGATCGTAGACTGCTGGCTGAGGCTGGGGTCAATATGTTCTTCTCTTGGATTATTGATTGGCTAGAGCTGACTTATACTGAAGATCATGATGATGAAGTCGACTTGGCTGAAATTGAACAACGAAAGCAGCTGATGCTACATAATTGTACGCGCCAAGCACAGATGTTGTTTTATGGCGCTTATAATTGGAAATCTACTGAAGAAACTCATTTAAGTGATTAATAAGACATATATTTGGTTGTTTTTGATGATTATCGTTTAGTGATAATCATCAAAAATTCGGTCGAAATGCCCAAAGTCGTTGCGTCACCACGCGAACCTCTTTGGGCTTTTTGTTATCAGAGTTTTTATTATTGATATTGGTATCATCGCTATTATTGCTATTTTCCGTAACATCAGTAGCAGTCTTGCTAATCATTATGGTTGCATAGCGTTGTCTCACCTGACCAACAGTTGCATTATCCGTAGCAGTGATAAGTGCCGTAAAAGCTTGGCTATCAACCGCCAAGAGTGGCGCTAGTACTTTTCGTTGCTTATTATCCAAACTGCTTAATATTGGCAGCTGCCATATCTCATCAATAGATTCGAATACTTGCTTTTCCCGTAGATCAACGATGGTTTGCATTTGCTGGCTAGTCGCGCCGTCGATCAGAGCAGCAAGTATCACCGGACTGGCTGTATTCATATTAATAGGTAAATAATGTGGCACCACTGTGATATAAGGTCGTAGCACTGCCAATACTTCCGCATTGATGCCTTTCACATTTTGTAGCTGATCGATATTGACCAATCGTTGATTGGGTAAATCGCTATCCGCTGAGCTATTAGACTGCTGGTTATAAACCGTACTTTCATCGCCGCCATCTTGATAAATCTCACTGTCTGTATCTTGATAATCAAGAACAGCAATAGCAATATCTGGTGCCAAATTCAATTGGGTTAATAGCCGTTGAAACACTGCCAAAGCATTACTATCAACTGCGCCGTTTTGATATAAATTATTGATATTAAAGCGACTGGCTTCATCACGTATTTCAATGCCAATACTATGTGTGCCCAAGGTATAAGGGGGTACAGGCTTTGCCCAGATATCTTGCGTACTATCAGTGTCATTTAGATTAGCATCGGCACGAATCATCGTAACCGCTAGTTGCTGACCGGCATCGATATCTTGTAAGAGCTGGTTTTGATCAAACAACAAACCGCTGCGTCTAATCGCAATTTTTTGGCTGGCAAGCATCGCCCCTGCAACCACCGTAATACTAACCACTAGTAATAAAATGGTAAGTAGCGCGACACCACGCTGAGAGTCGACTTTCATGGGCATAACTGGCATGCTTGGCATATATTAAATTCCATTCCCTGAATTATTATCTACATTGCCATTGGCTGCATCATTGTTACTTGCGCCATTACTATTGCCGTTGCCGTTGCCGTTGCCGTTGCCGTTAGAATTATCAGGAGTATTATTTTTATTGGCACTATTATTTGGTATTGGCTGCGGAGCAAGCGCCCACTGCCAGGTAATCGGCATATCTTGATAAGTGAAAGTGATAGCAACTCCTTTCGGTAGCAGCACACTCTCAGGCTGAGCAGTGGTTGACGCCGCCCCTTGTCCAAATTGGCTATTCAAGCTGGCATTGTTACTATTACTGTCTTCATTGGGAAACTTTGTACTCATTTCTGGCAGATACGCTTGCCATTGCCCTGCTGTCACCCCTTCAAGCAAGACACTGTCCAAGCTGATGCTATCACTACCTCCGCCTATACTGGCATATTGACGGCGAATCAAACGCTCATCAGCAAAAATATATTCGACATGCTGCATACTAGGACTGCTTTGATATCGAGGATCAAAATCAGCAAAACGGACAAAGCTGATACGCGCACTATCCAAACTCATAAAAGGTTTAGGCATCGGCTGTAGTACATTTTCTTGATTGCTATTATTTGCATTATCAACATTTGAAGCACTGGCACTTTGAGTATTTACTGCTTGATAAGGAACGATTTGCCCCATATCTTGCTGTAGCTGCAGATAAGCATATTGCAAAACGGCTAAATTATCTGCATGGAACTGGGCACGTTCTCGAGCACGGTTGACGCTATCAAACACCTGCCAGCCTGCCACTGCTAGCATCGCAAATATTGCCATGGCGACCATCAGCTCAAGTAAGGTAAATCCATGCTGCGATTTCACAGACTACCTCCATTTGGGTTTGAGCCAGTCAAGTCCAAACTACCTATATCTTGCTTTGAGTTGCTCAGTATCACGTTGATATCATTGACTGCGGTACGCGTCTGACCATCTATGATAGGCGCAACGGCGATATTCACTTTTTTTAATGCTGGCGTTATATCCTGACTCACAGCCATCGTAATTTGCCAGTCGCGACCTTGGGCATTGATTGTTTGGGTACTATTAGCAGTTAGCCAGGTGTCTTGAATACGTAAGTCAGCAGCAGCATTTTGGGCAACAAAATGTGCAAGCGTACGTGTCCGTAATACATCGACCGAGCTTAAATAAGCACTACTGGCACGGCTCGCAGCCACTGCCACAACCGCCAAAATCGCTAAGGCAACCATCACCTCAATCAAGGTAAATCCGCTCTCATGCTTTGTTAGGTTTGGCTTTCGGTTTACATGGTTAGGTTTGGCTCTGTCGTTATTTATCATCGGTTATTGCCCTTGACCTATCGACATACTGCCATCTGGCATAATCGTAATGACCTCACCTACCAGACGCGAATTATGGCGCACTTCAATGGTCACCGGTGTTGCTTGCCCTGTGCCAAACCATAATACTTGCGGCACTGTTTGATCTGTAAACCAAGGTTGCAGTGCTTGGATTTGTCCTCTATTTGACATATTACCAGCATCTAGGCTTTGTATGGCTAAGCTCACCCCAGCAGGCAGCTCAGGCAAAGGAACTTCGGACTCAATTTCCCAGCTTGGTGTTGGTAATTTATCTTTAATCCCACTAGACATACTGGATAAATCGGCAGATAGCTCCATTGAATTCTTAGGCGTACTGTCTCCACTAGAAGACGCCGAGGTATCAGTTTGATAAGCCACATAAGGATTAGATAGAGTGACTATAACCGGAGTTACTTGACCTTGCTTATTGGCTTGCAGACTCAAACCCATCGGCTGCATACGTTCAGCCGATAACAGCCTAACATAACTCAATGAATCCGTCAGATGCTCATAAAAAGCACGATTTTTACGCGATTCACTACTACCTACTGATAAGCTCATCATGCCAGCGAATATAGACAAAATAACGACGACGACAACAATTTCAACCAACGTAAAGCCAGCTTGGGTGTGATGATGTGTCATTGATGATGAGAGTTTTGACATACAGAGGTCATCTAGGATGGCGTCATTCTTTTAAAAATGACGTTATATTGGGTGAGATATAAAACGGGAGAGAGGATTGATCGTATCAAGTAAAGGTTAATGTGCTGCTATATAGCATATAACAACACAGATTTTTATAAAATAACGACTCATGGTTTTCACGTTACAGTAAAAACTTAATAGTTGGTATTGCGATGCTCTTCTGACTCAGTATCAATCTGTTCGACCAATTCCTGCATATCCTCATCCATCACTTCATCCTCAGCCGCCGGGTAATGGCTTGGCAGCTCTAGCATTTGTTGGACAAAGGCATAGCGCAAGGTGTCGCGGCGTCCCAAATAACGCTGATAAAAACTTGAGTTCAACAGCCCTGCACCGCCCTGACCCATTGCCCAGATAGACGATAGATAATCACGCGTGCTTAAGCTACTGTGCTCATCCTTTAGATAAGCACTGATGATATCAATCAAGCGCTTCATGCGCTGACGGCGAATATCATACAGCTCACCAAATAAGCGGTTAAGACCTGTCACTGATGCCGCCAAACGCTCTTCGATTTGATTGAGTAGCATGGCTTTTTGTGGATTAAATAATTGCTGGAAAATCATACGAGCGACGCCTGCTGATGGGCAATCGTCAATACGATTAATCTCAAACAGCTGCTCTTCATAACGAATGATAATACGCAGATAGAGCTCATCTTTACTAGAGAAATGCTTATACAATGTGCCTTTAGCCAAATCAAGCTGGTCTGCCAAGCTGTCTAAAGTGATGTCGCCATCGCCTGACTCAAGTAGCAATTGCTCTGCCATTGCTAAGATATTCTCTTCTCGTACCTTGAATTGATGCTGACGACTCATAACTTCTCCTAAAACTTGACAATATCATGCATATGACCACAGTTCGTATTGGCATATCGGCATTCGGAGTATCAAATACTACAAAGACTGCGCGACGAACACAATAAAGAAATATGCGTATGTTTACTAAATAATCATTTATAATCATGTGCTTATATTTAACGCTGCATGCATAAAACAGCTGCCACTTGCAAGAAATGACTGAGTGGTCATAGCATAACCATTTTAATGATACTGTGCTAGTAAATTCTCAAAGTTTTTTGCAGTCAGTGTACCGACCTCTTCGCTACTGCAGCCATACATCTCTGCAATACAACTGGCGACATAAGGCACGTAAGCTGGTTCATTCGGGCGACCACGTTTGGGGACAGGCGCTAGATAAGGGCTATCTGTTTCGATCAATATCCTGTCTCTTGGCATATTTTTTGCCGCATCTTTGATATTTTGGGCGCTTTTAAAGCTGACAATGCCTGAAAATGAGATGTAAAACCCTAAGTCTAAGGCATGTTTTGCGGTTTCCCAATCTTCGGTGAAACAATGAATAATGCCATGCTCAGCACCTTCTGCTTTTAGAATATCAATCGTATCTTCTTTAGCATCACGCATATGGATGACAAGCGGTTTTTTTAGGCTTTGGCTAGCATGAATATGACGGGCAAGGCTGGCTTGTTGCGCTTTTTTATTTTCTGTCGACCAGTAATAATCAAGTCCCGTCTCCCCTATTGCCCACACATGGTCAGCGCTAGCCGTTTCTATCAAACGTTCAACGGTTGCAGATTGTAAAACGCTGATATCTTCACAAGGATGTATACCAACGCTCATGCCAAGATTGAGCATTTCATCGCCATAAATCTTGACGATATTGGCAATCTCATCATATTCAGCAAAATCACACATAATTGCCATCGCGCGAGTGACATTGGCTTCTTTCATCGCGGCAATTGCGCCAGACAATTGACCATCGTATTTGGTCAAATCTAAACGGTTAAGATGGCAGTGGCTATCGGTAAACATAAACAATCTCGTTATAGTCATTTTTAAAAATTATTGGGATAAAAATTTCAATTTGTATGGTATTTATTGTTTTGAAGCGGGCACTTTTCAAGCACTGCTTAACAAACTTACTTTTAATGCAATGGCATCTTTTAATATAGCGGCTCTCTACTAATGCAAAGGTACCACGCGCATCACCTCTTCCATGGTCGTTACCCCTTCACTAATACGCTTCGCACCCGATAGGCGTAATGGCTGTACCCCTTCACGGTATGCTTGCTGCTTTAATACATCCAGATTGGCATCAGCAGCGACCAGTTTTTTCAACTCATTTGATAATGGCATAATCTCATAAAGACCAATACGACCTTGATAACCAGTATGGCGGCAATGCTCGCAACCCTGTGCCTTATAAATCTGCGCTGGCACGGACGCGCGCCACGGCTGTACTAATTCTTGCCATTGAATGGCAATCTCGCTATCTAAGGTCACGTCCACGGCTTGCTTACAATGTGGACATAATGTCCGTAATAAACGTTGTGCCATGATGCCCAAGATAGTCGCTGACGTCAAAAAAGGCTGAATACCCAAATCGTGCAGTCGAGTAATTGAGCTTGGTGCATCATTGGTATGCAAGGTTGAGAGCACCAAATGTCCTGTCAAAGACGCTTGTACTGCCATATTAGCCGTTTCAGCATCACGAATCTCACCAACCATAATAATATCAGGGTCTTGGCGCATCAAAGAGCGAATACCATCAGCGAAATGTAAATCAACCCCTGGATTGACCTGCATTTGATTAAAGGCAGGTTCAATCATTTCAATCGGATCTTCAATAGTACAGACATTGACTTGCTCAGTGGCGAGCTGCTTGAGCGTACTATATAAAGTGGTCGTTTTACCCGAACCCGTCGGACCGGTAACCAATATAATGCCATTTGGATGCGCTGTCAGCTCGTGCCAAGTCTCCAGCTGCTTACCTGACAAACCAAGCTGAGCAAAGGAGCGTACTAGTACCTCAGGGTCAAATACCCGCATAACCAACTTTTCACCAAAGGCAGTCGGCATCGTGGATAAACGCAGCTCCGTCTCTAAGCCTTTTGGTGTACGTGTTTTTAGTCGCCCGTCTTGTGGTTTGCGTTTTTCTGCAACATTGAGCCGTCCCAAGATTTTAATACGTGCCGTTACCGCCACTATAATAGCGAGTGGCATCTCATAAACACTATGCAGCACCCCATCAATGCGAAAACGCACCTTGCCCGTCTCACGACGTGGCTCTAAATGGATATCACTGGCGCGCTGCTCAAAGGCATATTGCAACAACCAATCGACGACTTTGACAATATGTTGGTCATTGGCATCGGGGTTGGTATTGTCCCCTAGCTGTAATAGTGCTTCAACATTAGTGATATCAGATGCGGCACGTTTATGTAGTGAGTTCGCCCCTGCAATCGCTTGCGTGACTTGGTAAAATTCTTGCCGATAGCGATTGATTTGTTCAGGATTAATAAAGACTGTACGATAGCTTTTTGACTTAATGAGCTTTTCAATATTGCTATGCCAATCGGTATAAAACGGTTGATCAGTACCGATAACCACCTCATCAAGCGTCACTTCAATCGGTAAAATATGCTGCGAGCGCGCATACTCAAACGACATCAGCTGCGTCACCGCCGGTACATCGACCTTTAACGGGTCAATACGCACCAGCGGCATATCTGCTTTGGCAGCCAACCATTGATTGAGCCATGCCAAAGTTAATTTATTTTCAGTATTATTATCAAGTGCATGACTATTAGGCAGACCAAACTCACTTATAGTCAATAGCGGATGCTGACCCTTACTGCGGCGGCTGGTAATGACGAGATTATAACCCCGTTGGTCTATCACTCGATCTGACAGCAACTCATCAAGGCACCAACGCAAATCAATTACTATCGAATACTGTTGAGCAGGCATATTTTTTCTTCTTTTATGGTTTAAAGCATTTGCGCAATGTCGATATTCATCTTACCTATTAGACTATATTGTGTCGATATCCGTTATCTGTAATTCACCTGAACCTATCAATTGAAAACTCACATCAATAGATTTATAGCGCATGATAAATGAAGTATTAACCTCTTTCTGGCGATAAGCAGGGCGTGGGTCTTGTGCTATCAACGCTTTAATATTATCAAGATCAGGCATAAGCAATTGTTTTTGCATTTTATGAATGACCGATTTTACCGTTGCTTTTTCATTGTGAGCTATTTTTTCTGCTTCATTGTGAATATGTTGCTTGTCTATAATTTGCACAAACTGCTCATAGGCAACTTTAGTGACAGTCACCTCCAACAAATGCGGCGCAGAGGGCGCAAAACCGCTTTGTGCATCAGGTAACGCATCACTATAAGCCACATAAGGCTTGATATCGATGATTGGCGTACCATCTATCATATCAGCACCGCTAATGATAAGTAGCACCCGTCCTTCTACAATCTCAATAGCTTCAAGCTTAACCACAGACAATCCAAGCGCTGAGGGTCGATACATACTGCGACTGGCAAACACGCCTATCTTTTGATTGCCGCCCAAACGCGGCGGTCGCACTTGCGCACGAAAGCTGCTATCCGCTTTATTAGCCTGTTTATCTTTATACAAATAGTTGTGATGAAACTGCCAGCTGACCCAGATATGGCTAAAATCTTCCAAACCAACAAACGCAGCTGGCGTATCATAAGGCGCAATCATCTCAATCACGCTGGTCAATGCAACCAGATTTGGCTGTCTTGGCGCGCCAAACTTCTGTGAAAGCGGCGCACGATGGTAGCCGATAATTGGTGCTATATGATTACTCAATGAAGAAGCAGTCTGACAAGACATAAATCAAATCCAAAAAACAGGGTTTTATAGTTCCACATAAGTGCTATACAAGCCATCTGTGACTAATTATAGATAATAACTCACTAACGATATTCCATTTTATCATGCTATACCAAAGCCGCTTGACGGATTTTTATTTTAAAGTTTGTTATGATGAGCGAGAAATTTATTGAGAATGGCTTGCATTCATCATTAATGGCTTAAAAATCGCGGTCATGCGCGCCGCATCACCTTATAACGCCGAATAATAATGTTAAAATAACAGAGTGATGGCTTCATTAGCATTGATAGCATTCATCTTCTATTAAAATTTTGCACCATTTTGACTTTATCATGAAAAATGGGTATTCAGCATTTATTTAGATTGATACAGATTACCACTTACTAACGAGGAATTTATGTCAAAACTTCGCACCGAAACGGTTACAGAGGTTCATCATTGGAATGATGCACTATTTAGCATCAAAACCACACGCGACGACGGCTTGCGCTTTCGCAATGGCGAGTTTGCGATGATTGGTTTGGTCGTTGATGGCAAGCCGTTGCTGCGCGCTTACTCGATTGCCAGTCCTAACTATGAAGAGCATTTGGAGTTTTTCTCCATTAAAGTGCAAGACGGTCCTTTAACGTCGCGTTTGCAACATATCAAAGTTGGTGATGAGCTATTGGTCAGTAAAAAACCAACGGGCACTTTGGTATTAGATGATCTATTACCGGGTAAAAACCTTTATATGCTCTCAACCGGTACAGGTGTTGCCCCATTTTTAGCATTGGCACGTGACCCTGAAGTCTACGAGCGTTTCGAAAAGGTCATATTAGTGCATGGTGTGCGCGGTATTAGTGACTTGGCTTATCGTGACATGTTCGAAAACGAGCTGCCGAATGATGAAATTTTTGGTGAAGATTTCCGTAAGAAATTCATCTACTACCCAACGGTCACTCGCGAAGAATTTAGAAACACTGGTCGTATTACCGACTTGATGAAATCTGGCAAATTTTTTGAAGATATCGGACTGCCTCCGATGAACAAGGAAGATGATCGCGTCCTAATCTGCGGTAGTATGCCATTTAACGCTGAAGTCTCAGCTATTTTGAATGATTTTGGTCTAACAGTCTCACCACGTATGGGTGTGCAGGCAGATTATGCGGTTGAACGCGCTTTCGTTGGTTAAAATCTAAACTTTTATTCAAAATACAATAAATAATTCTTGACGCTCAAAAATAGGCTGCTATAATACGCAGCCTATACAGAGATAACCCTGTAGCCCAATTCGATAATGTTTGCAGTATATAAACATTATCGCCTAACACGCCGGTGTGATGGAATTGGTAGACATGACGGATTCAAAATCCGTTGCCTTTAAAAGCGTGTCGGTTCGAGTCCGACCACCGGTACCATATAAAGTAAGGCTTACAGCGATTGTAAGCCTTTTTTATTGCCTGCAATTTATTGTTCTCTATAAAAAAGTAATCAAATAGTAATCCTCTTCCGAACTACTAAGCCAAATCTGCTACCGAGCAATACTCAGCACTTCAAAAATTAGGCAAATAAAAAGAGCTCCACCGAGTGGTAGGGCTCTCTTTTTTAGATATGGTCAATCAAGCGTATTTACTATTGCGTATGCTGCTTAGACAATCGATGTTTAATAAATACACTAATGATAATAATTGCGGCAAGCAGTAAGAAAATTTTAGAATAAGGCGCTAACATAGTCTCAATAACTTCGTAGTTTTTGCCCAAGTAAAATCCTGCTAGAGTCAATATTGTCGTCCAAATGCTAGAACCTAAAGCTGTTAACACTAAGAAAGAAACAATCGACATTTTATTCATCCCTGCAGGAATGGAGATCAGTGAGCGAATACCAGGCACCATTCGTCCAAAGAAGACAGCTTTTTTTCCATGCTTATCGAACCAAGCATTGGATGATAAAACATCTTCAGACTTAATAAACGCGTATTTACCGTACTTTTCAGTAAATATTACTAGGCGTTCTTTATTAAATAAAGCTCCCAAATAATAGAGAGGCAGTGCACCAAGAACGCTGCCAAACGTACCCGTTAGTATAACTAAAAATATATTTAAATCGCCTCTTGCTGCTGCAAAACCCGCCGCTGGCATAATAAGCTCAGACGGTATAGGCGGAAAAACATTTTCGGCAAACATAGCAAAAATAATACCTAGGTAGCCAAACTTTGCCATTATTGCCAGTACCCACTCACTCATTTGATGCATTAAATTTACCTTACACTCTTAATAATTGATTAGTTATCGGACGCTGCGTATCGCAAGTTACCAGCAACTCGCCGTGCCCACCCTTTCCCAAAGCTTAACCAACCGCGAAGACCTGTATAAAACTCAATACGCTCTGCATTAAATAAAAACACCACATCATTTTTATCCATTGCTGCGACTGTAGATAAAGTACGAGGTCCAATCAAACCATCTGCGCTGGCACCCACTGCGCGTTGTAAAAACTTAACGGCTTGTCTGTTACCATGATTGTAGGCTGCGTCAGTCAGTTGCCATGCAATCAAGCGGTCTAACTGATCGCCTTTTACTGCTTTATAGTATGACTTTTCAGTGATTTCTTTGGCAAGGGATTTTGGTAGCTTGCGCATGTCACCAAAATAACCGTGCGCTTGCGCTACTCGCTTAGTGACGCCGTACATTGTCTCACCACCCGGATCGTTTGGGTGATTGACGTAACCACCCTCATGATCCATCAATCTATTAAAAATCATGTCGTAGATACCCATACATTTCACCTTTTTATAGCCGTAAAAAAGCCCCAAACAGGGGCTGTATTTCAATTGTTTTTGCAATTCTGTCGATAGTGTTTTTTTATTAGCATTAATGAACCGTATACCGTCACCACACAACCAAAAAACAGAATTGACGCTGCCATCACTGGTCTGCCTGACATTCCGACTAGGCAGCCAACGATAACAACCATCGTGCCGCTATAAACATAGCGACAGTTAGTGTTAATCACTTTGTTTGATACAAAGTTGATTATGACCATTAGTATCCCGATAACCGCCCAGATAATCATGTTTTACCCCCTAGCCCAAAGCGAGCTTTTACGATAGTGGGTATGATCTGAATCAAGTGCGGCGCAACAAATGCGACACCGCCCACCCATAGCGGCGTTAATAGATTAAGAGCACCTTCGTCATGCAGCACCCATAAAAATGCTGCAAAGCCGCCTGTTAAGCAGATAAGTAATCTTAACCACGGTCTAATCTCAGCACTTTTCAAATCATCAGGCGTTGGATATAAAGCGCCAATAATAGAGCCAAGCCACCAACACGCAATGCAAGCACCGATAATCAATGACGTTTGGTGTGTTTGCGCCAGCTTTTCGATAAAATCTGTAACGATGACCGGTTGATCTGCCGCTTGCGCTTCGGCTGCATTAGCGTTACGCATAGCGATTAATAGCGGATAACTAAGTAAGATAAATAACCGCCAAGTTAGCGCCCATAATGTTTTGAGCATAGTCCACCCACCTTTGTTTGTTTAATTTGCATACGCCTTTCCTCAAATTTTAGATAATAAAAAACCACTCGAGTGAGTGGCTATTGACCTGCTAATGCTTTGCTTTCTTGCAGCTGCTTAATGAACGCATCAAACATTGCTTCTTGTGATTCCGGTATGGTTGCATTGACTGTGCCAGTGTTTGATCTTAGCTCTACTACTATGGTTTTTGGTGGTGCGCTTGCACTGGTAGGTGCTTGCTGTCTAGTGTCCGGCACTGTGTTGCTATTAGAGTCGCCTTTACTTCGTCTATACTTCATGTTGTTAGCCGAATAACTCTCAGCCTGTCTATCAACAGCAGCTTGGACACGATTCATATCGCGAGCGTAATCCGCCATGCTTGCCCATTTATAACCATCGACAAATCCCATGCTTCTCATGAGCTTTTGATATGATTCATCGGTGGTTTCTGCTGTGCCACTCAACTGATTTAAGGCGCTAATCTTGCCTTTAATAACTTCTGTTGCTCGCTGCATGACTGCTAAACTAGAGCTTTCACTCTTAGTGTTGGCATCATTAGCAAACTTAGCGTTCCACGTCGATGTTGATTGCTCTTGTCTGGCGGCTGTGTTTTCTCTGATAGCAGACGTTGCTCTAGTAGCTGACTGCTCAACTGCATTTAGTGATCCGCTAAAACCAAGTGCTGCGTCTTGATTGTTATACCAAGTCTGCAAAGTTGAATCACCGCTAGTTTTAATCTTGCTATAAATACCATCTAGCGCCTCGCTTAACTGCCCAGCATTTGCCTGACCGCTTTTTTTAACTAACTCATAGTTAGCAATAGCAGCTTTGGCTTGTTTATCAGCCTCCACTTGACTAATGATACCCAGCTCTTTAAATGCTCTCGCTGTTTCATCTAGCAAAGCAGGGGATTTTTCTAACTTGCCATTAATGGCATCAATACCCATCTCGACTTGGTGCGTTGCCAGTTTACCGTCTTGACCAAACTGGACGTATAATCGCCTAACTTCGTCAATCTCCGCCTGACTTTTAGCGCCTTCAAGTAGTTTTGCAAGGCTTGCAGATAGCAAGTCACCAGCATTTAAACCCTCAGCTGTCAGCTCGCCATAACCATCAGCAACACGTTTTACAGCCTCAGCATTACGGTCAAAAGCGCTCGATACTTTATTAAGCGCCTCGTTTACATCAATCCCTAAGCCTTTAGCCGCTGTTAACGCAAAGTCTTTTAGTGAACGACTGGATTCGTCTGTAGCGCCCTTAATACCGCCAAACGCCTCAACCGATACTTGCCCTGCTTCGTCAACGGTTGCTATATAATTTTGAGTGGCTAACTTAAGTAGCGCCGTACTACTTAATACACCGCCATTGGCATCAGCCGCTTTTTGTGCAAATTCTTGCGCTGCCTCTAACTTTGACTGCTCAAGCGCTATTTGGTTTTTGGCAGATTCAGTCTCTTTTATTGTAACTTCATCTATTTGTTTTAACAGTCCAGCAATGCGAGCTGTTGAACCGTTCTTACGTGCTTCCTCGACCTGCTGTTCAAGTGCTATTCGCTGCGCCGCATAATCCTGCTCATTTAAAACAAAGTCTTGATAGGCTTGTGTTTTATCGTCAAAAGTATCTTTTAAATTGGCTAGAGTTTCAGCATTAACTTGCGCCTCGGTCTTGCTCAGATCCTCGATGGCTGCAAGCCCTTTTGACTTAAATTCAAGCGCAGCCTCACTCGCCTCGCTATACATTTGCTGTGCTTTAACACCCATAGCTTGCATGTTCGCGATGGCTTCGTCTTTCCATGATCCTGTGACAAAGTTAGATTTAAGCTGATACCATGCCGCCGCCATATCATAAAATGCGCCTGATATTAACTTTGAGGCAATCGTGACCCCTGCAAAACCGTCGCTGATAAACCCTAACGCAACACTAACCGCTTGAATAGCTTTGGTAAATCCAGCAGTGTTTGATTCGGCGTCAGTCAAGCCGCTATTAAAATCAAACAGCATGCCTAGCGTAAAGTCTAAGTTATCGCCTATATCGCCGATCATTTCACCTGCTGCTGACACCAAATTTTTCAGCGTAGTGTAGGCAGCCTCAAACGCCTGTTTCATTGCAACAATAGTACCAGTGTCGATATTATCTATCTGGTCGCCTACCCATGAAATACCCTCGCCCACATCAGCAAGGACTTCATCGAGCATGCCCATGCTATCGCCAAGTGCGCTTAGCCACTCAGCAACTTTACTGGACGCACCGCTATCTTGGTCAAACTCACCAATCAATATCGCCCATTGCGTCTGTATCTTTTGCAGTGCCTTACCGATAGTTAATGGTAGTTTTTCATAATCAGCTTCAATAGCGGCAGATTGTTCTTGTAGTGCAGATATGACCGTATTAGCGGATAGCTTGCCCTCTGCTGCCATGCCTCGCAATTCACCAGTGGTAACACCTAATGATGCAGCGAGCGCCTTACTGATACCTGGCGCTTGCTCCATGATGCTATTGAACTCGTCCCCTCTGAGAACGCCGGCCGAAAGGCTCTGCGTGAGTTGGATGATTGCCGCTTCGTTTGATGCAGCCGCACCGCCGCCTAACTGAATAGCCTGAGTAATGGTCTTAGTTAAATCAAGGCTCTGCTCTTGCGTCATGCCCAATTCTTTACCAGCATCATTGATTTTGGTAAATAGTTGAGTGGTCGCTAATAGATTTGAGTTGGTGGCTAATGCAACATCCTTAACGCCTTGCATCGCCCCTTCAAAATTGCCAGTTTCACCAACGGCAATATTGATACGCCCTGCCATGTTGCTATATTCATCAGCGATATTTGCAAGCTCTTTAGCACCAAAGCCGACACCCAAAGCCGCCATTGCAGCGCCTAACTTGCTAATGGCAAACTTTGATTTATCAATGCCTGTGGTGTTTGAATCAAAATTAATGAGGTAATCTAGGTCAGCCATAGTCGTCTCTTATTTTAGGCAATAAAAAACCCTCAATTAAGAGGGTTTGTTTAGATCGGAATTACTTATTTAATGGTCAAGACCGCATTGCGAGCAAGTACGCTTACCGCCTATCTTTTTGGTAAACATGTGCCAAATCATAGTAATCACTAAGAATATAAGCCATAAAAAGCCTGTGATAATTATCAACACTAAGTACATCAACCAACTTAATTTTTTAGTTTCTTTGTAGTGCATTGTTTTCTTTTGACAGTTTGGACAAAACACCAAACTTTGCTCAATAACTTTAGCCATATTATTGCTCGCTTTACAATCGCTATAAGGTGCTGCCAATTACCCAGCGTGAGTCACTTTCGGTAGTGAGCCTAGCCAACATGGAGGATTTAAAGATTGCTTACCGCTCAGTATCAAACGTCATTTTAGTCTTATCATAACCTTTAAGGTTAAATTCTGATTCAACAACATCTGACAACCCTAGTATAGGTAGATAAATAGTAGCGTTATTAGATTGCGTGGTTTTATCAAATAATTCAGCTGATAACTGGTCATTTGCTGGATTTAACACACCATCCACTCTTTGCGTAAAACTATAGGTTGCTATCTGGCTATTAAACTTAATTTTTATGTCGCAACTAGGCGTGCATTTAACCTGCTCGGGCGCAAAGATGGTAAATCTTTTAGATACAGTGCCCGCTGCCATTTTTTGTTTTTCTAAATTAATCCATGATCGCTGTTTAAGGTTTGGATATTTCGGAACAGTATATGTGTTAGTGGCATCTATTCTAGCGGATAATAAAAAAACACCACTTTCATTATTTACACTACCATACTTCCAGTTACCATCGCCTTGTTGAGGGAAGGTACTGCCTGCGCCAATTGTCCCGCCATTACCGTTATCTACCTTTGGCGGCAAACTATCAAATTCACCGCAACTACTTAGCGCTAATGCCAAGCAAACCGCCACCAGTTTTTTCATTACTAAATACTCGATAAAGTTTTATTTGTTCAACTTTAACCGATTGGTGCGGTTTGAGCAATACAATCAAACATCAATCTCTACATAAGTTAAATTAGGTGCTTGCGCTACAATCTGCCCATCACGAATAAAGACTTTTGATTGCAGCTCGTAAGCCGCATTTGATTGCACAATCGTATTACCGCCACCTTGCATGGTGACGGTATAGTTTGAGCCTTGTCTATCAATGACAGTCGCTAACTGCTTAGCGCCCTGCTCAGTGACGTTTTTGAATAGCTGCCATAAGTTGCCACTAGCCATTAGACGACCTCCTTGTCAAAGTGCCTTTCAACGTCGATAGACTGGTCAATCTCTAATGCTCGATTGCTTGATAGACGACCAGTGATAGTCGTGCCTCTAACCATGCCAACCCATTGTTCTCCATCATTAACACCGATTAGGGTAGATGGTTTTAACACGCCAATATCAGCAACTAGCGGCATTGAGATACCGATGTTACCAATATCGCCTGTGTCGCTTAATATCATATTCCCACGACTAATAGCAGCTAATTGGTCGGTCATTAAGTCGCTTGTGACCATTGGCGGCTGATAACCTCCGCTTGTGCCTCTGCGCTTAATTAGACCGCCAAAGCTAGTATCATGCTCACCGTACAATAACACACCATTATAAGCGGGCTTATTGACACGTCCACGGCTGCGACTTGTGATTAATGATTGCGTCAAGTTAATGCTAGGCGTTTGCGCTGCCCACTCCCAACTTGGTATTGGATAATGTGCGAGTACGTGCAATATATCAGCACTCATATCAGCATTGATAAATCCACCTGCTGCCTCTGCTATCCATTGCAAGCTATTGATAGGTGTTTTGCCTGTATAGCTGTAAGTGTTTGCTGGTACGTTCCAACCGTTGACCCCTACTAATTGCCAATCAAGTGTAAAGCCTGAAGGGATGCCATTTCTATTTAATTCATCTTCGGCGATCTGTCTTGCACTCATACCTGTGTCGTACTTAAACCCTCTTTGTACTGCATAAGGATGTGCAAGCAATATAGCGCGTGACTTACCTTTGATAGTCAGTGAGCTTTCACCGAACGAGATGCTGTCGTCGCATGAGTCTAAGATAAATCGCCATAGATTGCCGTTACACGTAAATTCAACACCTATCTGCTGCTCACGCGCAGTATCGACTTTTGATAGCTCTGACAGTGGTACAGTCGCACTAAATGACCATGCGTAACTATTGCTATCAATACCCACGCTAAAGCCTAGTAGCTTAATATCACGCCCATCATCTGAGCGCACTAATGACACACTGTTTGTCACAAATATAACTCCTTGACTATAATCGGTATTAGGCGGCTCGCCGTGCTTTTTGGTTGATAGTTTAATGCTTGAATAAACAGCAATCGGATTGCTATCGATTGTTATCTGTACATCATTAGCGGTGTTTTTAGGTGAGCATAAAACCACATCAAGCGGTAACGGCGGCGCTAATAATTGCTCTTGCAGTATGATAGTAAATGATAGTGGTGGCGGTTTATAATCAGTCTTCTTTGTTCTCCACGGCGGTATCTTTGCCGTTTCAATCAATACCGAATAACGATACCCTGCAAGCTTGCCATAGTCGCTGCTATTGCGGCGCATGATTGCATCAAGATAGCTGTATTCACCTTGAATCTTACGCTCAGTTTGACGCGCAAGCATTGCCTCAAAGCTGTAATAGTTGCTATGACCAACAAGACTAGCTGATTCACTTAGTAGTGATTTTTGATGACCTATTAGCTCACTATACTCGCTTTTATGAGCACTGCTATCACCGATAAGCGTTGCATCTTCAAAAAGTAGTTGAGCATCAGCAACCAGTTTTACATTAGCTTCAAACTGTGACTGGTTATCTGTACCAATCAGTTTTGATTGCTGAAACTCAAAATCAGTTTCTTGCGTTAACTTTTTGTTGCTCTCAAACTGCCCTTGCTTATCTATACCTTGTAATCTTGATTGCTGTAAGTCACTTGATACGCTATACATCGCGCCCCTAAACACGTTAGGGTCATAGGATAGGGCCATATCTGACGTTACGCTGATAGTTGAATCAATGCCAATTTCAACCACAAATCGCTCAATATCAAGCGATATTGCGGATTCGACACTGACAACACTATCAATCGTTAAGTATTCAGTTTCGGGAATAGCACTAGATAAAGACAGCTCACCGCTAACAATGACCGCCGCATCAATACTTAATAATACGCGCTTGCTGTCATCGCCACTAGGTCGGCATAAAACAACATCAAGCGGCGGCTGTGGTAACGCTAATTGCTCTAGCAGCGTTATTGTCGTAGTGAGAGGCGGCGGCTCATACCGCTCTGGTGTATAATCTATAACACTCAAAGCTACGCTGCTATCAACAACTACTGTAGTATCTATTGACAGTAACGCTGTATCTGGTATTGCAACAGCTAAAGCTATATCGCTATAGACAGTAATACTGCTATCAATCGTCACAAGTGCATTTTCAGCATTTGGCGCACAAAGAACCACATCGATCGGCTCAGTTGTCAGCGCCAACTGTTGCGATAAGATGACATCAAGCGATAAATCAGGCGGTGTATAAGTCATGTTTATCACTCGTTAAATAAGGCAGCTCTCTCATCAGCGATCAACACACGATTGTAAAACCGCATATCTTGCAAAACCCCTACAAACGCCGCAGACGTAGCACCCCGCTGACCAATATATAAAATTTGATTTGAAAAATCACCTGTGCTATCTGCATTTTCTGTAGTCGAAAAACTAGATACTAACTGATTGTTGATATATATCTTTTGCTCCTCTGATGCAAGTTTATCTCGGTCTACTGTAATAATTACGTGCTGCCATACATCGTTTATACTTAAAGGACTTATGACTGTGTTATATCCAGAGCCTAATTGAGTTGCGTATAATTCGCCAGATTTATTGACGTTGGTAAATGCGGCAAAGGTGTTATTAGCGCCGTTAAAGTCAGGTGATGACTCATAAATAACCCCAAGCGCACTTTGACTGGTTTTAATCCAAAAACTTACTGTTAGCTTGTTAGTGCCGATAGGTAGAAAACTAGGGGTTCTGACGCAGCCATCAGTAAAATCTATCGCTTGAGTGCCAGCTTTACGCCCAGTGACAAATGCTGTGCTGCCAGTCCTTACGCCATCCAATCCTTTGGCCGACTTATCTAAAACATCGCCGTTAAAGTCGTAATGTAGTATTGTGTCCGTTGGTATAACGACATTGTAACTATAAACACCATGCGTTATTGGTTCGCAGCCATCTGCGACATAAGTAATGCCGCAATTTAGGTTTGAGGTATGATTATATTCCCACTCGCCAAGCGCGTTTGGTATCGCCTTGCCAATACAGTTGCCGCTCGCCCAATCAAACAGTAAAACATAGTCAACAGGCTCACCATTAAATCGCTTAGCCTTTCCGCTAATCTGTGCCATGCTAAATCCTCACTTTCAATGACTGTATGCCGACATAGCCGCCTTGATAAATCTTATCTTTGGTAAGTGTAATCTCACTAGCAGCATAAGTAGCTACGACTGCGCCTGTGCTATCCAATAGCTTTGCGGACGTTGGTATGCCTGACACAGCCGCTAACACTTCGGGCGGTGTTTTAAATGTCATAACCCCTGCCGTTATACCAAGCTCGATAGGATTTGTCATGATAAGCTCAACTGCAACATCAACACCGACATAAATATCGAGCTTTGCATTAGCACCTACATTTAGCTTGTTTGCTAAGCCTTGCAGCATAGCGTTTTTAGCATCATCACCTAATATCACGATTAAACCCTCTCTCTATCAATGTTGGCATGATAACCAATCGTAAAGTCGTAGTTGTCTGAGCTGCTACCTTGATGCTGCTGGATAGCGTTACCAATCCAAACTGGATATTTAGCCGCTGCGGTGTTGATACGCACCACATTATTAGCCGACCAACCCGTACCCCACGCGCCAACTGGTATTGTAAAGTAGGGCTGTGAGGTCATTGGGTTAATAGGCGCTGTAAATGATGTGGTTGAGCCTGTGCCAATTTGACCGACTGTTTGACCGATAATGTTAAACGCTGTTGCACTGGTAAACACTAGCGCCCAACGTTCTTCAATCGCATCACGATTAGTCACGACAATCGGGTTATTGGTAATTTGTAGCTGCGATGTTGTAGCATCACCGATTAGCGTGTCGCTCCACACACTACTCCATGATTTTTGACCAAACACGTTAAACGCCCTTGCTTGCATATCTCCAGCTAACAGCATTGAGCTAAAGACCGCTGCTGTGCTGTAGTCATGCGTGATAGGCGTTGATAGCGTGACACGACCTGATATATCTGCCTCAATCACTAGCGCAATATCCATGATGCGATATTTAGCAGTCAATGGCGCTGTGTAAAACGACATATCAAACATGCCGTTGAGCGTCAATGTACCTGCATCAAGGTCGATATCAAGATAATCAAAGCTAACTTTCAACCCATTAGCATCAACCACGTTTACATCACTCAGTCGCTCAAAGCCTAAATCAAACGTGTCATTAGGCGCATTAGTCGGTAGTTGCATCGTCTTAAGCTCAGTAATCGCAATACTGTCACCTTTACGCACAAATGGCACACGACCATCCGTCGGCAAGCGCACTGGATCAAGTCCGATAAGCTCTTTATCAAGCGGTAAGTAGCTGTAAGCAATCGCGTTATAGCGAATTGAGTCTGGCTTAACGTATATCGGTTTATTGATATAGTTTGTGCTGCCATCCATATAAATATTTGCCGCGTCATACCAACTCTCATTTACGATGCCAGGATTAGCTGTAACGCCTAGCTTCTCGTAAAAATATAGCGCTACAACACCCGCTTTAAAATCAACCGTACCATGAGCGTACTTACTGCCAGTAATGCCGCCTTGTGCATCAGTCGATAATGACAATATCGTACCGTCTGCAAGCTCAGCACTGATTTGTAATGACGCTTTTTTAAGCGGCGCAACAGGTGTTCTGAAAATAATGTTAGCGAGTGGAACAGGATCATTTTCGCGCAACATTGATTTAAGGCTAGCTGTATTTGCAACCCCTGCTTGCCATGTTGTCAGCGCGATAACTCCTGAATTAATGTCAATCGTACCGACTACGGTTGCGCCATTTTTTACGCTGCCATTATTATCACGTAAGCTCTGACTAAGCACATCAATAAACACCGAACCATTTACTACTGGCGTGTCTGACGCTTGCGGCGGCGCTATAAGCAACTTATCAGCCTTTATACCTACTGTCGCTGATTCGGTCGTACCGCCAACCGTTGCAATACCACTGACGTTTGCTGTTTCGATAAATAACAACTCGTCGATAGTTTTGGTAGAAAACAACGGGCTTTTATTTATACCGCCAACCATAACCACGTCAGTAACTGTTTTCTTGCGAGCAACTTTGATAGAAAAATCTACTTTACCTGTTGCTTTATTGACACTACTGCTTACTAGCGTTGGTTGCCAGTCATCGCCTGAGCTACTTGCGTAAGGAAACCAAGACATTGCGGTAGCATCAATAACTGTGTTACCTGCATACTGTGGCGAGCTTTGATAACTTGGATAATAAACACGTTCTACAACCAGCTTGGTGCCACTTTGCTCTACTCCAAAACTAATCATAACTTGAGGGCTTTGCTTATCACTAAGCGTAACTCTAAAATCCAAACTCTCAATAGCGCTTGCAAGATCAATACTACCTGTGAAAACACCGTTGGCATTTTGCGGTGAATAATTGGCATTTATCGCTGTAGTCATTGAATCCAGCACTTTGTTATAAGTCACAGTAAATACCGTATCTTTCGCGACCGTCTCTTTTGGTGCAATACGTAATTCATTGGCATCAAACGTGCCCGTTGCATCACCAGTGATAACGCCGTTATTCATAGTCGCTGTTTTGCCGGTTGCCCATGTAATGGTTATATTGCCAACCACTTTATCAGTAAGAATTGCCGAGTGATAAGCTGGCAATAATGCTTGAGCGCCATACTTAACCGTGTCTAAATCCACGCCGAATGAGTAAATGATATAGCTAGCAGCATCAGGTATTGCGGCAGTCGTAAGTAGTACCGTTTTACCTTGCACTGTACCGCGACCATTGCCGTCATCATCAATCAGATTGCCGCGCCCGTCATCGTGTACGAGATAGTTGTTACCATCTACTGTGTATGTGATTTTAAGGCTGTTAGGCACCGGCTCAGCACCCAGCTCGCGAACATAGTTATAACCTGCGTTGTCACCAACGATTTGATAATCAGTTTGTGCCACACGGGTAAACTCACTTGCAGGTTTATAGCTGCCTGTTACCGTTGTTTGCCCAAGATTTAAGACGCTATACCATGTGATCTGACCAACGCCATATTTTATAGACGCATACGCCAAGCCAGTGCTATCGATTAGCTGTCCATCACGATCAGTTAGCGAGCGACCGCCTACTGCAATACTAAGCGTACCGACTGCGATACCACTTGGTAAGCTAAAGGCTGTGTTAGTTGTGACATTAACCGACTGATTGATAGCAATCACCCCATCACCACGCGCTTGTGTTGCCACTTGATTAGCCGGGTCACGCTGCAAAATTGGCGTCTCAACCTGTGTACTTGGCACAACTTGCGTATAGATAGAATTTAAGCGAACCTGACGCGATTGCATAGCCACTACTGGCTCAGCCAATCTTGACGCGCTGTAATACTTAGCAGCATCAGCAATACGAGCTTCACGTAAGATTGCGCGCCTGTTTGTACTAGCATTTTGATAAAACTCAGGTACAGTTAATCCGTTAAAAGTTTTTGTCAGCGTGTCGCCAAATTCAATAGTCGCTATGATGCGTGTCACTGTCTCGCTAACAGTTCGTTGAAAACGGCGCTCGATTGTGTCAACCTTAAGCGGACGGATATACTGATAATATTCATCGGACTGCCCTTCGTTTTGCACAATCACAAGTGGTTGTCCGACTGCTGGTATCTGATCGCCTTTATCAAGCGAGACTTGGATAACGCGCTGCCCTGTAAGCTGCGTTTCTAGCAAATGCCCTGCCCACTTTGAGCCAAACGCTAGATATGATTCAATTTTGTTCTGAGCATCCACTCGTCTATCCGCAAAACTGCTCGCTTTAAATGCAAATACGCTAATATTTGGGTTCTCTGGAAGCTCAGTAAACAGCATTCGCACTGCTTGCAACAATTCAGCATTAGCCGTCTTTACGCCTAGCGATACTTTACGCAAGCGCACACGACCAATTAAGCGGTCAATATCCGATACATCAGGGAATAAGTTATTTGATACACCATCAATGACGGCAATGCCAGTAGGCAATCCGCCGCCGTCAGGCGTGTCAGCCATAATCTCGGACTTTAGTATCTCTAAATCGTTTTGAGTAATCGTTCCCATGGTGTCATCCGTCAAATTTTAGGCATTAAAAAACCCACTACGATGAGTGGGCTGTGTTTGCGCTGATTATTGTTATGTTCTGGGTATCTCTAAAAACTTAAGTGTCACAATAAATAGGTCGTCCAGTGACGGACTAATAAACTCTTTGACGGGCTTTGCATTGATAGCCTCGCCTGTCGTGTCAAACATGACTTTTACGCGCTTAACCATGCCATCAGCTCGATAGTCTAACCAAAAGGTCGCGCCTAACTTGTCACGTTCAGCTTTGAGCGCATTGACCGTGCTACGTGTGAGAAATCCCATATCACTAGGCGCTTGCATAGTGTACGGTCTGCCAGCCTTACGTATTGATTGCTCAACAATCATAGTACCGTCTAATGCGTACTTAGTGCTTGATGCCACTGATGACCACTCGTGCTCATCAGTGGGGTATAGCTCATCGTCAAGCTCAATAACCGCATTAGTTGCTACATTAGTAAGCTTGGTTTCCATGAGTTATCCTTAAGGTTTAGGGGATTTAATTATATTGATAATTCGGCCATAACCATCTAGCAGGCTGCCATCTGACTGCTCTTGGTCTTGTACGATATGCGCTGTGCCACCGAACGATAACTCACCAATTTCTTCGTTGATAAACTGCATTGAGTTATCAACTGTTGGGCTGTAACTATACAATTCAAACGACATTGGGTCGCCACCAAACGCATCAACACCTTTGAAAAATACATAGTATTCAGCATTATCGGGCATTGAAAAGAACTCAGATACGGTGATTTCACCTTCTGTATAGCTAGCCTTAAGAGGTGTTGTAAATGATGTAACGTCTTTAAAGGTAATCACACCATAGTCAGCATCTAGCGTGTAGTTAGTACCCTCAACTAGAGTGGCGGGAACGCCTGTGCTATCAGTGATGATTAGCGCCGATACATTGACACCATTTAGCTTAATCGATTCACCTGCTAAAGCTGTGGCGATTACTTCATCTACAACGGTATTAGTGCCCTTAGTAATTAGCTCGGCACCAAATGCCAGTGCGACATCGGCAGGGACAAGTTCGTTAGTGGTTGCGCTCATTTCAACAGTGCGACCAGTGGTTAATGTTTTAACATCTGCCTTTTTACCAGACTTAGTTTCTTTGATTTTAATACTTTCAGTAGATACACTTAGCTCCACTGAGGTTTGGTTGCCCAATTCGCGGATAGTAGTGCGTTTACCATCTACAATACGCGCAATCATTAGCGAGCCTTGCAGCGATTTAAAATGTTCATTTCTTTTTGCAGCCATGAGATATACCTCTTAATTAGATTGTACGTAAAATTTCAAACATGAATGGGAAGTAAGCAAAGCTGCTATCGCTGCCATTGGTGACTGGACACGCTGTCTTAGTAAATCGGGTATAGCCTTTTAATTCTGGGTTAAAGCCCATCATGCAATCGTGTAGCTGCACAAGGAATGGGTCAGCCAAAGCTCTAATACTCTGAGTGTCGGTAGATTGCGACTCAGTATCATTAACCTTTAAAACCACAAGCCACTGGTCATACTGGATTGATTTAACCCTGTTATCACGCCCTACTTGCTCGCTAAAGCGTTCGCCATACCAAATGATACTGACAGACGGCGCATTGTTGCGATTATCAAGCATGGACTCAATGCTAAAAGGTGTATCAACATCGATCAGCCCCGTGACATTGTTTTTTATGTTATCGACCAGTACCGGCTCAACAGCAAAATACTCTAAGGTGCTCATACGACCATAGCTCCTGATCTGAAACTGGTGTCGTAAAAATCACCCGTTCTGTCAATCTTATTACCGTCATCGTCGATTAAAGCTAATTTGCCCGCTGCTATTTTATCGAGCCATAAAACAAGGTTTTTGTAGTCCTCATTCACATCATCAGGACGCTTGTTTTTAAATAGCTTGTAGCGAGCAACTAAAGCCGTAGCATCTTTTAACGAGCTTGGAATAGCCGCTAGTGGCAAGTAGTCGGACACATAGCTGTTGATGTATCGCGTGGCATCAGCTATGCGCGTAGCAGTCGCATCAGGGTCTTTAATGTTACGTTCAAGACCTGCGATGTCGTCTTCGCCGTATCTATTTACTAAATCGTCTCTAGTAATCATTATTTCACCCTATATGTTATTGCCTGACGCATTTGACCGGTATCAATTAGCGGCTTACTTGAACCCTTGCGAGCGATAGTAGATGCAGCCAATGCCGTGAATTGAGCCGTGACCATATATTTCTGTATATCAGCCACAGCCATAACACCGATTGTTTGCCACGTATTATTGAGCGATTGCCTACGCCTGATAATGGGCGTTATCTGTCTGCCAGCATACGCAAGATACTTTTTGCGATTGGCTTTCAATGATGGCTCGATAAACGGACGTTTTGGCACACCTAACCCTAGCTCATGAATAGCAGCCAAGTCTTTTAGTGCAATCGGTCTTGCTGCCCTACTTGTGATTGATGGCCTGTGCATAGCGCCATCAAGATAACCAACCTCAACTTTACTGGTAAAATTTCTAGCCGTTGAGCGTATGCGGTCAAGCAAGCCATTATCACGCTGCGTTACCGATGTGCTAATCATTTGATTGCTTTGGCATCAGCCTTGTTTTCAGGCTTTGCCACCTTGTCATTAGCTTTAGGTGCTGGCGTCAAATCAGGATTAACCACGGTTTTAGTTGCAGCTTTATCAACCACAAGGGCGCCGTTTGCGAATAGTTTAGCGCCAACGCCGTTTGCTTTGATTTTAGCCACTTGGTCATCTGCAAGCTCGATAGCTACGCCTTTTTTAAAGGCAATGTCTGCTACCGTGTAACTGTCATGCGCGCCCACGTATTTAATCTTTATCATTTTTAGCATCCTCTATTGCTTGAGCGATAACCAAAAGCTCGGGCTTATTGTCAGACTCGGCGAACTCACCGCCGTTCTCAATTATGTATGCTTCAAGTTCTTCAACTTTCATTTTTGATAATGGTTTAGTGTTATCGTCATTTTCAGACTTACTTTCAACAATTGAGCCATCATCTAAAAAAGCTTTTCCAAAGTAATCATCTTTTAATGCTTTAACTTGCTCATCGGTCAATTCAGTCTCAACGCCTTTAACTAATAGAACACCCGTTACTTTCATTGAGCTGTTACTGCCTTGATATGTAAATTTACTCATTGCTCTATCCTCAAATTTTGGACAATAAAAAAGCGCCTAATAGACGCTTAAATATCGTTTTAGTTAGACGCTCTTGGTATCGTAATAACGCATAGAGTCGACACGTTTTAGCCATACACCCTGATAGATGTATGAGCCTGGTACGAATACATCTAAGCCTTTTGGTTGCGCTGGCTCAAACGATAGCTCTTGCGGAATGCGCATCTCAATGCAGTTCGGATCACGATTATATGAAACGATACGGTCAGCACCGGCGGCACCCATACCTTTACCACGACGATTAGCTGTGATTTCAATAGTACGACCTTCAAGCGCTGCTTCATTATTCTCACGAATGTACTTGATCAATGGTGTCTCATTGGTGCTTGATACAGTACGACCAGCTAGTGTGCGAGCGACAGACGTTGGCAATACCAATGTATTGATAGATACATCGTTATCAAACGCCGCAGCATCAGCGTCATCATAGATAATGGTGTTAAACAAATCTAAGATAGTAGCAACGGGTGCAGTAGCAAAGTCGATAGTGCGAGTATCAACAGCAACACCATCTTGATTAAAAAAGCCTTTAACACCTGTTGATGCTTCACCAACCCAAGCAACCTTACTCATGTGGCGTTCAAACGCCATTTGTGCTGCTGCAATCTTATCAGCTTGTAGCGAGATACCCATTGCCATAGCGGTAGCAATCTCGTGGATAGAGTATTGATAACCGATAGTACCAATTTTGGTAGGCAGGGATACTTCATCATACAAGACTTCAGCAAGCGGAATATCCATGCCTGTGCCGCTAAACGCCTTACCTTCACCCACACCTTGCTTGCGCGCTAAGCTGTGCGATGTACCAACCACAGCATTAATATTGTTATTAACTGGAATATATTTCGCATACTCCATCAATTCAGACATTTGCGGGGTCATGCCGTTGATCTGCTCAACCTGCACCATCAAACGTGCGAATGATTCAAGATTAAAAGCGTCACCAACCTTGGCACGAATATGATCTGCTACTGGTGTTAATCGCAGCATCATTTGTTGTAATTTATCCATTCTTTAAGCTCCCAAGATTTCAATAACGGTTAAGTTTTGGCTGCCTACCGATAGACCACCAAAGCGGACGCCGCCGATAGCGGTAGTTGTGGCGGTAATCTGTCCGGTAGCATCTGCACCGACAACGGTTGTTAGGTCAGTAATCTTGACAACAGATGGCGACCAAATTTTACCGCGCACCATAACTGGCACAACATCGCCTTTCTTATAGCTGTCAATCATGCCGTTTAATACGACAATGCCGACATAACCAGCGCCTACGTTTTGTACCGTGGTGCAGCCTTTTTTGTCAGCCGTTAGGTAAACCACTGAGCCGTCTTTGACCGTATAAGATGGGTCAACCAACAATGGCAAACTCAATACCTCTTCAGGCATTGATTTAACGCGCATACCGGCTACTGCAATAGCGTCATCGCCTTTTAGTAATGGTGTCATTATTTATCCCCTTTCCACATATTTGATTTATCGAATGGCTTTTCTTTGTCAGCATCGCCTACGTTTGTATTGTTTAAGCCGTTAAGCGCGCTATCAGCAGCAATGACTTGCTTAGTGTCAGCAGTGGCTAACAGTGCCTTAAATGCGGTATCAATGGCTGATTGCTCAGCATCGGCTACGCTGTCACCAACAATAGCTTTAACCAGATTGTCATCAGCTTTAGCGGTGATAACATCACGGCGGATCTGTTCGCTTGACTTGCCATCAGTGACAATCTTATCGTTTAGCTTTTTAGCGTTGTCGATAGTAGCAACGCGGTCAGCGACCAATGCTTCGACCTGTTCAGGTGTGGTCTGCTTAGCTGTCAACTCGACGTTGGTATCAGCTAATGCTTTGTTATCGCCTACCAATTTATCAATAGTCGCTTGAGTAGCTGTCAGCTCAGATAAGCTAAATGCTTGGTCGCCCACTTTCAGTTCACTACCTTTTAGCGCATCAAGCTCTTGGCTTTGCGCTGTAATTGCTTGAGCAAGCGTAGTGTTATCGCCCACATCAAACTCTAAGTTACCGATTTTTACCTTCATACCTTTCTCCGTTGAATCATTTACAGTTTTTTTATCGCCTATTTTGCAGTCATCGCCGCATCTGCCCTCACGGACAACAGCAACATGATCTGCGACCATGCCTACCCATTGCCCGTGATATGCCTGTCCTGTCTCAGTAGTGCCGGCTGTCATATCTAATTCAGCGGCATACCCTAAAGATATTTGTTTAACGTCCTCATATTCGATGGACTCAATCGCCCACTTATCCTTGATGGTTAAATCCGCTATAAGATAGCCGTTATCAGCTCGCACGTTTTTAGCCGTACCGATTACATGGTCTTTGTAGTTGTCACTGTTTAGCTGATTGCCTTTTGGGTGCATCATGACCACATCGGATGCGGTAAAGCCATCAATGACCGGCTGACCAAACAGCACATCAGGCGGCGTGTAGATATTGATAATATCGGTCGGCTCAAAACCATCAACAATGCCAAGCTCACCTGCGTAATACTCTTTAACCATTGGCTTTGCGAGCGTTACGTCTTTACAGATTAAAAACCCTTGCGGCGTGCGTATGCGGCTTGTTGGCTTTAAGTCGATGACTTGATTAATGCGTATTTTCATAATTAACGCCCATAAAAAAGCCGCCCATTAAGGCGGCTCGTTATCGTTTTCGCTAGCTAACTTCTCGTCACTAGCTTTGATTTTTCTATCCATGTGCAGTAGCAGACGCTCAGCGAGTAGTAGCAGAATTAACCTCATTGGCTTGTACCTCAGAAATCATCTTATCGACAGTGGCTTTTATCTCGTCCCATTCGTCAATATCTATGGAAAAGTTATCATACTCATCTACTGGACTCTCAAAAACCAATCTTAGGCTGTTAGAAATAGAAACTTTAGTTAAGCCCACTACTTTTGATTTATCTTCCATAACTTACTCCATCAAGAAATCCAAATCAGGAATAGCAGTACATCGGCATTGAATAGGTTGTCCAGGGTGTCCGTCCATCGTTGGTGTATCCCATGCGATTCTGTCACCATCCCACCGATTATGTCTGTCTCTCACGCGCTCATCATGGCTCGTTGACCAAAAGTAATGAGTAATACCTAGCGATTGCTGTCTAATTTGTGACAGTCGACTATTAATCTTGCCTAACTGGTCACGCGCTATCAGCTTAGCCCTATTCTTTGTCACGCCCTCAATTTTAAGCAGCTCATCAGCTAGAGTGGTGTTAAGCGTACCAGCTTGCAGACTTGCCATGACAGCCTGTTCAACCCTATCAAGATACTGCTGTGGTATAGAGTTAATCAGCGCTATGTTAGCCGCTACCGCCTCATCAACAGCCTCTTGCAGTACCTCATCACTCATTAAGCCGCTAAAGTCGATACCTGTTTTACTAAGTATCATTGCGCTTAATTGACCGTCTGACTGTTGACCTTGCTTGCTCACCACTGTTTGAGCCAGTGCGCTAGCAATGCCTGACACTTTAGCTTTGACCGTATTAGCTGTCTTGCTAAATGCGGTCTTAAAGTCACTGAATAAGCTATCAATGACTTGTCGTCTGCTATCACCGATATTAGGCGTGTCAATTAACGGCATGAGCGCCTTGACTGTTTCAGTGTGTATATCATCAACGATTACGAGCAAAGCCCTTGTATAGTCAAGCTCTAGCTTACGTGAGACATAAACAGGACGCGCTTTAGCCTTACGTCCTCGTTTACGCTTACTCTGTTGCTGTATTAGCGGCTTTAACTGGTTTAACATCGTCTAGCTCCGCATTAAAATTAAGACCGCTTAGAAGCGTGATATGCTCGTCATCAATAACCGTGTAAGTATCTTGCTCGACTAGCTGTTTTGCTACATGAGCCTCGGTGATAATGCCATTCTCAAGATACCTAATATCACGCTCAGCGTTGTTCTTCTCAATCTCGCTAAGTGTTTTCTCGTCAATCTGCCACAGTGGGCTAAATATCAAAGTAATATCTTCATTGGGCAGTAGATAACCGCTAATCATATTGAGTAGCTTTTGCAATACTGGTCGCAGATAATCGCGCTGATAACTACCTACTGTGTCGTAGTAGTTTTTTAAGTCATGCTCACCAGTAGCACTAAGCCCAGACGGTGAACGCCCAAACAGTATCGTGTAGGGAATGTCAGCAACACTTGCTAATTGAATAGCAAACTCTTGCATCAAATCAGGTAATCCTGAGAAGTTATAAGACTTGCTTTGGAACTCTTCATTGGAATCAAGTAGCATCGTACCGTTATTACCTTTTAGCATACCGACCAACGCGAACCGCTTTAAGATTGAATCTGAATTCTGTTCAATTTGCGTTGCTAATTCAGGCGTTTTAATAATGTCAATCTTAGCCTCATGCACCAGTGATGCAGCATTAGCATTGACACTAGCAAAGCGTAATAATTCAGCATGTATCTTTTCGATGATGCTCTTGCCATCACTCCACACAATCTCAATAATGCGACTGTAATGAATAATGCCTGCGCTTGTATCGCCTACGCTTTTTTGCAGCTTGTAATAGATAGGCTTATCATAACAACCGCCTGCCTCTGACGCTGGTCGCATATCGTTACCCGCTACCAATTGAGATATAGATAATGTGGTTATATAACTTAAATCACTGGCGTCACGCATTGGCTCACTAAGCGCCTTGTTATCAGCAGTGGCTAATAAGATGTAAGACTTACCATGCAACCGTGATAAGCGCATGGCTTTACTTAAATGCACATCAAGCTTGAGTCTGTCTAGCTCATCAGTCAGCTTTTGCAGCTCTTTACCGGCAATACCACCAAAGTAATAACCCTGACGGAACATATCTTGAACAGGCTTATCAATAATCTTTGATGCGGTACCGTTTGAATCATATAAATTATCAAGCTCAAAAACTGACTTTGGCACATGCCAGGCAAACGTGTCATGACTTGCTTTATCTCTACTGGTGCCGAGTTTGCTCACTAGATTAACCAGTGTGCTATCAGCAATGTTCATTAGTTTATTTAGCATAAAGTTATCTCTTAGCCGATTACGTCGAATACAGATTTTGGCTTTTTAACCATATTGTCAGCAAACACCATCATTACCGCATCAAATCGATTTGGTGATGGTGTACCCTTTGGTTTTTTATTGATCAATATTTTCCCCGCATTTGTTTTTGCGTAGGTTGGCTGTGACAGCTCAGTTGTTAGGGTGGCGAGTTCGATCAGCGTACTATCAATGCTGATAATATCGTCAGGATGAAAAGCCATGCCGTCTTTTACCGCCCTGTGTGTCAACAAGAATCGCTTGCGTAACGCCCATCCCGCTTGTGCTTTAAAGTTATCAAAGGCGTCACTATTTTTCTTACCTAGAATATCCTCAGCTTCAGGCTTATAAATACCAGCAGAACCTCTGAACGGATAGTTAACAACATCTCTTAAGCCTTTGCGTTGCTCGTTCACCACCCTAGCATCACCTCTAGCACCAGCGCCCAGTCCATCAGCATCATACAAAAAGTATTCCGAATGGCTATCAGCGGTTGCCTCGACTGCTTTTTTAGAAGTTTCAAAAATATCTGAACCCTTACCGCTCCACGTTTCTAAGTAGTTGAGCAATACGCCATGACGACCAGCGATAGAGTTTTTATCGATACCCTCATCCGCTACATCAAGCGCCATAATCTTACTGCCGCTGATAGTAATGCCCAGCTTCTTATGGGCATCAATAGCAGACTGGACCCATGCTGACGGTATCAACACGCCCTCAACCGATGCGGAGTAGTCAATATCAATCTCTTGAGCCACTGTTACCTCATCAAGCTCATCTACTTGCTTGTCATACCACGCATCATCTTTGCGTGGATCATCACGCCAATGAAATGTAAAAACGCGAATACGCCCAGCATGGCGACGTATAGCAAATGAATTACTCATACCGTTAGGTGTAGATATATCATTTCGACTGTTGGTAGTAGCAGATAGCGAAGCATCAACTAAATGCGGACGCTCTAAAAAAGCAGCCTCGTCAACAAAGTATAATGACGCCCTATCACCGCGACCGATACCGTCACCCGCCTCACCAGTAATCACACTGCCAGTCTCAGGCAATATAATGCGCTTAAAGGGGCTGTGCTTTTCACGAATCCAGCCGCCTCTAAACTCAGGCGGTAGACCACTTAAAAACATACGACCTTTTTCAAACAGTGCCTTAGGACTGCCAATCAGATCAACGTATTCTTCTTTACGACTACCAACACCTACCGATAAGCCGTTGTTATGCAGCCCTAGCGAGCATGAAAAGCCCATCATGAGCCACGACATACCCATATCGCGTGTCTTCTCCGTAATGGACGGTTTTTGCAACTTCCAACCGTCCATCAGCCAATGAATCCATTCCTCTTGCTTAGGGAATAACAAAAACGGTATGTATGACGGTAAGCCACGCTCAATGTTTCGCGGATCATAAGTCACACCCCAATCGATAATAAATTGCGCTGGATTGTCTTTATAAAATGCCTTGAGTGCAGGTAGTGATTCAGGGTTTTGTCTAATGCGCTGTAGTCGCTCAATGCGCCATTCAAACACCTGTGCATAATCAGGATTTTTAAAATCGAATGCAAAAGGGATAGGCATTATTTACCACCCATAATATCCTGATAAGCTTGGCTTGCTGCTTGAGCGTCACCGTTGAAGTTATTGACTGTTGGCGTCATGCTTTTGTCACTCGACTGATGGTCAAGTTTTTGCTTATTGGTAAACACCTCGCCCATCTCTTTAGCCGCCTGTTCTGCCAAAGCTGCTGCTAACGGTCTATTCTTTGACTTCTCAGCATCACGCGCCATGCGGTCAAGCATATTCAACCGATAAGCTTTATTAGCAATCGGTATTGCCTGAATATCGTTGTTAAAGTCATCACGGAATTGCTTGAATAGGTCCTGCCATTTTTGAGCAAGATTTACACCTGCTGCTTTGTGCGGATCGTATTTCGCCACTTGCTGACGTGTAATAGTAATGCCAAATTCTTGGTTTACAGCCTCTGCTACTTCTGAGGGGGTCATATAGGTAGCAAGCCCTTGTACAATAAAGGTCTTAACCCCATTGTTAAGAGTCGCCATATCTGTCCTTTCGTATCCCTAGGTATACCTAATTAGTATTTTATTTGCGGATCACTATCTTGCAACTCAGCCATTCGTCTAACCGCTTCATCGCCGCCGTATCGTCTGACGACTCCAAAGAACTCCTCAACGTCGTGGCTAGTTATCTCAAGTGCCGGCTTACCGTCTGCTCTAAATGCAGGATCCCCAAACATATCCGTCTTATGTACGATGTGATACAGCTCATGCTCAACCAATGCGGAAAACTCAGCGTCTGTGCAATCACGGCAATAATTAGCATCTAAAGTGATTAGATAATCCGGTACCGCGCCCAGCGTATCTTCAAACCACATTTCTTGACGTGCTTTTTTCCAACCGCCAGCCATCATCATGACCTTTTCGCATTGCCCTAATATTTGTTTGCCTTGTTTGATGTATTCGCCTTGGGCCCATAAAAAAGATATCTCATGAAACTCATAATCAAATAGATGCTGATGGTCATGATTAAACCATTCATGATCAGGATTAAGTATCGTGTCTTTCAGCCATTCATGTATTTCTGGTGCTGCTAGGAACGATGGCATATCATTGGGCGGTACTGGTCTTACTAACATGCTCACCTCCTATCAGCGTGCATAAAAAAGCTCACCGAAGTGAGCCAAGCATTGTTATCAACTAGCATCCTCATCACATGCAAATAAGATGGCGATTGATAACTCATAGTATGTCGCAGTCGTCATCTGCTAGCGGGTGTCTCATTGGCATGTGCTACCAGTGACTAAATCTGGCAGGTATTACGTGGTTGCTTTAATTTAGGCGCATGTCAAAACCTGTGCTTTGCTACATACAAACCTCTACGATTAGCGACAGTGTGTCTCACTGCCAGTCTTAGTTACTTCACTCTGCCCGCTCTGGCTTGGGTGCTTGCTCCCTCGTTAAAGGCTCACCGCAGATATAAAAAACGCCTCGTCCAATCAAGGGAGGCAAACTGGTTAAAATATAGACCTATACCATGTCAAGGTAGCGCTCCAACCTTTATAGTGAAGACGGCAGGATTTGAACCTGTGACTTTAGAATTATGAGTCCTGTCCTCTTACCACTACACCCCCAGTGTAGTGCGCTACCATCTGAGCTATAAGCATTTATTTAATCTCACAAAGCTCAATCTTATCTACAAAGCCCTGGGCTCCGACCACACCTCTATTCGCCCTATCTCGCAAGAAGTTCAGCCAATAATTTTTACCGCTTAGCTTGGTCGCCTCTTGATAATAATCATAGGCTTGTTGGTTGGTCAGCTCACACATAGCAATCCCTGCTAAATCGTAGACGTAAAAAAGCCCGCGTAATTGCGAGCATAAAAAAAGCCACCTTGTTACCAAGATGACTTGTTAATATTTTATTTGCTAATCTCGCTTACGCGAACATTAGTGTTTCGGCTTTATATGTATAGTAGAAAAAAGGCTGTTATTTTTAATCACTACACCTTTGGGGGCTAGTGGCTTAAAGTCTTGATCAAATATCGCCCCGTCTTCTGCAGGGATGACATACTGAGCTATATAATTAGTGCCTTTGTCATCTTGAATATCAGCAAACGAGGCATAGTATTTATTATATTTTCCAGCATCCACTTCGCTTTGAACTGGCTTTATGAATTTACCATGAATTAACTCAAGAGGATTGGTAGAACCATGCTCGCGCGCTATAAACCAATACTTTTCATATGGCACTAAGTTAAGAGCAGAAAGCTCTACCTCAGCCAAATCAATCCAGTTAGCGCATTGCTGCTGGAACATTCTCGAACGTAAATCCGCTCCTTCAAACCAAGCAATAGCCATGTTTGTAGCACGTCTGATCAAATGATCATCAACACTTGCATTACTACCACCATCGCTAAAGTCGATCATCTCTTTAGCAAATTCTAGGGAAAGCTTTTCAACATCCGCCTGATCAAATCTTTTTGTCATTTATTTTTATTCCTAGGATTATATTGTGCCAAAATCAGCATAACCTAAGTTTTGATGCATAACAATATTTCAATATGCGGATATCAAAAAAGCCCTATCGTTAGATAAGGCTTTTAACTATAACTCTACTTCTATTTTCTTAAATTTCGAGTCTCTTAAAAACAAGTCGATAGCGGTATTATATTTCGTCGTCGCTATCACTATTCGTTGCTTGCGTCTGTGGTGAGCCAAACTATCTTTGTAGCTGTTATCAGCTAAACATGCATCGATATTTTCTTTTTTTAGCTTATTAATAATGTCAGCTTGCTTTAAGCAATAGCGCTCAACTATACGTTGGATCATCAAGACCTCATAAATCAGTTGGCTTCACTTACAATTGCCAGTATGAGAAATATAGCATCAACTGTCAGTGAGGGTCAAGCTTTATACTGCTTTCTGTGTGTGAACCTCAATTAGTTCTTGCGCTAGCTCTGGTATTCTCTCTGCATACCTTAAACACTGTGAATACTCACCACTGCTGAAGCTCTCGTTAAGCTTATAATCCGCTTTGTGACGTTTAGTTAAAAAATCAGAAAACTGCATAGATAACATTTCAGCTTCTTTACTCCCTGTCTGTTCTGCTATCTCTTCGAAGACACAAAAAACTCGATTATGGGATCCGGTATTATTAAATGATCCTTCTCTACTCATATCGTATTGTGGAAAGTTATCTTTAATGACTATTAACATAGTATAGTAAATTAAATAGTAATGGCGATTAATACAGGCTCTTTGAATCGCCTCTTCTTTAATTGCTTTGGGATCAGGAAACATGCTAGTTATAGCTTGCTTTAATTCATCTATAGTTACACTCACATTAAAGTCTCTTGTTGTTGACAAACACTTCCTTCTAACAAGTCGTTATTTTCAAGCGGTAAAAAGCTATAAACTATGCGCTTATAGTCCTTAAAAGACAAATCGCTATCAATTAAGTCGTTAATGTATTTATCATGGATAATAAAACAGTCATTGATATCAATATTTGGTATTTCCTCATTTATAATAAGAAAAACACCTGCTTCATTATGCTGAATAGCCATCTCAAAACGACTATTACCTAGATAATAAGAGTTCAAAGCTCTAGATGCTATAGATGAAACTGCCGCATAGCTATCAATTGTAATACCTGCTTTTTCCAAGGTCGATATTGTTTCATCACACTTTTTTAATCTACGATGAGCCAAATTTAACAAATCTTTAAACTTACCATTAGGATCTTTAAATAATGCCAAACCTTGCGATAAAGAATCTTTATCTATTGTTATAGAAGCGTCTATAATTAATCTATTTAATGCATAGGTATTCAAATTATCTTTTTGCAAAGTTATTAAAGCTAGCTCTACAGCTTCTTTAAAATGTCCAGCATCTGATAAAATAGTAGTATAATTATTGCATGCAAGCGCTTTATCCAATCGATAAGATTTTTCAGCATATTCAATAGCTTGATCAAGCTTACCCTGCACACGATATACTAAAGCTTCCATGAGAAAGCCTTCCGCTGGACTGCTTTTACGCAATGCCTGAGCATCTCTTAACCAACGTCCCAATCTAATATTGTCAGGATTGATCATCCCTTCAAAAGATCTTAGAAAGTCATAGACTTCATTAAGCTTAGACTGTGCTTGATATGCGGTCATATATTTATTTTTTTATAAACTATAATTATGACTATACTACCATTGGTAGTTTTTTTAGTAAAATGATAAATCTAAACATTGCTTAACTCATATCGATAACTAGCCACATCTTGGTTGATAAAACTCATCAAGTAGTCAATATCATCTAGCATCTTCTCTTGATATTTCGACCATATTTGACGATAACTATTAGGTGACATATCAATACCACTAAACAATAAGCGACCCTCAACTGAATATAAGGGCCATAAATTGTATAGCTCGAAGTGCAACGTCATGCGTGCCATCTTGAATGCTAATTCATTAAGTGTGTATTTGCTCTTAGGCGCTCCTCTATCGTCCTCTAAGCAGTATTTAATCATGTTAGCTGCTAAGTGGTTAACCACATCATCAAACGACTCTGACCAGTCGTACCGTTCGTTATCGCCCCATACTAAGAGCGAAGCTAAAGCTTTGCCTGTCTTACTCTTGATCAATGTGATAGCAGCAGCTTTGTCTTCCCAGTTCACTTCAGGAGGCAAACCACCAGCGCCAATATCAAACTTACCTGTCTTAACGCCCATGCCTTGCTTTAACCATTCACCGCTGAGTAATTCTAAGCGTGGACTGGTACCGAATCTTTTAGCTAGTAAGTTGGTCATTTTGAGCCCTCAATTTAATTTATCGATATACTTTTTTATACGTTTTAAAACTCTCGAACATCCCAACCGCCGCCATTTCTTTTTGTCTGCTTCATGATTGCAATGAACTTAAACGGGAACTTGTCAGCAGCTACTTTAATCTTCACCAAAGCATCGTCAGTCCACTGGCCTTTCACTTCATGTATTTCTAACTGACCATCTGAGCGCATCACCAAGAAGTCTGGTTTGTAAAATGTGTTGTCTGCTAGCCGTAGGTTGATGCCATCAAAAGAGTAGTAAGAGATTTCACCTTCACGGCGCTGCATTTCTAAATACTGGGCATACGCTTTCTCAGTGTTGTTCATCTTCCCTGTCTTCATGCGGCCTAATGCTTGTATATTTTTATTCATACCGCCTCCTGCATCTGATTTAACAACCTGTCGTAAGTCTCATCTTGCATTTCACCAGGCATTTGCTGTTGCTTGATATGATCGTAGGTTTGCTGAACGCTCATATTTGGTAACGGCTCTTTCCATAAACCGTTAACCATGACCGCTGTATTGGGGTTTGGCTTAGCTTGAGTTACCGGTTTGCTGTGGCTTGGATGAAATACAGGTGGTAAGTCACTATCATGGCTTGCTGATTTGCTAGCAGTGGTACCGCTCCAATCCTCATTGTCGATGCTAAATCTAGCTGGCTGTGACTGAGCTTTGATTTTCTGCTGACGGATATAATCACGTTTGATCCAATCCGTCAGCACATCCTTGCGTCTACCCTCAGTCCTGATGTATGAACCCTTTTGCTCCTCCTCAGCGTAATAATTTTTGAACTTAGTCAATTGATAATCGTATTCTGTCTGACTGATTGCTGGTACTGGTGGTGCACCTAGCATGAGCATGGCGTTAATTTCAGTAAGCTCTGGATAAATCCAATCTGCAATCGAATCAATTACCGAAAAATCACTCGCGCTATTATTATTAATCTTTGGTTCTTGGTTTATGGTTCTTGGTTCATGGTTATTGGTTGGTTCAACGTTTTGCATGTTTTCGTTCAACGTTTGCTCAACGTCCGTTGAACGGTCGTTCGTTTCATCTTCTAAGCCTTTGTCATCAACGTCTTTACGCTGTTTTTTATTTGCCTTTTTGCGTCGAGCTTCACCACTTGCTTTACCAGCTTTGATAGCAGTTTCTAGTTTGTCTTGGTATTGTTTGATTTCAGACTCACATCTATTATTAAAATAGAAGTCATCTTGCTTTTCAAAGAATTCATCTAGTACAAATTCAAGCGCTTGTTTCTCATCCGTTGAACGGATAAGCAACCGACGTTCGAGTTTGTTCAAATCTGTGGCGTCAATAGCGCTCTCTTGCTCGTAATACATATCAAGCAAGTCACGATAGATAGCGCGCTCAATGATAGACAGATGACGTGTGGCATTATTAAAGTCGCCTATGTGATGTTGGTAAAAGTGCATTACGCCACCTCGTGAACTATTGAGAATATGCTAGCCAAGCGAGTTAATCCCTTAGCTATGAATAGCGGCTGTGTAGTCGCCTTAACGTTGTTATTGCTATCAAAGTAAGTAACGCTGCGCTGCTCCATAAAGCCCTGTTGTAGTCGATTACTGCACATCTGTAGCTTGTCTTTGCTGTCTCTATACATCCAGTTATGAGCAATGCACCATTTATTAAATTTCTGCGGCTGTATGCCAAGTGTTTTAGCCGTATCACGCGCATTAAGACTATTAACGGCCGTGCTGATAAAATCTAATGCGTCAGCTTTAGGTTGTGCAATCGCTAACTGCTCTTGTGCAATCTGCTTGGCTTCATACTGATCAGCAAAAGCACGTGCTGCTTCGACTGGATTAGTAAAGTCTGGTAGTGCTACTACCGGCGATGATTGGCTGAATTGTTCTTCTAGCTCCGACCAGCGACGATTTATACGAATACGAATGTCGGCACGATATCCTGTGATCAGATCAATCGTCTGTTCTTTACTAAGCTGATATTGGCGATAGCTTTGGCCGTTGTCAGCGGTATAATTTGACTGCCCAACTTTGGGCAGTGCCATCACTTCATACGTTGCGTTCAAATCATCAATATCGCGCAATACATGACGATGCTCTTTTTTGCACAACTCGGCTAGTTCGCGGCTACTCATCGTCTTTAGATTTTCTTGAATTAAAGCGTTCATATGCTATACTCCAATTACTAGTTTAGTTTGTTAAAACCCTGATCAGTTCCAGCTGATTAGGGTTTTTTATTGCTTAGATTTTGCCTTTCTCACGACCTTTGCTTGTTGCGCCAATAGGCTCTTCTTGGTCTTTTTGCTGTAATGATTGCTGTGACAGTAAAGACCTGTATTATCCATGGCTGTGAGTTGCTTAATGCCATGCTCTTTATCAAACCTTCTGATTGCTGATTCACTGATTGACATATCAACCTCATGCAAAATGGAATAATGTGTAAGCGACTATAGCTATCGCAATGAGTGTTAATACTTGTCTGGCTCGGTGCCAAAAAACACCATTCACTTGCTCTTTGCGACTATCTTCATCATCAATCATTTTATGGTTTACAGCTTTTAGGCCTTTTTGTCTGGTCTGTGCTGCACTTTGTTTTAAGGCGAAATCCGCTGTTGTCCAATTGATCACTGGATCGCCATTTGTCACGCTGTTTGATTTACGGTGCTTCTGTATCATTTCAGCATGACGGTCTGCTACATCGTTCGATATATCGTCTGTTGATTTCATAAAGCACCTCTTGGCTGGTAAGTACCTTCAGCTATCTGCAATGCTGCATCTGCATGTAAAAAATCATCAACGTCTAATGACCGATTCATTCCAAGCTTTGCGAGTCCGTAAAGCCAGCTAACATGATTTTGGTCATAGCACTTCATATCTTTATCAACGACTTTTAAGCCGGTAGCTGCTAATAGATGGCAAAGTCTTTCTATATCACTGTGCTTGGCAGTGCCGTGTGGCTGCTTCATCTTTGTAATAGTGCTGCTATCAACGCCGATGCAATCAGCTACAACGAGCTGCCCAGTAGTATCAATGGCCTGCAATATCTGTGCTTGCATGTTGCGTGACCATGCGGCTTGCTCAGGCGATAATTGCGTTGTAGATTTGGTAGTCATGATTAGGCTTCCTCTAGTTGTGGTTGCGGCTTGAACATTTCTTTAATCTCACTCGCTGAGAATCCTGATAAGTCAGATAAATCTTCTGCATATTTGGTTTCATCTGAAAACTCAGTGCGTGGCAAAGAACCCTTTGTTGCCCACTTATAAACAGCTCGACTAGTAAGATTCGTTTTATCAGCGACGGCTTTAACGCCGCCACAATTTTTATCAATAAATACTTTTAATTGAGTTTCTTGCATGTCAGTGATTCCTATTTTAAGAACAATTGGTTCATATTAACAGGTACTGACATTTCATTCAATAGGAAATACAATTGAACAAACGGTTCATAAGGAATAAAAGATGAATAGTTCAGATGACGCGAAAGTAGCATTTGCAAAAAGGCTGAACGATACTTTGACTGAGATGGGTTATACCCAAAGAGGTAGTGCTCAACGTCTTAAAAGAGAAGCTAAATTTGGAATTTCTGATAGAGCTATAAATAAGTGGCTGAAAGCTGAAACGCTTCCTGATCACCACAATATAGAGGCATTAGCTAAATTCCTTGGCGTTAACTTCAACTGGTTAGCTGCTGGGCAAGGCGAAAAGACTACAAAGCCAAACCGTGACGATTTGATGCAAAAGATAAGAGCGATAGAGAGAAATAATATAGATGAGAACACCTCAAACTCTAATGACCCTGAAGGCACACTAAGAGTTCCGGTTGATTACGGAATGGATGGTTACGTACCTGTAATTAGTTGGGTGGCGGCGGGTAGTTTTTCTGATGTGATGCCAGTAACGATAGATGATGTGATCGATTGGATACCACGACCACAGCACCTTTCTAAGCGCGCATTTGGATTGATTATTCAAGGACGCAGCATGTGGCCTGAATTTAAACCCGATGAGATTATTTATGTAGAGCCTGAGATAGCGCCTTGGGATTTGAAAGATGGGGATCTAGTGGTTATACACTGCAATGACGATAAGCAAGCCACGTTTAAACAATTGATAATGGGCGATAACCCTGAAGACATGTACTTAAAACCACTTAATCCAGACTGGCCTGACCAGAAGATAGTGCCTATGGGCGAATGTATGCTTGTTGGTATCGTTGACAGTAAAGTAACTAGGTATAGATGAGATCGCTATGAAACCATTTGAATACTACTGGATCCTTCACTTCTTAAAGTTCGCCAAGCCAGTCGACACGCTGCCATTGGGATGGTGTGTGTATTGTGAGGCGCTGGATTGGGATTAACACAAGGATGTAGTTATGCGAATCAATTTGTCCAGGTGGCTAATTAGCGCAGCCGTTTTATCGTTAACTGCATGTACACCAGTCCAAGATGAAAACTACGGCTATGGCTATGTTGTGGTGCATGAAGCGTTTTGGGGAGCTGAGCATGATACGCCCTACCCATTCACGACTAGCGGAGAAATTACTTGTAGTGACCATGTAGAGCTTGGTCGTGGAGTATTTTTTAATCCCGTAGGATTTACTGATGAGTCTTATGTTGGCACACCGCTTAATAAAGCTGCTGCCGATATTATTAAACTGTCACGTATAACGCCAAATGTGCCTTACAGAATTAAACCTGGGATGGATTTGAGTGAAGCTAGAGAGATTGGGCTGAAGGTGTGTGATGAGCAGATGGGATAAGCCTGAAGGTGTATGAGGCGTTGGGTTGTGATTGGTGGTGCGGTAGTTAAAGAGATTTAATTGGGAAATATATAACACATAGAACCTGCGACACTGGATGACGTGCAGAGTTCTTAAATTCTATCAAACGAAACCTATATTTGAGATAATGGAGACCTGATAATGGCAGTAGATATTAAGTTTAATTATTATAACCTTAGAATTGATAAGAAAAGAGCAAGAGCATCAGAGCAGGGACAGCAATTCTTTGGAAATATTACAGTTGATGACTTTTGCCAATGGCTAGAAAACTATCAACAGTCCAATACTAATGAATTTAAAGACCATGGCAAACACATCCTACAATACAAAGAAGGTAAAAAGTGGATAAGATGGGTCAAAGTTGATCATGATAAGAAAAATAATGTCTATAAAATGCTATGCACTTTCAATGATACGGAAGTTGATCCTAGGTTATTAGCAAACATATCTGATAGTGTGTTGACTCAAGAGATACCAAATGAGTATGGGCAGAGAACATTGCTTCATCTTGTGTTTAAACCTGATCAAATCGATCCATCTCAAGCTAACGTTTCCATACAGGTTGTTAATGGGTTTACTAAAAACTATATTATTAGACTCATCACTCAACTTATAAAGTTAATTAAAAGTGATGAAGGGTTTTGGAAAGATAAGGACCCGATGACACAAAAAGAAATAGCTACTACGCCATACGTTGAAGTAAGCCATGTTACTGATGATAGTATTATTTCAGCTATCAACAATGGTTATTTAAGAGGCTTAATTTTAAGGGAGCGTACTACTGACCAGGATAATTTCGATGTAGCAAACCATTTAACTGAAGAAGACTTAAGATTAACTATTAAGGTTTCTAAAAACGATAGTTTTTTTCAAAAAGCCAAAAAAGATGATATTTTTGCCTGGATCAAACGAGTAGCTAGAGCAAAAGCTGATGATTTTGAGAACCCAACGACTTATCTTCTTATCAAAGACCCGCAATCATCTTCAGAGGTACAACACGAATTTTATAACGATATTATTACAGGTTTTTCAAAAAAGGCTTACCTGAATTGGGTAGATAGAGAGCCTGATACTCATGAGAAAATAAAGAAAGAACACCCTACACCTATTGCTCAATTTTACGCTAAAATGATTGAGAGCTTTTAATTTGCTTGCTGAAGACAGGAGGTCATATGCTTAATCAAGCCTTAAAAGTATTTGACTTTCTAAAAATCAAATACCCAAAGAACGCACAACATAAAGCATTATATTATATACCTTTATTGATAGGAACCTTTGCGGGAATTTTCTGTACCTTATTAGCAACTAATGGTTATGGCGATAATTTCTTATTCAGTGATAAGTTTAATGATCTCTTTACTTTATTAGCTATACTACCTGGGTTTTTCATTGCTTCTCTTTCTGCGGTTTCAGCTATTAACCGAGACGCTATAGATAATTACATTAATCATGAAAACCCTCCTTTTATTTGGAAGAAAGAGAGAAATAGAAGTGAACCTTATAAGCAGCTACTTACTCGTAGAGTATTTCTAACCATGCTTTTCGCTTATTTGGCTGCATTTACCCTTTTACTCACACTTCTACTGACTATTATTAGATTTGTATTCTCAACAGATTACATATATAACTATTTTGACATTGGTATTAATAGTATCGCGCCTGCAGTATTATTATTACTTTTCAATACTTTTGTTTTCTCTGCCATTGTTCAGATAGTAATTCTAACTCTTGTAGGGATTAATTATCTTGGTTATAAAGCGCTAGTTAGCGAATAACTGTAAAGCTAAGCTATACCTTGAAACCCACCTCACGGTGGGTTTTATTATCTATCACCTATCCTTCTTATAACTCCAATAAATACCAATATTCATAAAAGAAACTTTTTTAGCTATTATTCCGAATAATGAAATATATAGATAGATAAGCGCTCATGTATTGGGAGTAATTATTGCGACGCCATAATAAATATAAATTCCTTATAAATCATTGAAAAATAAGGAAATAAATTCCATAAGAACAAAAATACCAATATAGCCTATTGCTATAAGAAACTTTTTTAGATATTATTCCGATAAATGAAACTTTATTGGGATTTGTCTTATGATTGATTTAGAACGTGTCAAAAAACAACTTATAAAATCCATTCATCATGAGATGCCTATAGAGATGATATTAGATTATCACGATACTTTATATGCAAAGCTCGATGCTGTAAGTCGCTATGTGCTCCAAGAGCTATCTCACCCTAACATCAAAGGACCTGCAGCAGGTCAGAATGAACACTTTGCTATCCAGCAAGCTACTTGCGATGTATTCGATAACACTAATATTAAGTACAACCTAGTGGAGACTGAAGCTAAGGGTGCATTTTTCCCATTAATTGAGTTAGAAGGGATTGCTCTACTCCCAAGACGTTCAGTAACCCGTCAAGAATGGAATAAAGCAAAATACATGCGGGAGCTTGCTAAGCAGAATCAAAATGAAAATTTGAATTTCAAGCAAGATGATTTATTCACACCTACTACCACAGCGACTACGGATAACTATAGTAATTATATAACGAATAAAATTCTAGTAATTGTAGATATCTGTTTTTTAGATAAGGTGTATATCAAATTCGTTGTTCCTAGCAGTGACTTGAAAGACATTCACTTAACGGTATCTCTGGAAGACGTTATAAGTGATATCGAAACAGTATCTGATACTAAAGATGCAGAGCTTAATCCAACATCAAAACTTAAAAAATCGCTACTTGAGCTCGACAAGATAGTCAAGAACACGTAATGCAACAAGCAGTAAAACGGGGGCAAACATGATACAGCAATTTAATCCAGATCGCTTAATTGAGGCAAGAAAGGCACGAGGTTTGACTCAAGAAGGATTAGGTGAAATTATTGATAAATCTAAAAGCACTATATGTAAATGGGAGATTGGAAGTAGCAATCCTGATGCAGAAACAATTATTAAAATATCAGAGGTACTACGTTTACCAGTGAAGTGGTTTGCATTAAAAACCTTACAGACAGAAAATAAAGTATATCAATTTCGTTCTAATGCTACTGCTACTAAAACTCTGAGAGGGGTTGTAGAAACACGGCTGAACTGGCTTAAAGAAATCAGCTTTTCACTTGAAGAATGGGTTGATTATCCAGAAGTTAATGTTATTCCATCACCTACTAGAAATCAAGCACTGGCTTTAAGTGATGATGATATTGAACAGTATGCAAATAAATTGCGCCTACTATGGAAGCTCGGAGATAGGCCTATTAAGAATTTAATTGCAACTATCGAATCTAATGGCATTATTGTTGCTAAAGAGCGCATTGGCCATGATGGTATGGATGGTGTTTCAACATGGATTGATCGTCCATTCATCTGGGTAGCAGAAGATAAGAGTAATTTCTTTCGTGGTCGATTTGATATCGCTCATGAGCTAGGTCATATCATACTACACAAGAATCTTACTAAAGATGACTGTTTAAAAACTACCAATCGCTATAAAGAAGTTGAGAGACAAGCACATTTATTTGCTACGCACTTCCTAGCCCCAAGACGTGCTCTCTCATTATCTTTTAGAAGCATAACATTGGATAATCTATTGCTTGAGAAAAAACGCTGGGGTATGTCAGTTGCAGCATTAATTATGCAGTATCATAATTTAGGTATAATTTCAGATGATTATAAAGTGAGATTGTTTAAAAATTATAGTTACCGTAAGTGGCGAAAGAGCGAACCTTATGACGATACAACCCCAGTGGAATATCCTAAATTAATGAAGAATACTATCGAGCTACTTCTTAATGAAGGAGGCTTTGATAAAGAAGATATTATTGAAAGAACTTTTTATAGTGAAACAGATTTAGAGAAGCTTTGCTCCTTACCAAAAGGATTTTTTGATACCGAAAAGGCAATCGCTAAACCACGTTTACGCATATTATAGCTAGAATTAAGCACGATAAAAAAACCGCCAATCAAGGCGGTTTTTTACTGCCTAACTTAAAATACCAATAACTTAGTACAACTCTCTTCTAATCCAATTAGGTAGATAACCAGATCGATAGTCGCCTGCCCAGGTCACTAGCCATACAATAGCTGAAGCAGCTAATGAGACTAATGCAAGTATAGTGAGACCTTTTGATATATAAATAAGCAATGATGCCAATAACCCTGCATCTGTAATTAGGTGCAATCTACTTTTAATGAAAGTTAGCACCATCGATAATAAAAAGAAAGGCACTGCGCGAATAAGACCGCGGAAGCCATACAACATGAACCAATATATTTTATCTAGCATAATGCTAAAACCCTCCTTAACCAGTACAAACCTTCTTAGACTGACTAATCTTGCCATTATTACAGACGAACTTACCATCTTTGCAATGCGATACGCCACCCATGCTTTTAGAACAAGGATAGTTCTGAGCATTCGCCTGTACGACTGGCGCCATCATGAATATAGAGATAAGAAGTGCTGACCAAGTTTTCATAGGCTGCTACCTTAATAATCAAATAATAGAAATTCGACCATAGCACCACATCCTACCTTTATCAATCACTATCTAACTAATGTTTACGAATACCTAAATTCAGTATATAAAGAACCCCTAACCCGCCTTTGAGCGGGTTTTTTTGTGCTTGTAAGTATTATTGGTTCTTATTATAGTTCTTAATGGTTCATATTAAGGTTGACATATAAGAACCATTGGTTCATAATTAATTTATTAGCTAATAACGAGTTAGCCGAAACTATCTAGCAATACCAAATTTTTGACAATAAAAAGCCCTGCAATCCGACCAAAGACAAACAGGGCTTTTAACTCAACAAGGAGTGAACGGATTATGGCACAGGTAAAAGAGAAAAAGCAATATTTCGATTTAGGCAGAAAAGACGGTTACTTGATTGTAGAGCTAGACGGTAATCAAGTTCACTTTCAGGTTGAAGCAACCATGTCAGAGAATTTAAAAAGCGCCTCGCCTGTTTTGGCATTAGATGCAAACGGCAATGAAGTTAATTACCAGTACGAGCCACATCACAATGAACTGATTATGAGCGCCTTTGTTGAGTTGGTTAATCAGTCTTACTGGCGACGTACTCAGAGCCAACCAGCGCAAGAACCTAAACCCTATCTTGATTCAGTTATTGATAAAGCAAAGTATCAAGCATGGCTGAGCAATGACTGGGAAAACGACATGCGAAACGAAGCCGCAATGTGGGGAGGTGCTTAATATGAAAACTTGGGAATTACTCTACGTTGTAGACGGCTCTTATATCAGCGAGCGCATTCAAGGCGCGACCAAAATGGCAGCACGAAGTGTGATTGTTCAGCGCTATAAGCGTCAAATCGATTTTAAGTCTGTGTTGGAGGTGGCCAATGTTTAAGACTGCAATCATTACCCTCTTAGCGCCAATGCTAGTAACTGGTTGTGCGTTAGACGTTGATCTACAAAACGATAAGAACGCTATTGCATTACACAAATTAGAAGTGTCGCTCGCTACTGATAAGCAATACAAAGACGACGCTTACTACGCCTCTGAAGAATACCAAACGGCTAAACATGCCAACCAATTTATCGCAACAGCATACGGGAGGGAGTGATTATGTCTATTAAAGGATTGCTTGTGGAGTCAATAGACGCTCACAAGCTTGACCCAAGTTTTGCGGTAGCCCTTGGCGATAAATTGCAGTTAACGAAAAGCCATAGCTGTTATCGACGCGAACGTGGAGCTATAGCAACGGTCTGTCACTTAGATAGCGATGGGTCTTTTGAGATTGCGTTTGATGAAGGTGGGACTTTGAATATGAAACCTCCTCTCAGTCAAACGTTGAAGCCATACGGCATACCAATTGAGTTTAGAAAAATTGAAGGGAGAGAATAATCATGGGAACCGCAATCAAATTTGAACAGCAAGATGATAACGCTATCAAGACCAGCAACCTAAGCCGCCAGGATTGGCTCACATTACGTCAGTCTGGCATCGGTGGCAGTGACATAGCAGCCATTATAGGTGTATCGCCCTACGCTACTGCTTACGATATCTACCAGTCTAAAACGCAGCCGGTGAATGAAGAGACCAGTGAGTTTGCTTATTGGGGCACCGTACTCGAGGACACGGTAGCGCGCGAATTTTCTAAACGCAGTGGTCTTAAGATTCAGAATGTTAACTTTCTCATGCGTCACCCTGAACATCGTTGGGCCATCGCTAACATTGACCGTGCCATTATCAATCCAGCTATTAAAGGCAACGTGCGATTCAAAGACGGCAAGCTGACCACTGATCAGATTGTCGAGATTAAGACCGCATCTGAATACGTTGGCAAAAATTGGGGTTCAGAAGAAAGCGACGAAGTGCCGGACCAGTATCAGTGCCAAGCTCAGTGGTATATGGGTGTGACTGATACGCAAGTCTGTCACATGGCTGTACTGATTGGTGGTAACAAGTACCGCCAATACAAGATTGAACGTCACCAGGACTTCATTGATTACTTGTTTGAAGCTGCAGAAAGCTTCTGGACCAATAACGTATTAGCAGGTGTTGAGCCTGACGCTACCACGCTGCAGAACGCTAAGGATAAGTACCCACGCCACAATCCTGATACGACGCTTGATGTCGAGCCGGATAGTGAAGCTGCCAAAGTGTTTGAGCATTATGAAGCACTTAAGGCGCAGGAAAAAGAAGTTAAAACTGCGCTTGAGCTCGCCCAGACCGACTTGATTTGTCAGATTCAAGATAATGAAGCATTGGCAATCGATGGTGAAGTGGTCGCTACTTACAAGGTCCAAGTCAGTAACCGCTTTAATAGCAGTCAATTTAAAAAGGATATGCCAGAGCTTGCTGAGAAGTACAACAAGCAAAGTGAAAGCCGTGTCATGAGGTTTAAGTGATGAAAATTCATGAGACTACTATCGTTGGTATAGCTGAACTGATTGCTACTAAGGAAAAGATAATAGAAAAAATGAGAGCTGATCAGGCTCTAATTAAGACTGCAGATATCAGAGATATCATCGTCAAAATAGATAACAGCCTAGATAGCAGTTACCTTTTTGACAACCCTCAAGACTCAAGCGGCCTGGTTGATGCAGCTTTAGAACATAAATTACCTTGGATTATTGATCATGTTTACGATCATGCAATCCAAAAATTGGAATCTAAAATCGAAAGCAACATCCAGCAACTAAAACTCGACTTAACCAGTGACACTAAAAATAAGGAATAACACCATGGACAATCAAGAAATCGCAGTAATGGAAGATCAGCAATACTCACCACAGCAAATCACGCTTGATGACTCGCTGTTTAATAAATGCTATCGCCTAGCGCAAGTTATGGCTAGTGGTAAGTGCACTATCCCAAAACATCTGCAAGGCAGTGAAGGTGATTGCTTTGCAGTTATCGGTCAAGCGTTACGCTGGGGCATGGATCCATTTGCAGTAGCACAAAAGACTCACCTAGTCAGTGGTACGTTAGGTTATGAAGCTCAACTGGTTATCGCAGTTATCAATAATCGTGCGCCTATCAGTGACCGCATGAAGTTTGAATACTTCGGTGATTGGTCGAAGGTCAAGACCAAAGAGGATAAGTCTGATGACGTTGGTGTGATATGTCGTGCAACAGTGATTGGTGATGATGAGCCGACCGAACTTAGCTTAACCATGGCGCAAGTTGGTACTGTCCGAAACTCACCGCTATGGGCTGCTGACCCGCGCCAACAGCTTGCTTACTTGGCTGCCAAACGCTTTTCTCGCTTGCACTTCCCTGACGTAATCATGGGTGTTTATACACCTGATGAGTTGGCTGACCGTGATAACGAAGCCCCTCGTAATGTCACACCTAAAGCTCAAAATGCCGGTGCATCTGCCCTACTTAATCGTGTTAAACAGCAACCAACCGCTGAAGCACCAGTGATTGAATATTACGACACCAGCGAATTGCTAGGAACGATTGAGCAAATTACTGATGTTAAGCAAATTGGTCCTATTGGCAAAGAGATTAAGGCAATGGTCGAGAATGACGCCATCAACATCAGAGATGAAGATGTTAATGAGCTACGCCAAGCACTTGCTGATCAAAAGCAATCCATTGTCTTATCTGATGAATACAACAGCATCATGAAGCACGTCAAAGCTGCCGAGACTCTTGAAGATGTCGAGCGTATGCGCGGCCTGATTGCTGATAAGAAGCAAGACTTTGATGCCGGTGATATCAAGATGCTTAGCGACACACTTGATGTTGTTGCTGAAGATATTGGCGCACAAGGTTAACTGAGAAATAACGTCAATCGTTTAGGACAGTAGGTATTAGCTAGTTGGTGAGGTGACGGCTCATAAAATACGTGTCTGAGTTCAGGCGTACCAAGGCGACGATGCCCACTGTCCTAAACACCCTAATTCGAGAAGGATTTGATTATGCGAAAAATAAAAATAAGCGCCGCTTATGCAGAACATGCCTCTATTAAACGATACAAGAAATACCCTGATGAGCGAATGATTTGTGTGCCAATTACCACCGGACTAGGTTTTAGTTGCGTGATTACTGAAAGTATCGGTAAGGGTGAGCATGTCGCATTGCTGGGCTTTCATGTATCAAGCGATCATCCACAGATGCCAAAAGTGCAATTGAGTTGCAATCGCAAGATCACACAGTTGGAGCTTGATACTGTAATTGATGCACTCGCTAAAACTGATATTAGTTATCTGAAAAACGCGTTAGCAGATATGTTCTGGTTACCACCAGAGCTGCAAAAAAAACCTGCTAAGTGTATCAAGCCAAAGTCAGTGAGAGTCAAAAACAAGGCTAAAGTTTATTTCAATAATCAACCTGACTTATTCGCAATGGCGCAAGGATAGATATTATGAAAACACCTACAGAAGAAGAAATGGAAGCCCTAGCCGCTGAACTGCTAGAAGTTGATTTGGAATTGCCTACTGTCTGCCCGACGTGTGGTAAATGAACGTAAAAAAAGGAATGCATCATGGACCTAATTGAATTAAAAACAGCTTACCTAAAAGCTATGCTATGTGCCGCTGCTAAAGAAGATGTCAGATATTACTTAGAAGGCGTTTACTTCGTCGGTGGCGACAATAAAGTGTTGGCCTACTCTGCTGATGGACATCAACTATTGCGCTGGATTGTGTGTGAAAACTACCAAGGTGATGACTTCTCTTACATCCTTAACCGTAGATCAATAAAAGACGCCATCAAGACCAAGTATCACATTCACTTGGAAGCCTCAACTGGTGACATTGTTTGCGCTAAAAACGAGGACTTTAGAAGATTTAAAGGCTTGATTGATGGTAAATATCCAGATGTTAAGCGCGCTGTTACGGGCTACGTTGAAGATATTAAACAAGCAAAAGATAAGAACGTGTTGCTAAATGGCAATTATCTAAAGAACCTAGGCAAGATAGGTAAAATTATCGGGAAACATTACAAGATTAAAGATGTGCCAGTGCGTCTTTATAGCTCAAAACCAATTGATGGCATTACTAATATATTTACTTTCAATGGCAACAAAAGCCTGATGTATATCGTGACTAGTTGCAAGTCTGCAGGAACTACAGATGAAGAGCATCACGCGGTTTTAATGGATCAACATCCAGTACCGAAACCTGAAGTTCAGCAATGGCTTGATGATGGTTATGGGGCAATATGCGGATTCAGCAATAAGTCACCAGATGAGGCAAAAAGGTCTGCTGATTTTGCTCGAACGGTCATTACTGACTATGACAACGATGGATATATGGACGTGCATGGTGAAATTTGGCGTTTTGTTTATTTAATTGACGCTCTTGAACGAAATCCCGTTACTGCATAAGGAGAGCGATTGTGAGTGAGTTAGGTGAAATTAAAACGATAAAAGGTGGCGAAGCGGAATGTATCAGCGGTACTAAAAATGGCATTGCTCTTTATCAAAATTTTAATCAAAACGAAAATATGCTTTATGTGATGCAAGGCGATACCCTACTTTTTGAGGTTGAAGCTAAGCGTATTGAAGACCATGAGTATGTTTTGGTGGATTATGAGGTGACTACTAATGGCAACGATTGAAACTGAAATTGATATCAGTGCATTAAAGTCTAGCGGCTTACGTGGCAGCAAGCTACTAGACTATGCCTTTAATGTACTTGGTTATGATGGTGAAAAACTGGCACATGTGGCCATCCACGTTGGCACCCCACATGTTAATCATATTTACGCTGCTAGCATGTTGGATCGTAGTGTCTCAACTCTCAGAAATTGGGCCAGTCAAGGTGACGGACCCATTCATCCAAAACTAGTAAATAAAACATGCTGCTGGCGTATGAAAGATATCCGATCACTGATCGACCTGTGACCTATCATAAGAGACGACATATTTATATATGTCGTCTTTTTTTACGTCTGGATATACATCAGAAATATCAACACCTGCTTCCGCTAAAATAAATTGCTCAATCTTAATGTGCCAGAATCTCAATAAATCAATCGCCCTATCCTTGTAATGCTTTTCGTCTGTAGCGCTTGGTCTATGACCCATTATTTGCTTTACGATGCCATAGGGCACACTTACCCACTCGCTTAGATTACTGAATGACTTACGCATAGCTTTCGGTGGCAGTGATGGCAATCCTGATTCCAGCACTGCATTCCGGTAAGTGTCACCGATTTTTATATAACTGACCTTGTTTCGCTGACTACCAAATATATAGTCATTGATCCTTGGTAGAGATAGCATCATCTTTTCAGTATAAGGTGTGAGCGGTATTATCCGTTCCCACTGGTCAACCTTGTCTGTAATCTTAATAGTCTTCCACCTAAAATCCACATCGGACCATTTCAATGACAGCATTTCATTCGGCCGTGAGCCATTCATCAACATGCAGATTAGTGCTGCAGCATGAGAGTCACTAATAGCATCACTCGTCACCAAGTCAAACCACGGTTTTAACTGCTGACGCTGCAGCGTATCTTTATGCCTACCCGCCTTTTTGATAGACGATGAGACAATCTTGGCTGTTGCAGACTTGTCCGGTATTAGTCCTTTATATTCTCCAATCTCGCCGGACCAGTTTACAAATGCTTTATACATTCTGTGCGCTTGTGCCATACGAGACGCGCGCGTTTCATTCTCGTAGTGGGTCCATTGCTCGATCAGCTCTGGCGTTAATTCAGTTAAAGGCTTATCCCAGATATAGTCGTAGCAACCAGGATTGTAGTCTTTATCAGATAAATGCGGCTTAGCTGCGTCCTTATGGTCCTGAATATATCGATTCGACCATCCGCCTTTCTTGCGCTCAAAGTAATCCGTAAAAGCGTCACCAAAGGTAATGCCCGCTTTAAACTTATCTTGTGCTCGCATTTCATTTTGCTTGATCTGATCGTCACGTTTATCTTTTGGATCAATACCAGATGCAAATAACTGAGCCCACTCTTGTGCCACATCGATAGCACGTTGAAGCGTGGTGATTGGATGCTTGCCAATAGTACGTCGCTTAGCATTACCCACACCGCCCAAACGCGCTTGAAATACAAATACTTTGGTGCCGCCCTTGTTTACTTTAAGGCCCAATCCTGTAAACTTAGTGTCCCATATAAAGTAATCACTATCCTCAACAGGATAACGATCAATTTTACTTGTTGTGAGCTTATCTTCCATCTGATTACTATCTACCAAAAGTTAAAAAGTAATCAAATAGTAATCTATTCTGCCGTAAACTACCATAACATACGGTACACTAATATTCAGTAATGGCAGCTAAGATGATGATAGTTATCATTATTCTGTATTCTACAGTACACTGCCGTAAACTACGTTATGCGATTACCTGCGTATTCAAAATCCGTTGCCTTTAAAAGCGTGTCGGTTCGAGTCCGACCACCGGTACCAATTAGTAGTACAAGCAAGTCCGAGAATGACTGATTAGCCCTTATGTTCAATAGCATAAGGGCTTTTTTGTGTCTGTAGTAGTCCGAGCAGGCCTATAGCAAACTGAGATTAATAACAGTAAACTAGATAGTAATTACACCTTTTACTGTTTAATCAAAATGGAATTACTGTCTAACGATCAAAGTTAAGATTGAAGACGCTGTTAGAAAGTCAGGTTCTATTATGGTCTAGGCGATAAACCATTACACTTTTTCTGTCTCAGGCTTAGAGATAGCTCGCCATAAAATCACAAATAGCGCGTCAAACTCTGCGTTTATCGGCGTATTGCTCTGCCGCATAATATGCATAAAGCCTAAACGACTGATAAAACCCATAAAAACATCAAACAGAATATATAGCGGCACACTGTCATTCAATACACCCCGTTTTTGACCATCTTCTAATACATCCAAAAATGCACCAATCAGTTCTTTATTCTCATAAATGGCAATACTGCGAATGCGGGATACCGATATCGAGGACAGCACCATCACTGCATCTGGATGGCTGTCGACAAAATCAAAACATACCCAGAGTGTCTTGCGCAATCGATCTTTTACGCTATCAATCCCTTGTAAATGGTCCATGATCCGCGTCGCCAACCTACCAAGTACGATATCCATAATGGTATTAAACAGGGTTTGCTTGTCTCCAAAATATTTATAAAGCGTTTGCAATGAAACGTTGGCAGACTTAGCGATTTGCGCCATCGTTACTTCACTAGGGTCGAAGCCTGCAAACACTTTACGAACCGCTTGTTCAATCTTATCCAAGGTGGCAGGTCGCATATCTGATAAGGGCGCTAAATGTTGAGAGGTCTCAATACCATCCTTTTGCTTGACCGCCTTCATTGTCATTACTGTTTACTCCCTTATAATCTACTTAGACTAGAGTCAATCACTTTACTCAATAAGCCAATTTTATATAAGGTAAGATGTATTACCATTTATTTTAAACGTGTTGAATAAAGCATTTTCGTCATCTAGTATATCTTCTACAAGTTTTTATTTTAAAGAATTTTTGATACTGAACTAAAGGGTAATATAAATTACCCTTTATTCAATTTCTATATAATCAATGTCAAGGATGGACAACATGAGTATTGAAGCTTTTGCCTCAAACTGGATGACCGAAGAACATAGCATGGTGTATGACAGTGCTTTGAAGATGTTTCAAAGTTGGAAGGATAAAGATGAGCAGTGGCGTGAAAACGGCATGATTGACCGTAAAGCTTGGCACGAGGCTGGCGATATGGGATTTTTATGTGCGTCAATGCCTGAAGAATATGGCGGTGGCGGTGGTGATTTTGGTCATGAAGCCGCGATTCTTTTGGCTCAGGCACAGGCTAACCAAGCTGGTTTTGGTGGTATGGTTCACTCAGGTATTGTAGCGCCATATATTTTAAAGCACGGTACTGAAGAGCAGAAAAAAGCATGGCTACCTAAACTGGCTACTGGCGAATCTGTTGGCGCTATCGCAATGACAGAACCAACGACAGGCTCTGACTTACAGGCAATCAAAACCTACGCGGTGAAAGATGGTAATGACTACATTATCAATGGTTCAAAAACGTTTATTACTAACGGGCAACACGCAAACCTTATCGTTTTAGCTTGCAAAACTGACCGTGAGCAGGGCGCTCAGGGGGTGTCTCTGATTGTCGTCGAAACGGATGGTTTAGAAGGCTTCGAGCGTGGTCGCAATCTTAAAAAGACTGGGATGTCCGCTCAAGATACCTCAGAGCTATTCTTCAGTAACGTCCGTGTCCCACAGAAAAACCTATTGGGCGGTATAGAAGGCCTTGGCTTTATCCAAATGATGCAAGAGTTGCCGCAAGAGCGCCTGATTATTGCGCTAAGTGGTTGCGGTGCTATCAAGTTAGCTTTAGAGTTGACGCTTGAGTACGTAAAAGAGCGTGAAGCTTTTGGAAAGTCAATTTGGAAGTTCCAAAACACGCGCTTTAAGCTGGCTGAAGTTCAGGCCGATTACCTCGCCGTAAAAGCTTTGTGTGACTCTGCTGTTGAAGCGATGATTAATGGCACCTTAACCGCACCGCAAGCGTCATTAATCAAGTATTGGGTGACAGAAAAACAGTGCAATGTCATGGATGAATGCTTACAGTTATTCGGTGGTTACGGCTATATGACAGAGTATCCAATCGCTCGTATGTATGCTGATGCTCGCGTCCAAAAAATCTACGGCGGCACTAATGAGATTATGAAGGAATTGGCTTCACGCTTTATGTAATAGCATTGTGTGAAACCAAGCCGCTTTATGAAAACCGCTACATGCAAATAAATACATGCCAGCCAATATACGAATGTTATTAAGCCAAATGTTCTTAAGTATTGAATTGAGGAGAGTACGTTCTCCTCAAAACTTCATTATCTAACAAATATCCAATGAAATATTAAAGGGATTTATTATGACTGAGACCGCTTATATCTATGATGCCATCCGCACTCCACGTGGCAAAGGTAAAAAAGATGGCTCCCTCCATCAGGCGTCACCTATTTGGCTGGTGCGTACGCTATTAAAAGAGATGCAACAACGCCATAATTTAGATACCAGTTTGGTAGACGACGTCATTTTAGGCTGTGTGACACCAGTCGGTGAGCAGGGTTCTGATATCGCACGTATCGCCGTTATCGACGCCGATTGGCATGAGAGCGTGGCAGGGTTAACGCTGTCACGCTTTTGTGCGTCTGGTTTAGAATCCATTAACCTTGCGGCAACCAAAGTCATGTCTGGCATGGAGGACTTAGTCGTTGCCGGTGGTGTTGAGTCAATGAGCCGTGTACCAATGGGTATGGACGGTGGCGCTTGGTATATGGATCCACGAGTAAACGATGCGGTTCAGTTCGTACCTCAAGGCGTTGGCGCTGATACCATTGCAACGCTAAAAGGCTTTAGTCGTAAAGACGTTGACGAGTTTGCATCAGAATCACACAAAAGAGCAGCGGCTGCTTGGGAAAAAGGCTACTACGATAAATCAGTGGTTCCAGTCAAAGATTTAAACGGTTTGTTGCTATTAGACCAGGATGAAACCATTCGCCCAAACACGTCAGTAGAAACTTTGGCTGGCTTAAAACCTTCATTTATAATGCCAGGTAAAATGGGCTTCGATGGTGTTATTCTTGATAAATATACGACGATTGAAAACGTCAATCATGTTCATCATGCGGGGAACTCATCGGGTATCGTTGATGGTTCAGCATTGTGTCTTGTGGGTAGTAAAGCTGCTGGCAAAAAAGCAGGTCTAAAACCACGCGCTAAAATAACGATGGCATCTGTGATTGGTTCAGAGCCAACCATCATGTTGACTGGCCCTACCCCTGCCTGCAAAAAAGCACTGGCTAAAGCCGGTATGACTGCTGCTGATATTGACCTTTGGGAAATCAACGAAGCATTTGCTGCTGTACCTCTTAATACTGCGGATGACTTTGGTCTCTCGCTTGATGTTGTCAACGTTAATGGTGGTGCTATCGCTATGGGTCACCCACTGGGTGCGACAGGCGCGATGCTGCTGACCACGGTGCTTGATGAGCTTGAGCGCCGCGATCTAAAAACAGCAATGATCACACTGTGTGTCGGCGGTGGTATGGGTATTGCTACCATTATTGAGCGTGTTTAAGCCTCAAATATTACCTATATATGGACAAACCTACGCATAGAAAATAAGGATATCGAATGAACACAAACAGCGTAAATGCCATTAATGAATTAAACAGTTTTTCAGCAGAATCAGACAACGGTATTATTACGGTTACTATCGATCAAGTAGATCGTAAAATGAATGTCATCGGTGATGGCTTTAATGACGCCTTTGCCACATTGACTGATGCTTTTGTCAACGACCAAGAAGCAAAAGGTTTGATTTTAACGTCTGGTAAATCAACCTTTGTAGTTGGCGCAGATATTGACCAACTGGCCACTATTGAAACTGCTGAGCAAGCGTTTGACTTGGTTGAGGACTTAAAAGCTAGCCTGCGTAAACTTGAAACGTCAGGTAAGCCAGTGGTTGCTGCCATTACTGGTACGGCACTAGGTGGTGGTTTAGAGCTGGCGTTAGCCTGTCATTATCGCATCGCTATTGACTCTCCAAAGACCGCGTCTAAAACCAAGCTGGGTTTACCTGAAGTCAAGCTTGGTCTATTACCTGGTGGTGGCGGTACTCAGCGTCTGCCACGTTTGATTGGTATTCAAAAAGCACTTGAGCTGATGACGCAAGGCAAAGCGCTTAGCCCGCAGCAAGCGATTGACATTGGTCTTATCGATGACGTGGCTCATGATAATGATGAGCTTATCAGTAAGGCTAAAGCGTGGATTAATGACAATCCAAAAGCTCAGCAACCTTGGGACAAAAAAGGCTTTAAAATCCCGGGTGGTGACAGCAAGCATCCTAAAGTGGTACAAGTATTTTCAATTGCGCCAGCGATGGCATATCAGAAATCACACGGTAACTATCCAGCTATTACCCATATCTTATCTAGTGTGTTTGAGGGCTGCCTAACTGATATTGATAACGGTCTTAAAATCGAATCACGCTTTTTTGTCGCTTGTGTATTATCAGACGTGTCCAAAAATATGATAAATACGCTTTGGACACAGTTAAATAGTATTAAAAAAGGTCAGTCACGCCCAGAAGGGTTTGAGCGTTCTAAAGTAAGCAAAGTCGGCATACTTGGTGCTGGCATGATGGGTGCTGGTATCGCTTACGTCTCAGCTAAAGCGGGTATGGAAGTGGTACTGTTAGATAAGTCTATCGAAGGTGCTGAAAAAGGCAAAAACTATTCTACTAAGTTGCTAGACAAGGCGATCAGCCATGGTCGTTCAACGGAAGAGAAAAAACAAGCACTGTTAGACCTTATTAAAACCACAACGTCTTACGACGATTTAGAAGGCTGTGATTTAATTATCGAAGCGGTATTCGAAGATGTAGATATCAAAGCTGAATGCACGCGTAATGCTGAAGCCATTATTCCAGAAACTGCAGTTTATGCTTCTAACACGTCTACATTGCCTATCACTGAACTTGCCAAAGCCAGCAAGCGTCCAAACCAGTTCATCGGTCTACATTTCTTCTCGCCAGTAGATAAGATGCCATTGGTTGAGATTATCGTGGGCGAAGAAACCGATGATGCCACTTTGGCTAAAGGTTTTGATTATGTCGGTCAAATCGGTAAGACACCGATCGTTGTCAATGACAGTCGCGGCTTCTACACTTCTCGCGTCTTTGGTACTTATGTCTCAGAAGGTATTGCCATGTTAAGTGAAGGTATTCACCCACGCAGCATCGAAGTGGCTGGTATGAAGTCAGGTATGCCGATGCCGCCACTCGCACTGCAAGATGAGGTGTCACTAAGCCTATCATTACATGTCATGCAGCAAACCAAGCGTGCCTTAGAAGCGCAAGGCAAAACCTTTACACCGCATCCAGCCATGCCAGTGGTAGAAAAAATGGTCAAAGAACTTGGCCGTGAAGGTAAAAAGGTTGCTAAAGGTTTCTATGACTATCCGGAAAATGGTGAAAAGCATCTATGGCCTGAGCTCACTGAAATGTACCCAATAACAGATGAGCAGCCGACTCAGCAAGACTTGGTAGACCGCCTACTTTACGTGCAAGCCAATGAGACCGCGAAGTGTTTCGAGGAAAACGTCGTACGTACGGTAGCTGATGCAAACGTAGGTTCAATCTTCGGTTGGGGCTTTGCACCGAACCAAGGTGGTACGCTTCAGTTTATTAACTCAGTAGGCGTTGATAAATTTGTTGAACGTAGCCGCGAGCTTGCTAGCAAATATGGTAAACGGTTTGAACCGGCTCAAATATTAGTGGATATGGCTTCAAGTGGTGAGGAGTTTCTAGATGGCTAATCAAGCTGATACTATGAAAAACTGCCTAGAGGGGCTGCGCGTTGTTGATTTGACGCGCAACCTCCCAGGGCCTTTTGCGACTAGACTACTTGCAGATTTAGGCGCGGATGTTATTAAGATTGAACCGCTTAATGGTGATCCTGCCCGTGCCTTTGGCGAGCTTTTCACCGCGTTAAACCATGGTAAAGAGACTCAAAAAGTTGATTTTCGTGATCCAGCAGGTATTGAAACAATCAAAACGCATCTTAAAGATGCCGATGTGATGCTTGATAGTTTTCGCCCAGAAGTGCTTGAAGGTATGGGGCTGGACGCTAAGACCCTGCATGCTATTAATCCAAAGCTAGTCATGGTATCGATTACGGGTTATGGCGTTGTTGATGGCGAGAGCATTACCCATGATTGGGCTAATAAAGCTGGTCATGACATCAACTTTATGGCGATGAGCGGCGTGCTTGATCAGCTCAAAACCGCAGATGGTGATCAAGCAATGCCTAATATCCAGTTTGCAGATTTGGCAGGCGGCAGTGATACGGCAGTCATTACCCTTTTGGCTGCCGTGTTGTCAGCACAGCGCACGGGTAAAGGTCGTCACGTTGCGGTCAGTATGACCCACAGCTTGTATCAGCATCTGGTCATGCCAAAAGCAACTGGTAAGTTGGTTGCAAGCTTTTCTGGTAAAAACCCAAAGCCGGAGCATGATTTTTTAGGTGGTCTACTACCCTGCTATCGTTTGTACAAAACAGCAGATGATCGTCATATGGCAGTCGGCTCTTTAGAGCTAAAGTTTTGGCAAGGGTTATGTGACGTATTAGAATTACCTGAGCTCAAAACTAAACATTGGCAAATGGGTGTCATGCCTAATACCAGAGACAGCCAAGAAGCGGCGCAATTGGTCGCTGATACCTTTGCCAGCTATGGTCTTGCTCACTGGCAGCAGGTTTTTGAATCGGCAGATGTGTGCGTTACGCCAGTCCTTACACTAGAGGAAGCGCGCGCGCACCCTTTATTTGCGCACCAAGATGAGCATGGTGCAACATTAGGCTGGCAGTAAAATGACATAGTCAGGACGCTATGTTAAAGTTAATCGTCAAAAACTAAAGAAGGTTTATGCTGGAAAAGATTTGGGTAGAAAATTATCCTAAAAGCTTATTGCGGCTTGGATTCAAGGGCTTGGTCTCACACAAGGCTCAGTGATTGACATTATTATACCCAATGTCAATCAGTATTTGCCTATCGTCATCGGTGCATTGCGCGCTGGTATTTAACACCTATTAAGGTGCTCTAAGCGAATCTATACAGGCATTACAAACTTAGCCAAAACAAACACCAACGCATAAACAAAGTTAAAAACGATCCCAATACGGATCATCGCCAAAACGCTCAGCGATAAAATCGATTAGATAACGGCAGCGCTGCGATAAGAAACGGTTTTTAGGATAAACAGCATAAGCATTTAAAGTCGGCAATTGATACTGCTGCATGATGGGCACAAGTGCACCACTGGCTAAGGTTTTGTAAGTAATAAAATTGGGCAAAAAAGCGATTCCATGACCTTTTACCGCCATTTCTCGTAAAAAGTCGCCATTATTGACCTTTATCTTTGAGTTGATAGCGACTTGGTACTTTTTACCTTGCTCATCTATGAGCTCTATCGTGCTGGATTTGTTTAAACCGTATTGTAAAAACTCATGCTTGGCAAAATCTTCTAGGGTGGTTGGTGTGCCCATTTTACTCAAATATTCAGGGCTGGCACATAAGGTATAGCGAATCAGCGCCAGACGTTTGGCTTGATAGCTCGAGTCCTGCAGTTCTCTAATACGAATCCCCAATTCAAATCCTTCTTCAACCAAATCTGTATGCCGGTCAGAGAAATCGAGCTCAAAGTTCAAATTGGGATGCTGATTGGCATATTCATCAATGACATCATTTAGATGCATCAAGCCAAATGACAATGGCGCGGTCATTTTTAAGGTGCCCTCGATACGCGTGGGCGCACCACTAGTTTCTTCGTTTAGGGCGTCAACTTCGCTCAGTATATTGTTCACCTTTTGGTAATACTGCTCACCGGCTTGGGTTAAGTTGGATTGGCGCGTGGTGCGGCTAATAAGTTGACTACCCAAGCGCGTCTCTAAATCCTTGAGACGACGGCTAACGGCTGATTTGGCAATATTTAATTGCTCAGCGGCTTTTGTGATGCTGCCGGCTTCAACAATGCGTACAAACATTGCCATGTCTTCTAATTGTCCCATATAAGATGCTCCTTGACTGTTCTCTAAATAAGAACTGTTATTTGCGATTATCACGGTTTATCTATACGTGGTCAACAATTAAAATATAATCATTACTTAGCGACATACAAACGATTTAGATCCACATTGTGGCATTTTGGAGAATTACTATGGATAAATTACAAGAGCTTAGCGCCCCAATTGGTCGCCTATTTTTATCAATGATTTTTATCTTTTCAGGCTTTACCAAAATCACAGGCTACGCTGCTACTCAAGGTTACATGGAGTCGATGGGCGTACCTGGTATGCTATTACCGTTGGTGATTGCCCTTGAGTTATTTGGTGGCATTGCTATTTTGCTTGGTTTCAAAGCACGCCTGATTGCGTTATTGTTCGTGGGTTTTAACATCATATCAGCACTGCTTTTTCATCAGTTCTGGATTGATGAATCACAAATGAACCCGTTTATGAAAAACATCGCGATAGCAGGTGGGTTCTTGATGATTTTTGTTCATGGTGCAGGCGCTTATTCGATTGATCACAGCAACACGCGTAGATAATTGCCTATAACTAAAAATAAGAAAACAATGGTTAAACGTGTATTTATACTCACTTATACTTATGACAGCTCCTTATCATGACAACTAACGCTCATAGCCCATCTAATGATAACTTACCAAGTTTTTGGCAGCGTCATCAAACGCCTGTGTTATTGACAGTGGTTGGCGGTGCCATTGATACCATTGGTTTTATCACCTTGTTTGGTTTCTTCACCGCACATGTCACGGGTAACTTGGTGATGGCGGGCAGTGGCTTGGTGAAAGGTGAAGCCGGTCTATGGATTAAACTTGCCGCCTTACCGTTATTTATTTTGACGGTCATGGTGACCAAGATATTTATTGACCATAGTAAAAATAAACAGCTAACGCTGAGCCATTTATTCTTAGCGGAAGCATTTTTTCTGACCACTTTTATGATTGCCGGTTTGTACTATCAGCCTTTTGTCGATGCTGGTGATATAACCGTGGCGATAACGGGTGGATTAGGCTTAATTGCGCTGGCGATTCGTAATACCGCTAGTAAAACGGTGATTAAGCATATGAGTCCGACAGTATTGATGACGGGTAATACTACGCAACTGGGTATCAATCTGACCGATTACTTGGTCAATCGCACAGCCGACAATCGCAAAAAACTGGCACACAGCTCAGTATTGGTATCTAGCTTTTTAGTAGGTGCATTAGTGGGTGCGTTATTATATATGCAGCTAAGTTTTTGGGCAGTAGGCTTATTTGTTTTGCCCGTGCTGTATCTATCAGTTAGGGCGCGTGATAGAGACTTTTTACAACATATTGCGTAATGGATTTTTGGGCTTATAGCAACCGTTTATGCAACTGACCCTGTTATAGAATCCATGGTTCCACTATGAATATGTGGCGCTATCTCTGCCATCCAATTGTGCTAAAAAAAAGAATAGTTAATTGCATTTAACGTTGTTTATCTATTATAGGACAACAATTATAATAGACCCATTGTTTAAATAAGTTAATTAATAATAAATTTATAGACATTTAACCTATTAATATCTAAGGATAAATTATGAAAACGATCTATCATGCAGCAGACTCTCGTGGCAATGCCAATCATGGCTGGCTAAAAAGCAAGCACACTTTTAGCTTTGCTAACTATCATAATCCAGAACGTATGGGTTTTGGTGCGCTACGCGTCATCAATGATGACTTCGTCATTGGTGGTCAAGGCTTTGGTAAGCACTCACACCGCGATATGGAAATTATCAGTATTCCTTTATCAGGTAAGCTCGGTCACGGCGATAACATCGGTAATAATGGCATCATTGAAACCGGTGAAATCCAAGTAATGTCAGCAGGTACTGGTATCACGCACAGTGAAATGAATGGCGATGACAAGGAAGAGGTGAAGTTCCTACAGATTTGGGTTATCCCAAATAAAATGAACGTTGAGCCTCGTTATCAGCAAATCCGTATGGACGATATCCTAAAGCCAAACGAGTTCAATCAAGTATTGTCACCCAATGCGGACGACGCAGGGGTATGGATTCATCAAGATGCTTGGTTTAGCATGGGCGATTTTGATAAAGGTGTTACCCATACCTATCAGCTAAAAGATCCTAACAATGGTGTTTATGTCTTTGTCATTAGCGGTAAAGCCGTGGTAAACGGTAACACTTTGGATACCCGCGATGGCCTTGGTGTTTGGGATACTAAGAACTTTACGATGGACGTCATCGATGATGCTAAAGTATTGCTAATGGAAGTACCAATGAGCTAATGGACGCTTCAACGCATTTTAATTTATCTATACTAAAGGATAATTATTGGAAGTGCAGATACTGAATATAACCATTAATAGTACCGATCATTTATTAGTTCGAATCAATTTATATTAACCATGTGGAGAAATACTATGTCAGACCTAAATACCTTACAACAACTTGCCGAAAAACGCCGTTCTATCTATGCGTTGAGCAATCAATTGCCCGTATCGAATGACGAAGTCGTTAAGTTGGTTGAGCATGCAATCTTGCATACGCCGTCGTCGTTTAACTCACAATCGACGCGTGTTGTCGTATTGTTTGGTGAAGAGCATCAGAAACTGTGGAATATCACTGAAGAAACGCTACATGCAATCGTTGGTGATGAAGAGAAGTTTAAGTCAACAAAAGACAAAATCGCGGGCTTTAAGGCGGGTGCAGGTACAATCATGTTCTTTGAAGATCAAAGTGTCGTGAAAAGCATGCAAGAAAACGCGCCGTTATATGCGGATAAGTTCCCCATTTGGGCACATCAAACCAACGCGATGCATCAGTATGTTATTTGGACGGCTTTGGCCAGTATCGACGTTGGCGCAAATCTGCAACACTATAATCCTATTATCGATGACAAAGTTGCTGAAGCATGGAATATTGACAAAGACTGGACGCTAAACGCTCAAATGGTATTTGGTGCTATCGAACAGCCTGCAGGCGACAAAACGTTTAAGCCTGTTGAAGAGCGCATGAAAGTATTCGGTTAATATCGCATAGTTTTCAATACTAAGCTGCTCACAATATAGACAATAAAACCGCTATCGAAATATCTTAGCGGTTTTATTGTTTTGACATTCTTTATTGGTTTAAACAGTACGGTATAGCCTGCAGCCAATGCAGGGGCTAATTTCCAAGAATGGTTACCATTGCAAAATTCCACGGGACAATAAGCGCACAGATATTAACGGGTGTAAGACTGATAGGCTTGAGTAGCGACATCCACTGCCATATCTACGTGGGCTTTTGTGCTCAGTCTGGTCTTAGTAATCACCTCTCCTAAATTTGGGTCATATAATGCATCAGTATCTTTCTCATCATCTCGGTCTACCGCTTCAATAGCTACCTTTAATCAGGCACAACCGACTGCTGGCATAGCATTACGCACAAGCACATTTTTTAATACAACAGATGCGCCACGGTAGTAATAACCACTAAACTGATCAGCGTGCGCAGAATAAAAATCATAAATAGCTCTAGCACATTCAGCTTAATATTTGATTTTAGAATCAGCGCGCCTACCTCAGACATATAGATAATCTAGGTGATAGAAGCAGCACCGACGATAAACCTTGTCATTTCACTCTCAATACTTTTACCGACCAAAGCAGGCAAATACATATCGGCAAAGCCCATAATCATCGCTGGAGCAGCTTCTGCTGCTTCTGGAATTTTTAGCAACTCAAGCAGTGGTACTAGCGGTGCCGACAACCAGTTAAACACAGGTGTATACTCAGCTAAGCCAAGACCGATGGTACCGATAGCAAAAACCACTGGAATCAAGCCAAAATAGATATCAAACAAGTTCTTTAGTCTGTGTTTAAAAACTTTACCTAGGCTTGGCATAGAGTGCGCGCGCGTGATGGCACGGTTGAGCGCCCATTGATAGGTGGTGTACTCAGTCGGAATCTCTTCATCAAGCATGCTCTTACCTGAGTGATAAGTGTCAGGCTTTAAAGATAGTGGCGGTATGCGTGGCATAATAATGGCGGCGATAAAGCCCGTTAAAGCAATGGTCAGATAAAAATATACAAAGTTATTGTCGACGCCGATGGTTTTGGCAACCACATAGGTAAAAGCAATGGAGGTAACTGAAAAAGTCGTCGCGATAATGGCTGCTTCGCGCTGACTGTAGTAGCTTTTATCATACTCTTGCATGGTCACAAGCAAACCGATAGATGCGGCGCCAAACCAAGAAGACATAGCATCGACGGCTGAGCGACCCGGCAACCGGAACAGTTTGACAAACACCTTACTCGACAAGGTACCCAAAAATTCCATCAAACCAAAATCGGTCAAAAACGGCAATGATAAAATGGCAAAGAAGAACAAAGGAATCAAAATCGGAATCAGATCTTCAAAAATCACGCCGCCGGTATTGCGGTTGATAATAAACTCAGGACCGATTTGTAGGTAAATCATCCAAACAAATAGCGCCCCTAAAAACCGCGCAGCAAGCCAAAACCAATCAACATCAAACAACTTTGCGCGCATAGAGCCTTCATGCAAATTGGGTCTTAATACCTTAACTGCCAGCGCTCCAATAAAGGATGTCGTAACAATTGCCAATACTGCATAAACAACATAACCTCCAATCAATGCTTGCAAGGTATCGGTCAGTACGCCCAATAAAATAGTAACCTTGCCGTCCCATTGAAACGGGATGATAAATAAGGCAATACCCAATGCTGAAAACAGCAAGAACTTCCACATTGCGGCGCGCCACTGTGCGCCTTGCGGGGTCTCTGACACACTAACATGATTGCTCAATATGGGCTGCTGCGATTGATCAATAACATTTGACATCTGATTCCTCCTTGATAAGCGACGATCACCAATTTTTCCCTTTGGTGGTCTGACCAATGCTCGGATTGAGCGAATTGGTCGGATCTAATTTTATTAATTTTTTTTAGTACAAATCAATATTCAGCTAAAGCAGGTAAACGTCTTACCCATTTCAAGAAGAAATTCATCAGCTTCATCAATTTCATAAATGATGGGTTGTGTGCCTTTAATGTCTTTTTGCAATGCGTCGAGCAGTTGCTGTTTGGCTGTAATTCTGCGATAACCTGCGCCAAATCCTGCTGCTAATGGCTCAAAGTTCGGGGTTTTAATATTGACCCCAATCAGTGGCAGGCCACCCTCTTCCATATAGCGGCGAATCTCACCATAACCTTGGTTGTTCCATAACAGCACAATCAATGGCAGCTCAAGCTCGGCGGCGCAGATTAGTTCTGCGATAGTAAACTGAATGCCACCATCGCCAATCAGGCTCACAACCGGCGATTTTGAGCCAATCATGGCACCAATCGCAGCAGGCAAACCATAACCCAAAGTGCCAAAGCCAGTCGATGAGTTAAACCATCGGCGCGTGGCTAAAGCCTCAAAACCAAGGTTGCCACTATAAACAGGCTGGGTTGAATCGCCAACGAATATGACGTCTTTTACTTCATCTCGAATCAGCTGTAGCAGCGCATTTTGACCAGCAAAGTCTGGTGTCATTTCCTCTATTAATGCTTGCTTTACTTTTGCTACTCTCACGAGGGCTTGATGATTCAGCGGTTGATTTTCTAAGCGCGTACATAAACCGCTGATAGCCATTTGCGCATCAGACAATAGCGCAATATCTGCTCGAAAAGGACGCTGTAATTGCTGGGCATCGCAGTCAATGCGAATCAACGTGCCATTGATTTGGAAGCCACCGTTAAAGAAGACGTCATAATCAGTCTCGCCAAGCTCAGTACCAATCGCCAATACTAAGTCGGCCTCGCTAATGACGGCGCGACCAACAGCCAATGACTGATTGCTACCCAAACTCAACGGATGAGCAGGTGGCAGTAAACCTTTGGCATTAATGGTCAAAAAGGTGGGCGCATCGATAAGTTCTGCCAATTTTTGTGCGTCATGATTAACATCAACGCAGCCACCGCCATAGAGCAATACTGGATTTTTTGCGCTTTTTAGCTGCTCAATAATCAAATCCAATTGCGCAGGATGAGGTAGCGGTCTCATTACTCGAGGCAGCGTTGAGCTATTCGCATCAGTTTGGCTGGTTGCCGGACTATTCAAGTAAGGCGTTAAATCAGGCGGCTTGGCGACATGACTGGCATCAGCGGTGATCACATCGATTGGTAGCTGGATATGCACTGGCCCCGGACGTGCACCATTGAATAAGGCAAAAGCTTCTGCGATGACTTTGGGTAGCGACTCAGGCTGCCAAATAGTTTTGCTCGTAAGCGCAACCTTACTGACCATACCTTGCTGATCATGCAGCTCATGCAAGTGCCCTTCACCGCTACCGGTATGCTGCACTTTATTGACACTAGATATCACCAGCATCGGTATAGAATCTGCCAATGCTTGCGCCATTGCCGTCATGATGTTGGTCATGCCGGGACCGGTAATGATAAAACAAACCCCGACTTTGCCAGACGCGCGGTAATAACCATCGGCCATAAAGCCTGCGCCTTGCTCATGACGCGGTGTCACGTGGCGGATATCGGTATTGGGCAGGCCACGATATAGCTCGACCGTATGTACGCCCGGAATACCAAATACCGTCTCCACCCCGTAATATTCTAGCCACTGTACGAGTAGCTCACCGCAAGTTAGAGATGAGGCAGTTGGCGCGGAATTTGGCAATGAAGAAGGCGTTTGTAGAGAATGCGTCATGAGTTAATCATCCTAAAAAATTCAATAGCAATTAAATAAGTCGTTCAGTATCAAATCCAAGCTAAACCCAAACTGCCCTTAATTCCTTGTAAAGAGCAGTTTGGGTTTATAAATTATTTTCAATAAATGGCTTTAACCTTATCGTCATAGCGCACACCCGGTAGGATACATAGCATCTCAAATAGCAGGTTCGCGGCTAGTACCGAGGTGTTACCAAACGGGTCATACGGCGGTGATACTTCGACCAAATCGCCACCAACTACATCAAGGCCGCGCATACCGCGAATGATTTCAATACCTTGAGTGGATGTCAGACCACCGATTTCAGCGGTTCCCGTACCCGGTGCAAACGCAGGATCAATCCCATCAATATCGAAACTTAAATATACTGGGCCATCGCCTAATTTTTCGCGCACTTCTGCCATTAATGGTGTCAGCGACTTGTACCAGCATTCCTCAGCAGGCACTACGCGAAAACCTTGCTCGGTTGACCAATCAAACTCTTCAGCACTATAACCCGTACCACGTAAACCAATTTGTACCACACGATTACCATCGATGAGGTTCTCTTCAACTGCGCGGCGGAACGGCGTACCATGGGCAATTTTTTCGCCAAACATCTCATCATTGATATCAGCATGCGCATCGATATGCACCATACCGACAGGGCCATGTTTTTTGGCGAGCGCACGCAAAATAGGCAGTGCAATCGTATGATCACCGCCTAACGTTAAAGGAATAGCGCCATGACTGACGATTTTATCGGTATAGAATTTTTCGATGATATCAATACTTTTTAGCAAGTTGAAAGTATTGATAGGCACGTCGCCGATATCAGCAACTTGTAAAGACTCAAAAGGCGCAGCACGAGTGGCGACATTATAGGGACGAATCATGCGTGATTCATCACGAATTTGTCGTGGACCCAATCGCGCACCACTACGGTTTGACGCACCAATATCTAAAGGCACACCCACAAACGCCACATCCAGTCCTTCAGCATCCGCCTGAGTTGGCAGGCGCATCATAGACGCAAAGCCGCCAAATCTTGGCATGTCGTTGCCACTTAATGGTTGATTGAATTTCATCACTCACATCCTTGTATTGATTCGTCAAAACAGACAATTTGTCTATATTACTTTTTGTCTATGTCACTTTTTCTATGGCTCTGACAATACCTAAATATCAGAGGCGAGACCATGGTAAAATTTAGAAGTAAACTTCTGATTTTTCGTAGTAACTTTGATTTATTCGTTATTTATAGAAGTTTTATAAAAAAATCGGTTAAGACAATGAATACAGGGACATGACTTTCGATGCTAGATGAATTGATAAAAATTGACATCAAAACCCTGCGGAGCTTTATGGCCATCGTGGAGTGCCAAGGCGTGACCGCCGCGCAGTCACGCTTAAATGTCACGCTGTCTGTCATCAGCGGTCATTTGACCCATTTAGAAGATCGCTTGGGAATGACACTGTGTCATCGTGGGCGCGCGGGTTTTAAGCTGACAGAAGATGGGGCAGCGGTTTACGAGGCTTGCTTAAGCTTTAATGAAGCAGTGGCCAGCTTTCAGCATCAATTGCATTATATTCGGCAACTGGATTCGGTGCGTGGCGGTCATATTCGATTATGTTTGATCGATCAGATGCCAACGGTTTTTTATGATGCGTTACGTCAGTGCTTGGCTGCGAGCTATCGTAATAATCCATTGATACATTTTTCTATCGATGTGCAAAGCCCTGAGAGTATGCTTGATAAGCTTTTAAGTAATGAAAGTGATATTGGCGTGGGATATTTTGGCAGCTTCCCGCCCCTATTAACTTTCCAGCCAGCATTTATCGAAAAGCAAGTGGTTTGCTGTGGACGTGAGCATCAGCTATTTTATAAGGCAGAAGGTTTAACCTTTGAGGGTTTGGAACAAAACTATCCATGGATAAAACGAGGCTATATTACTGATTTGAGTATCAATCATGTCCGCCCAAAAACTTTAAGCGCCACCACTTATCATATGGAGGCAACCGCGCAATTAATTTTAGCGGGTCATCATGTCGGCTACTTGCCCAATGATTTGGCAAAGCGTTATGAAGAGATGGGGATGATGAAAATACTGTTGCCCAATGAGGCAAGTTATGAGGTCAAGCATCATTGGGCTTATCGAGAAAACTTACATAAGCACGTCGCTGATTTTTTAGAGCAGATGATTAGCCTATTACGAAAAAACCCCTTTAAAGAATGAATATTCTTTAAAGGGGTTTATGTAGCCGTTGTTTAATTAACTGCTTGTACTTTTTGATGCTTACGGACGCTAGACCCATCTTTACGCGTAATCGTTATCCCTGTAAAGCCAAACAATATCGTCAATAGCAATGATAAATAGCAGAAGAACGCATAAGGTAGATAATCAAGCACTGGCACGCCTAACGCTTGACTGATAAACACACCGCACACACTCCATGGTACAAGTGGATTGATAACTGTACCAGCATCTTCAATGGTGCGTGATAGATTTTTTGGATGCAAGTTCAAGCGCTCAAACGTCGGACGAAATGCCGTACCCGATAAAAGAATACTCAAATACTGCTCACCGATAAGGACATTGATACTGAGTGCTGACATGGCGGCAGCAAAAATAGCACGTCCTGCTGTCGTTAAACTGTCTTTAATACCAGATAACAATGCTGGCAAGATACCCAACGCCGTCAGCAATCCGCCTAAACTCAGCGCCAATATCACGATGGCTTGAGTAAAGAACATACTTTGCACACCGCCACGCGACAGCATACCGCCCACTTCACCAAGCTCCAATGACTCTGCGGGTGTATAACCTGCAAAGAAATAACCGCCCAACTGCCCAACGTTTGGCGTGCTATGCATATAAGTAATAATAATTGCCACAGCAATGGTACAAATAATGGTGTAAATGGCATTAACTCGAAATAGCGCCAGCGCAATCAAGACCACAAATGGCAATACCGCATAACCATGTACCAAACCACTGTCAATCAATTGTCCTTTTAGCACCGTTACTTGACTTAAATCTGAGCCAGCCGTCTGTCCAGAGAAAAACCAAAATAGTATGACAGTCAATATCCATGCCGGCACTGTGGTATACATCATATTGCGTATATGCTCGAACAAATCGATGCCTACAACGGCTGAAGCAATGGTACAAGTATCCGATAATGGCGACATTTTATCACCAAAAAACGCCCCTGATACCACAGCGCCTGCCGCTATCGCAACGTTAGCATCAAAGGCATCACTCATACCAATGAAAGCCACGCCAAGCGTCGCAGCAGTCGTCAAACTACTGCCCAAAGCAATACCGATAATAGAGGTCAATACAAAGGCGGAGATATAATAATACTGCGGAGATATCAGCTCAAAACCAAAATACATCAGCGTTGGGATGGCACCAGACATCATCAAAGCGGCGACCATCAAACCGATAAAGAAGAATAAATAGATCGCACCAATACCGCGCATAACGCCGGATGCCATTTGCGCTTGCATGTCATCAAAACTTAATCCTTTAAATATACCAATGCCTAGCAGGACACAGATAGCGAGGATTAATGATAAATGCGGTACCCAGCCAAAGCCAATCATGGTAACGCCCATGATAGCAATGACAATGGCTGAAATCATAAATGCCAGTTGCGGTGAAATTTGGGTTAGAATTTTTGGAGGCATCACACATCCTTAGAGTGCCAGTAGAGTCTGGCAACAGGGTTTGATTTTAGGGTGACAAGTTTAATCAGTTGCTAGCAGTATTGCTACTCTGATTATTTGGTGAGTAAGCTGTCGGTCTTGGCTGCCATGACAAAATCATTGCGATGCAAACCTTTAATACTGTGCGACCACCAAGTGACCGTCACCTTGCCCCACTCTACCAATATGCCCGGATGATGCCCTTCTGCTTCAGAAATCTCAGCAAGCTCATTGGCAAATGCCATTGCTAAAACGAAATTCTTAAATTTATATTGACGCTGTAATTGCTTGATGCCATCGATTTCAATCAACGTCCACTCTGGAATTTGTTGTAATAACTCTGTTGCTTCGCTGTCGCTGACTGTCGGTGCGCCAATACGGCAGGCTTCACAGCTGGCTTGTGATAATGTCGTCATGATAATATCCTTTTATATTAACTATTAGTTTTTTAATGAATGTACGTCCGTGTTGACGTTGGTTCTTTTATTACTTATAAAAAATGCACTATCTATTAAGCGGTTTTGATAGCATATGTTGGCTCAAACAGTCCTAAGCTCATCGCCTTTTTTACAGCGCCCATAATGTCGCTATTCACGATATCAAATAACGTATCCAAATCGTCAATTGCATAATAGATAGGCTGAATTTGATCAATACGGTAAGGCGTGCGCAATGCGTCAATCAAATCAAACGCACGACAGTCCGGTTCATCGCTTAGGGCATAGATGGTTTCAGACGGTGAGCTTAAAATGCCGCCACCATAAATCTTGCGGGTTTCTTTGGTCGCGCCCATTAGACCAAATTCGATGGTGAACCAATACAAGCGCGCTAAATAAAGACGCTCTTGCTTAGTCGCATTGAGACCAAGCTTGCCATAAGTCTCATTAAAAGTTGCAAACGCAGGATGGGTCAGCAGCGGACAGTGCCCGACGATTTCGTGGAAAATATCTGGCTCTTCTATATAGTCCATATCATCAAAGCGGCGGATAAAGGTCGCAACCGGAAAGCGTTTATCAGCTAAGAGTTTGAAGAATTTACCGAAGCTGATTAACGCCGGTACAGCAGCGGTTTGCCAACCAGTACTGGCTTGCAATACTTCATCAATATCTTGTAGTTGCGGAATATGCGTTGCTGGTAGCTTGAGTTTCTCTAAACCCTCAAGATAGGCTGAACTGGCACGATTGGGTATTTGCTTGGCTTGACGTTCAAGCAGTGCTTGCCACATCGCGTTTTCATCGTCACTATAATGAATATGACCATGATTATCTGGCTGGCGCGATACGTAAGGTTGCTTCTTCTGAGTTAAATGATGAGTAGAAGCTTCAGTGCTTAACGAATTGCTACTGAGAGGCTTTATGTACGCAGTTGTCTGGTGACGGCTTTCCATGCCTAGTTTCCTTAATATTGCAATGAGTCCAATACCTTGGTATCAGTCATTTGCTTTATTCACTTTATCTGCCTCGCTTTTAACGTTTATTATTAATAGCAGAGTAACAAAGGTAATAAGGACAAGATAAACCCCTTTCATCTTGCCCTTTTGATACTTGTTTAAAAGTGCTTTTTTAAAGGCACTTTTAAAACATCTCTGAAAATTATGGCGCTTCTGTCTCTATCTGACCAACCATGCCGCGGCGTACTTGGTCGCGCTCGATAGATTCAAACAATGCTTTAAAGTTACCTTCGCCGAAGCCTTCTTCGTAATCACCTTTACGCTGGATAAACTCAAAGAATACTGGGCTGCCTAAGATGGTTTCAGAGAAAATCTGTAGTAGCAGACGCGGAACATCGCCTTCAGTTGTACCATCTAACAAGATACCGCGCATCTGTAGTTCAGAGATATTCTCGCCATGACCTGGTAGACGCTCATCAAGCATCTTATAATAAGTATCATTTGGTGCCGTCATGAGTGGAATACCCATCTCTCTTAGCTTGTCGATGCTAGACAATAAGTCATCACTCAATAGCGCGATATGCTGGATACCTTCGCCATTAAATTGCATCAAGTACTCTTCGATCTGACCGCCGCCCTGCTTTGACTCTTCGTTCAATGGGATACGAATTTTGCCATCAGGTGCAGTCATCGCTTTACTGGTCAAGCCAGTATATTCACCTTTGATATCGAAGTAGCGGATTTCACGGAAGTTAAAGATACGCTCGTAGAAGTCAGCCCAGTAAGCCATGCGCCCACGGTAGACGTTATGCGTTAGATGATCGATGACTTTGAAGCCAAAGCCTTTTGGATGCTTATCAACATCAGGCAGATATTCAAAGTCGATGTCATAGATAGAGTTACCAGCGGTAAAGCGGTCGATAAGATAAATGAGCGAGCCGCCGATACCTTTGATCGCTGGCAGACGTAACTCCATCACCCCTGTTTTGACATCGACTGGCTCAGCACCGTTTTCGATCGCTAAATCATAAGCTTGCTGGGCATTTTTTACACGGAAACCCATGCTACAGGCACCGGCACCGTGCTCACCTAAAAAATAGCTACCATGGCTTTTTGGCTCACGGTTTAAGATGAGATTGATGTCTCCTTGGCGAAACAAGGCAACATCTTTTGAGCGGTGATTGGCGACATGAGTAAAGCCAAGGTTGCGAAACAGCTCTTCGACAAGCTCAGGCTCTTGTGAGACGAACTCAACAAAATCGAAGCCTTGTAGACCCATAGGGTTGTCAAATAAATCTGCCATTGTCATCATCCTTAATTGCAATTGGTGGTATAAAGCGCTAAAAATTAGCAAAAAATAAGTTTCATCAATCATTCCTATTGACGATTCATTTATATTAGATTAGCTTGATTTATAAGACTAATCGTATTTTTTGATTTATTTATCAGGTTTACTTATGAATATCAGCATTCGCCAACTTACCGCTTTTATCAAAGTCGCTGACAACGGCAGCTTTACTCGTGCCAGCGACCAGATGCATTTGACCCAATCTGCCGTTAGTGGATTGATAAAAGAGCTTGAATCTAGCCTTGGCATTGTGTTGTTTGATCGCACCACACGCCAGCTGTCTTTATCCGCAGTTGGACGACATCTATTGCCGCAAGCTCGGCGCATCTTAAATGAGATGCAGCTGTTTGAGAATGAAGCCAGTAGCTTAACGAGCTTAGCGCAAGGTCAGGTCAGGCTCGCTGTATCACAGTTTGCGGCCTCCTCTATGCCAGCGGTTATCGCTCAGTTTGCCAAAGAATATCCTGAGATTAGCGTGTCTTTGCTCGATTGCTCAGCAGAAAATGTCTTAGAACACATTCAAAACATTGAGGTAGATTTGGGCGTGGGCACTGAGCTTGAATTTATGGACGCTGAAGATGACATCAGCGCCGATTTGTTATATCAGCTGCCATTCTGTGTGGTCATGCCTGATAGTCATGCGCTGGCACGTAAATCTGAGATTATTTGGCAAGATTTGATTGATACGCCGCTCATTACCCTGCAAGGTCCATTTATTGAGCAAGTGACCGCAGAGCTTGATGAGCGCATCGCAAACCACATACAACAAGCACGCTATAAAGTAAATTTTATGTCGACGGCGCTCGAGATGACCCGTCAAGGCTTTGGCATTACCTTGTGTCTGCCTTATATGCCGGAGGTGATAGACTGGGTTAGCGCTAATGGTTTGCAGATGCGACCTTTGACGCAACCTGTCAAAATGCGCCGATTCTTTATTTACCAACGTTCATCGCGAGCTTTATCGCCGGCGAGTATCGCTTTTAAGCATTTTTTGCAGGGCTACTTTGCGAGCCATTTTGATGATTTGCAAAATATTTAACAGGCAACTTTATACCCTTTATCAAAGCAATTTAAACCATGATTCAAGAAAATGGCATCACTAGGCAAAAAAATGCATGAATTGGTGAGGATAATGGAATCTAACATTGAGTTAATGCCCAAACTGGTTTATGCTTTTTAGCGCCTCAACTTATACCTTTGTACTTATATCCCTTGTAAGGAAAACACATGTTTGAACGTATCGATTACTATGCCGGCGACCCAATCTTAGGATTGATGGACAAATTTGCAGCCGATAACAACCCAGATAAAGTCAATTTGGGTGTCGGTGTCTATTATGACGAAGATGGCAAAATGCCAGTACTTGAGTGTGTAAAAACCGCTGAACAACGTATTGCTGACCCTATCTCGCCGCGTCCGTACTTACCAATGGCAGGTTTACCAGGACATCGCAAAGGCTGTCAAGAATTGCTGTTCGGTAAAGACGCTCAGATTTTACAAGATGGTTTAGTGGCTACTATCGCGACCATCGGTGGTTCTGGTGCACTAAAAGTCGGCGCAGAATTCATCCACGAATGGTTCCCGCAGTCTAAGTGTTACGTGAGCGACCCTACATGGGGCAATCACATTGCTATTTTTGAAGGGTCTGACGTCGAAGTCGGTAAATACCCGTACTACGATACTGCTACTGGTGGCATCAAATTTGATGAGATGATCGCGTTTTTTGAGACATTGAATAAAGATGACGTTCTGCTTCTTCATCCTTGCTGTCATAACCCAACGGGCGTTGATTTGACTCGTGAGCAATGGGATCAAGTACTAAACGTCATTCAAGCGCGCGAGCTGATTCCGTTTATGGACATCGCTTATCAAGGCTTTGGCGAAGATATGGACAGCGATGCTTACGCGATTCGTAAAGCCGTCGATATGGGTCTGCCATTGTTTGTCAGCAACTCATTCTCTAAAAACTTATCGCTATATGGCGAGCGTGTCGGTGGTCTATCAGTTGTTTGCCCAACGGTAGATGAAACTGATCGCGTCTTTGGTCAGCTGAACTCTACGGTACGTCGTATCTACTCAAGCCCGCCATCACATGGTGGTCGTGTGGTTGATATCGTTATGAACGACGAAGCGCTACATGAGCAATGGGTTGGCGAAGTATATGCGATGCGTGACCGTATCAAATCTATGCGTACCAAACTCAAATCAGTATTAGAAGAAAAAATCCCAGGTCGTAGCTTTGATTACTTGACCGCACAAAACGGTATGTTTAGCTTTACAGGTCTAACGCCTGAACAAGTTGCTCAGCTACAAAGCAAGTATGGTATCTATATGGTATCGAACTCACGTATGTGTGTTGCCGGCTTAAACAGTACCAATATCGACTATGTTGCCAATGCGATGGTTGACGTTTTAAAAGATTAATTCCCTCATCGCTTTTATTAAAATATAAACAAAGGCTAAGTATCGTTACTTAGCCTTTTTTCATGCGTTGGATTTCGTAGTGGTGATATTTTTAGCAAAAAAGGCAAATATAGTCAAAACGCTACGGTACTGCTGGTACAAATTTTTTACAGCCTCTGTCTGCATAGGCACAGCAAGCAAGAAAAATTGATACCAGCAGTACCTAATGTGTTGATATGACTTTTCACTGACTATAGCTTTTAGTCTCGGTCAAAACTCAATCAATTTATAGGACGAGCACATAAAAAAACTTGCAATCGATTACGCTATAAATTACATTATACGTAAGTAGTTAATTATAACGTAATTTAATATTCGCTTTAGCAAGGAGCCGATCATGTCAACGATTGACAAAAACCTCTCATCTTTCCTCGATATCGCAACCGATTCTGACTTCTCTATTCATAACCTGCCTTATGGCATTTTTAGTGACAGCACCGACGGCAAACGTCGCGCTGGTATCGCTATCGGCGAGCAAGTATTAGACTTATCAGTACTTGAAGCCGAAGGGTTATTGAGTTTAGACGGTGGTTCATATTTCGGTCAAAACACGTTAAATGCCTTTATTGATTCTGGTCGAGACAATTGGAGCAAAGCGCGTAAAACGATTCAAACGCTACTCTCTAGTGATTGCGATACTTTACGTGACAACACAGATTTGCAGCAAAAAGCCCTATTTCAACAATCAGACGTCACCATGCATCTGCCGGTTCAAGTGCCCGGCTTTACCGATTTCTATTCGTCTAAAGAACACGCAACCAACGTCGGTACTATGTTCCGTGACCCAAGTAATGCCTTACTGCCTAACTGGACTGAGATGCCAGTAGGTTATAACGGACGCGCCAGCACCGTCATCGTCAGTGGTACAGATGTGATACGTCCATCGGGTCAGCTAAAACCCAATGCCGATGACCGCCCTATTTTCTCACCTTGTAAGCGTCTGGACTTTGAGCTTGAAACGGCGTTTGTCGTTGGCAAAGGTAATAATATTGGTCAACCAATTGCCGTAGATAATGCTATTGATCATATTTTCGGTATGGTTTTGCTCAACGATTGGTCAGCTCGTGATATTCAAAAATGGGAATACGTGCCGTTAGGTCCATTTAACGCCAAAACTTTTGCCTCTGAAGTGTCTCCTTGGATTGTGACGATGGAAGCCTTAGCACCGTTCAAGATGCCATGCCCAACGCAAGAACCAAAGCCGCTTGCTTATCTGAACGAAAAAGATAGCAATAATAGTTACGATATCCATTTATCAGTAGAACTATTGCCAGAAAATGCTGAAGAAGCAACGGTGGTTTGCGAAACCAATTTTAAATATATGTACTGGTCAATGGCACAGCAGTTGACTCACCATACTATTACTGGCTGTAAAGTAGAAGTGGGCGATATGATGGGTTCAGGGACTATCTCAGGACCGACGCCTGATTCTTATGGCTCGATGTTAGAGATTGCGTGGAATGCAACCAAACCTGTCACCCTCCAAGGCGGTGAGACACGCAGCTTTATTGAAGATGGTGACACGGTCATCATGAAAGGTTATAGCGAAAAAGACGGTATTCGTGTTGGCTTTGGTGAAGTACGCGGCAAAGTATTGCCTGCACTTACCTTCGATTTTGACAAATAGTACTTATTTGTCGACCTGTATATAGTAAACGTTTATGTATAAAAAGGCGTGCAAACGATAGAGTTACGCTGTTAGTAATGATTTATATTCATAATTACTAACAGCCAACCGATTGATACAAATTGTACGCCCTATCAAAAGGAGTTTGATATGAGTTTTAAAATTGAAAAAATCCATCATGTGGCCTATCGCTGCAAAGACGCTAAAGAAACCGTGGAATGGTATAAAAAATATCTGAATATGGATTTCATCCTAGCATTCGCTGAGGATCATGTACCTTCGACCAAAGCCTTTGACCCTTATATGCATGTGTTTTTAGATGCGGGCAATGGCAATGTATTGGCATTTTTTGAAGTGCCTAATCAGCCTGAAATGGGCTTTGACCCTAATACGCCAAGCTGGGTACAACATCTAGCGATGAAGGTAAAAAACCGTGATGCCTTAATGGCAGCTAAAAAGCATTTGGAAGAAAACGGCATCGACGTGGTTGGTGTGACGAATCATGGTATCTTCCATTCTATCTATTTCTTTGATCCAAATGGACATCGTATGGAGCTTACTTACGATGATATTACCTCAGAAGAAAAAGTTTCAATGATTACTGAAGAGATGAAGTATGAGATGCTGGACGAATGGTCACGTACCAAACGCGCACCCGCTCATACCCAGTTTCTACATGCAGAGGAGCTGGCTGAAGCACGAGAAGTCGCGCCTGCTGGTGAGTAATATTTTTTAGCGTTTAGATTATTCTTTATAAAATGGCTAAGATAATTTTTAGCTATTTTACGAGCTACACTATTTGATAACGCTGTGCAATTGCTAATATTTGCTCGACCACATTATGCTGCTCACTCATGGGCAACTGCTCTGTGGTACCAATGATAGTAATGGCATACTCCAAAGACAAACTTTCAACAGATAGTTTGTCTTTGTCATATAGATTCGCAGTGGTTGATAGCTGCGGTATGATAACGGGAATAGTAATCGCATTAATCCCCATTAACATATCACCAGTAACAGTCGCATAGCCTTGGGTTCGAACTTTCGCTCGCAACTGGTTAAAGTGCTGCCATTTCTCTGTTATTGCTTGCTCTTGCTTCGCCTGCCATTCTGCGATGACCAAGGGTTTGATAATGGTATCTGGCTGATAGCTTGCGAACAAATGACCTGTCGCCGACGTGGTCAAGGGCATACGCGATCCGATACGAGTAATAATACTAATAGCGCTATCTGGTTCAACAGATTGAATGATAATAGGACCTTCGCTAAACCATTTAGCGATTTGTACACCGCAATTCAGCGTGTCTTTAATCTCATTAGCAATATACGTCAGACGATCCAATATATTATTTTGATTAAACCCATTATGACCTACTGCTCCTAGCGCACCCATTGCATGAACTCTATCACCAAGTCCATAACGTCCATCACTGAGCTGGCGAGCATAGTGTTTACGAATAAGACTGACCAAATAACGGTGGCACTTTGCTGGATGCATTTGCATGGCTTGTGCAATATCTTTTAGCATCATTGGCTCGTTACAATCGATGAGCACGTCTAATATCGACAGCCCAATCTCAAGCGATTGTACGCCGCCTTGGTTTTTATTCATCGTAGGAATATTTTCTATCAGGTTTTCAGCTGCTGGCATGGTTTACTCTGTGAATGATTAACTGAATGCGTTATCAATACAATATTAGAAAATTGAAATAAAGACTTAATGTCATAATAGGTATCTTTTACTCTTTAAGACATTAATAAGCTCAGTAATTATAACCCTTTATCTTACTCACAACACAGCATAATAAAAGGAATGCACTATGATGACACTTTATGGCTACTTTCGCAGTAGTACCTCTTACCGTACACGTATCGCAATGAATTTAAAGCAGTTAGATTACGATTACATTGCGGTTAATTTAGCAAAAGATGAACAATTAGAAGCCGTCTTTCAATCTATTAATCCTCAAGGCTTGGTACCCGTCGTACAAATAAATGATTTATGGTTGTATCAAAGTCCTGCTATTTTGGAGTGGTTAGAAGAGGTCTATCCTGAGCATCCTCTGTTGCCCAAAGACGCAGCAGGTCGCATGCAAGTACGGGCTTTGAGCGCTATGATTGGCTGTGATATCCATCCGCTAAATAACCGACGTATTTTGCAGTATCTGCGTAATGAGCTGTCAGTAGATGAGGATCAAGTCATGGCTTGGTGCCATCGCTGGATGAGTGAAGGTTTTGACGCTCTCGAAAAACGCTTGGCACAAGACAAAACACGCGGTAAATTCTGCTATGGCGACAGCCCTACTTTTGCAGATTGCTATCTGATTCCGCAGGTCTCTTCTGCCGAACGCTTCAAGGTAGATCTCAGTGCTTATCCAAATATCGTTGCGATCGACGCCCACTGTCGAACATTAAAGGCTTTTGCCGACGCTGACCCTATGGTGCAGCCTGATGCACCAAATGCTTGATATAAGCTGCAAAAAAGCCTCCGATTTAGGAGGCTTTTTTCTGGAAATATAGTGGTGCTATTGCCATTTATACTATTTAACTTAAAGTATGAAAAATAGGCTATTCAAATATTCATATCAGATTGTGTTGCAGCCACTGTTTTTATGGGTACTGCGAACAGCCAAGCCGTACCACAATTACAGTAAAAACAGCCATCTTTAAATTCGACAATATAAGCGGTAAAATCGTTACCACAATGATCCATCATCGCTTGTTCATCACTGTCATCATCGACTGCGCACCATATTTGTTTGTCGCCTCGTGCAAGCAATGCGCGTGTTAAATCACTTCCTCTCAACTCATTATTCATACCCAGCTCCTTAACTTCTCTCACCATAGTTTGAGCTATTCGTCATGAAATATAGGGTTTTCTATACTGATATTTATTAATGATCTTTATCGTTGCTAAAGCGATGAGCTTGATATAAGCGATGCAAATCCATTTGCTACTCATCTGTACTCATCAAACATTATGCCTATATTTAACGATGATTTACCTTTCTTGCTCTATCTATAAACGCTTTGTATCCTAGCTGTCTTATTGTAACGCTATGCAAGCAAAAGTGTAACAACCAGATATAGTATTTCCGATGAATGGTCAAGATATGAATATGAACGGTCAGTACAATTAAAAACACTACTAAGTGTCATGCATATTTATCAGATTTGGCACCTTATAATCTAATAGTTCTTTGAGTATTATCGATTAAATGAACGATGATGCACTATCGATATTAAATTTTTAGAACAGTTTTCAGTAGTTAAAAACTCTAATGAAAATCTTGTTTTTTATCAATCTATGTAACACTTCTCACTTTTTGATTGAGTATTAGAGACCAAAATCGGTGCGAAAAATCAGGTAAAATAGTTTTATGACTATACATGTTCCAACAACAAACACTAAACCTGACGTTAGCCAATCTAACCTTCGCAAAATCATTCATATTGATATGGATGCTTTTTATGCCAGTGTAGAACAGCGCGATTTCCCTGAGCTACGTGGCAAGCCATTGGTGGTTGGCGGCGATCCCAATGGTCGGGGCGTGGTTGCGGCAGCAAGCTATGAAGCTCGTAAGTTTGGCGTACGCTCCGCCATGTCATGCTATGAAGCCAGAAAGCGCTGTCCTGACGTGATATTTGTACCGCCGCGCTTTGATGTTTACCGTGCTGTTAGTGTTGAGATACGTCGTATCATGCACAGTCTGACCCCACATGTTGAGCCGTTATCATTAGATGAAGCCTATTTGGATGTTACTGGATTGTCTGTTCATCAAGGCTCAGCCACATTAATGGCAAATTGGTTACGAGCGCAGATTTTAGAACAAACCGCTCTAAACGCCTCTGCCGGTGTCTCATTTAATAAGATGCTGGCAAAAATCGCCTCTGATATTAATAAACCTAATGGCACAGCGGTCATCACGCCAGCCGATGCCGATGCCTTTATCAGCACCTTACCTATTGAGCGCTTCCACGGTATTGGTAAGGCAACGGCCAAACGCCTGCATGCAATGGGTGTTAGTAACGGCGCTGACCTTCGGCGCACGCCAGCTACCATATTAGTCAATGAGTTCGGTAAGCGTGGACAGTTTTATCATGATATCGCTCATGGACGTGACGAGCGTGCGGTCAAGTCTGAGCGTACACACAAATCGGTTGGCTCTGAGACTACGTTTAGAGAAAACTTAACGGATGATAATAAACTAAAAATACAAGTCTATGAACAAAATGCTGATGCCTTTAGTCAGCTGCACAAAAAACAGCTCATTGCCTATACTATTACTCTAAAGGTCAAATACGCAGATTTTACTCAAGTCACGCGCTCGCATACCTTATCGACGGCATTTGATAGCGCAGAATCCGCTCACTTTTGGTTAGATAAACTCTTTTTGGACATTCCGCGTACTCTTCCTATTAGATTGGTTGGTGTGACATTTTCTTCGCTCACATCTGCCATGCAAGTCACGCCACAATTAAATTTATTTGAATGATTTTTCGCCTGAATTCTTTAGAGAGCTTTCCTAAATAAATAACTCAATTTTTTACTTAGGCTATTTTATTTGTATTTAGAGGTAAATAAAAAAGTACTATTTAGTAAAACATTCTTTCATATCCTCATTTCTGCTACAATTGCTCTCAAAATTCCCACCTATCGAAAGACTTTCTTATGACTGATTCTGAACCTCAAACCTTAAATAATAACTCTGAAATTACTGCCCGTCATAATGACGATATTTTAGAGTATCTAAGTGTTGATGATTATGATTATGAACTGCCAGACCAGCTGATTGCCCGTTATCCATTGGCGCAGCGCTCCGCGTCAAAGCTACTTTATTTGCCTGCTAACAATGTTAATCGTCAGGTTGAAGTTGAAGATAAGCTGTTTTCTGAGTTGCCAGAATTACTTAATGCAGGAGACTTGATTGTTTTTAACGATACCAAGGTAATGAAAGCGCGCTTATTTGGTCAAAAAGATACCGGTGGAAAGATTGAAGTATTAATAGAGCGTTTGGTCGCTCTATCGGATTTAAATAGCACGGATCTAGACACAATAACGTCAAACTCTGACATCATAGACATGACGGTTATTGCAAAAAAGCATATCGCTCTTTGTCATGTTAAAGCCAGTAAAGCGTTGAAGCTTGGACAAGGTCTTGTACTTGCTGATGGTCATATGACTGGCGTCATGATTGGACGCCAAGAGAACTTATTTATCTTGGCTTTTGATACGCCCATTCTGCCTGATTTAGAGCGTTATGGTGAGCTGCCTATTCCACCCTATTTCGAACGCCATGCCGATGAGACCGACAATACTCGCTATCAGACTGTTTTTCATGACCCTGCTAAGCTTGCCAGCGTCGCTGCCCCGACAGCAAGCTTACATTTTGACGATATTGTATTAGAAAAGCTGGCGGCAAAAGGTATTCAAACCGCTTTTGTTACACTGCATGTCGGCGCAGGTACTTTTGCTCCGGTAAAAACAGAGAACCTGCTGAATCATACGATGCATAGCGAATATGCACACCTGCCTCAAGCCACTGCCGACCTTATCAATCAGACCCATGCCAATGGCAAGCAAGTCATTGCTATCGGGACTACTGTCACACGTGTCCTTGAAACGGCCTACCAACAAACTGCAGTCGATGGACAGCCACTCTCTGGCTGGGCAGGTGATACAGAGATCTTTATATATCCCGGTTTTGAGTTTGGCGTCGTAGATAAGCTACTGACCAATTTTCACTTGCCAAAGTCTACATTGCTGATGCTAGTGTCCGCATTTGCGACAAAAAAATCTATTGAAGAAGCTTATCAACATGCCATCGAATCCGAGTATCGATTTTTTAGTTATGGTGATGCCATGCTGCTTGATAAAAAAGTTGACTGATGTGTGTAAATATTAAACATGCAATTGAACTATTGGTCACAACAGCAGTGGAATAAACTGGTAAACTAAACAGTATTTTGTTATAACAACACAGACAACTTTTACTCCAAAGGGCTGCATATGTCTTGTCATTTATCTTATCGCTTGACTAGCATACATCGCGCAGTATCGATGGCATTGTTTTATTCAATAAGTTATGCAGCCTTAGTATCTAGCGCCCAAGCAGCAAACATTGGCAAAACAGTTGTTATTTCAGCTCAGCACGAACCTTTAGTTGCCAGTATTATGGTCACTGATATTGAAAACACTGACTTTTCAGCCAGTTTGGCAAATTCTGCCATTTATCAGCAAATGGGTCTAACGCCAACTGATTCCATGATCGTACGCTTTCATCCGACTTCAGCTACAAGTGGTCAAGTTTTTATTACCACCACCAAGCCTATGTCCAAACCCTTTGCTGATGTGGTTCTAGCAATTAATGATGGCAATCAGCGTAATGTTATTCCAAAAACATTACTGATGCCACTTAATGACAGCTTACCGATTGCGACTTCTAAAAATATCGTAACAGGCGCAAAAAAGCCTAATTTACCCGTGGTTTCTACAACTAACGCGCAGCCATTGACGGTTAGAAATGGTGCACCGCCACCTTTATTATCATCTGGTTCATCGAAACCTACACTAAAGGCTGCAACATTACCCGAGCGCAATGTTCAATCGCCTAATATACGAGTACCTGTTATTCAAACGCCAAGTATCCAAGCGTCAAGCTCACAAATACCAAGCGTTCAGGCAACGACTATACCCTCTGGCTTACCAACAGCAGTTGCAACAACGACACAAAGCAATATCACAACCTATGCGCCTAGCCGTTTAGAAAACGGTCGATTAAATAATCCTGTTGATATGACAAACAATAGTGTCATGGCGGGCGCAAATAATGACAATAATACAGCTTTAACCGTCTCATCAAATAGTACGCTTTCTGCTACTAGCGAGACTGATAAACAGCTCGATATTTTAAACATACAAATTACTCGTCAGATACAGCCGAAGAGTCAAAGCAATACAGATATGATGGTTGCTAGTCCTATGGCGCCTAAAACCCTGACGCCGAATGAAGCAGCTTTCACCAATAAAAATAAAGCTATTATTCCAAATGATAGTAATAATATGGTCGCTACAGCCCCACTCAACAATATTCCCCCTAACTCGAATGCCTGGCAGAAAGCAGTGACGCCTAAAACGTCGGCCGCAGCAAAAAACACTTCAAGGCAAGTATCAGATAATTCAGCTAGTAGCGAGATCAATTATACCGTGCAGCGTAACGATAACTTGTGGGTGATTGCCCAGCAAATTGCAGAGAAGAACAATATCGACGTTCAAACCGTCATGAAAGAAATTCAGACGCAAAATCCTGACGCTTTTATCAATAGAAACGCTAATCAATTAAAAGCAGATGCACAGTTGAGTTTACCTAATTATGATGCGCTACCTTCACAGCAAAAACTTGAAGCTGCTATCAGTGCTCAAAGGCAATATAGAAGCGCCAATACACCTGTCGCAAAAAAACCAACTGCATCAAATCCTGTGTCCAAAGGTGCCAATACGCAAGCAACAAAACATACTGAAAAGCCGGCGACCACTAAGACTCAATTTTTACCAAAGGCGCAGTTTTCTGTCCTTGCTCCTGGTCATGAAGGCAGCGCAGATGGCACTAAAACCAAAGCAGGCATGGCAACGGGTAACGGACTTAGCATGGAAGTGTTAGACCTGCTTAAATCATCAAGACAAAGTACCGCATCGCAAGCGCAGCAGTTATCAAAAACTAGTGGTACGCTTGAGAGCTATACTCGCAAATTACAATTACAAAATCAAAAACTGGCTGAGCTGCAAGCTCGTCTCAAAAAATTACGCAATCAATAACTGCCTAACAGATCAATGCAAGCAGCTCTGATCGTAGGCGTGGGAGTAACTATGGACAATATGCTATATATCATCGCCGGATTGGTGGTTATTTTACTCGTTGCGGTCTTGGTCATGCGCAAAAACAAAGCGCAAAAGCCATCAGAGCATTTGAGTACAAATACTGGCAAAATTGAGCCCTTATCGAAGCATGCTGCTTCTAGAAGTACGCCTACTCAAACAGCTATCAATCATGAGAAAAAGTTTGATCATATTGAGATTGCTCAACGTTTTATGGATCAACAGCGCTATGATAAAGCGATTGAAACGCTCAATCGCGGCTTAAGCGAAAAGCCAAATGATAGCCAATTATCTCTCAAGCTCCTTGCGGTATATGCCACGATAGATGAGTCTGAGAATTTCAATAAAGTCTATGATGCTATCAAAGCAAATAATGATGACAAAAGTATCGCACAAGCTGATGAGTTAAAAGCTTTGCTGACTGAAGAACAAAACCAAGTCACTAAACAAACTATGTTAGCAGACAAAAGCGAAGATGCTGGATTTGAAAGTTTAGATTTCGATTTACCGACCAATAAAGCGAGCAGCAATAGTCCAACCCTTGATACTAATACGGTTCAAAATGTTGAATACAAAAACGACTTGTCAGAGGCTACTAATGAAACCTTAGTAGCTTCGAATGCTTTTGATGATAATAATTTCGATGATATTGAGCAAGCGTTTGATCTTAGTCTGAGTGATTTAGAAGATGGCACTAATAAACCTGTCCATACTAGTAATAACCCGGCACCTGTCACCACGTTTGATGTAGTAGATGAAGATATTTTGACGCCTGCAACTGTGGCTATAAACACTGACAGCGACACTGATAATAGTCCTAGTACTGACAGCGATTTTGATTTTGAATTATCTGAGCACAGTCTTGCATCTACAGAGGCTCCCACCAATGACGCTACCGACGATAGTTTTAACAGCAGCTTAAATGAGTTATCATTAGAAGATGACTTTGTCTTAGAGTTAGACAGTGATGACGATACCAATAACGTTATCAATAATGCGCCTGTCACAACAGAGACAACTTATTTAGATGATGACCATCTGACCTTATCTTTACACAGTGATGATGTGTCGAATGAGACGCCAGAGCAAATAGAAATTCAGCATTCTATTGTCGAAGATAATTTTGAAGATTTTAGTTTCGAAGATATCAGTATTGAAGATGCAAATATTGAAGATACAAGCGCTGAAGAAATAGATATCATGAAAAATGAGTCCGACGCTTCTAGCAGTGCCTCTACTACTCTGATGTTCGATGATGATACGGTAATAGATGATGATTTTGACTTTGATTCTTTATCTTTATCAGAGTCTACAACAGCAAGCACGCCAGTTGAGGTTGATAGCGAATATGCCAATACTCATCTCGACAATGCTATTGATATAGCTCCTGCAGCCGACACTAGCACTACTGAAGATTTTTCGTCACGGTTCGCAGCAGACTTTGATTTTGTTAAATCCTTAGACAGCAATCAAGTCACACTAGATTTAGCAGGTCAATACGTGCAGCTTGGCGAATATGATAGCGCCAAACGCCTACTTAATGAAGTCATTGCTAAAGGTAATGATGAACAGCAGCAGCAAGCACAACGATTGCTTGATCGCACTGCTTAAAATAAATGGTGTGATAGCGAGTATTCTAGCCACTTAGAATACTCGCTGCATTTAGAATAATGGTGCTTTTTCTATCTCTTCTCTAGCAATGATTTCTCTTTCAATAATTCTGCTCTATCGTCTATGTAATTTAAAACCAATACAGTGCACTCATCTATGACAAATACAATCCCTGTACCTATCCAACTTATTTATGCTGGCGGCACTTTTGGGAGTTATGGTCGTCCATTAGCGCCGCTATCAGCAGAGGTTTTTTTGCCAACTTTGCAGCAACTACTGGCAGAATCGGATAATGCGCTTAATCTATCGCCCATTGCTTGGCTTCACAATACTCTGATTAAAGACAGCAGTCAGTTTACACCCAGTGATTTTGTGCATTTTTACCAACTTTTATTGTCGACATATCAACAAGGCAGTAGACGTTTTGTGTTAATTACGGGCACGGATACACTCAGTTATTTGGGAGCGTTCTTAGCAGAAGCCTTTGCAGGTAGCGATATTTGTATTGTCGTTACTGGTAGTATGCGTCCGCTCCTAGATAGTGAGGAACTGCACTCTTATAAAGTAGATGCACAGAGTGATGCTTGGAACAACCTTACTGACTCGTTAACGCTAGCAAGTGTAGGTGAATCTGGGGTGAAGATTGCCTTCGGCGGCGAATCATGGCCAGCGCAAACGGTGCAAAAAATACATAGCCATGACTTTATGGCATTTACTGGTCACTCTAGAGCGGCTTATCCTGCCAATAGCTATGTCAAAAGCTTACCAGATACTCGTCGGCAGCATTGGCTTGATGACCAACAAGATATTAGTGCTGATATTGCAGTTCGTGCCGAGCACGCTTACGTTCATGCGTTGTACTGCTTGCCCAATGCAACCGACGCATTAAACCAACAGCTGCGCGCCTTATTATCACAGCCGCCTTGTGGCATTATTTTATTAGGCTATGGTGCTGGCAACGTTCCTTATTCAGTAGAGTTGGCAGAAGCCTTGCAACTGGCTTATGAAAAAGGTCATATGGTCGTATGCGCTAGCCAATCGCCGTTTGGCGGCGTAAGTGACACCTATGCTGCTGGCAGTTGGCAATACGATCATCAAGTGATTGCAGGTGGTCGTTTAACCATTCCAGCCATTTATGCACGCTTACTGTGGTTACTGCTACGCTACGATAGCCCAGCAAGGCGTCGACAACGCTGGTTAAATAACGTCCAGCAAACGGGTACCAGTATCAAAAAACGTTAAACTATCACTCACAAACTCTGTATAAGTTCCAAAATGACCATGTCCATAACTGAAAACAGCGAAGCAAAGCGCCCAACTTATACCTTAGCCATTGCTATTGAATTTTTGGGCACTCACTATCATGGTTGGCAACGCCAAAGAGAGGTACTTGGCGTACAAGAAGCGTTAGAGACCGCCATTAGTACTGTTGCCAATGAACCAGTAGAAGTGATTGCTGCAGGGCGCACAGACTCAAGTGTTCATGCTGGCAATATGATTGCACATTTTGTTACTCATGCTTATCGACCAACGCACAATTGGCTGCGTGGTGTAAATAGTCTTTTGCCTGATGATATCGCTTTACGCTGGGTTCAGCCGATGCCTGCTGACTTTCATGCGCGTTTTGCCGCAATTGCTCGTCGTTATCGTTACATTACTCTCAATCAAACTCAGCGACCTGCCATCCTCAACCATCAAGTGACACATATTCACGAGCCGCTTGACCTAAAAGCCATGCAGCTTGCAGCATCTGATATCGTTGGTACATATGATTTTAGTAGCTACCGTGCTGCCGCTTGTCAATCTAATCAGCCCGTGCGCCATATTAGCCATGCCAATCTTTTTACTCATGGTCAGTTTATCGTCTTCGATATTCAAGCTGATGGATTTTTGCACCATATGGTGCGAAACCTGATGGGCACGTTATATGCGATCGGCAGACACGAGTTAGAACCGGCTGACTTCTTAAAGATTTTGGCTGAAAAAGATCGGACAATAGCACCACCAACTGCTTCAGGTGATGGCTTGTATTTCATTAATGCCTATTATCCTGAGCATTTTCAAACCTTACTGCCCGATGCGCCGCTCACGCCTATTTGGCTCAACCTTCCTGATTAAATCCATATAATCTGGCATACATATCACTTACAGGCTGTCAAGTAAAAATCAGGTTTCGTATTGCTTTAATCTGCTAACTTACGTATAATATGGGCTTATTTTAAATTGATTGATGATACAAATTATGGCAAAAGACGAGATTATTGAATTTGAAGGCGAAGTCATTGACACCCTTCCAAATACTTTGTTTAAAGTTCGTTTAGAAAACGGACACGAAATTATTGCGCACATCTCAGGTAAGATGCGTAAGCATTACATCCGAATTTTGACTGGTGATAAAGTTAAGGTTGAGATGACACCTTATGATTTGTCTAAAGGTCGCATTACTTATCGTGGTAAAAACTAAATTCTTATCTACTAAGATAGTTATAAGAGCATATGTATAATGCTTGAGTGGTTTAACTGATAATAATAATGATACTGCTAACCTACTCATTATTGCCTATCATATTTTAGTAAGTTAATATGGTTTTTACCATAAAAAATACCGCTAGATATCAGCGGTATTTTTTTGTCTAGAATTTAGCCGTTATTTGAATTCAACAGTTGCACCACTTTGTATCACGCCAAGTAATGCAAGCGCATCCCAATTGGTTAGACGTATACACCCTGCTGATGCCTGACGACTGATACGAGCAGGATCAGGCGAACCATGAATCCCATAAGACGGCTTACTGAGTCCAATCCATACTGACCCTACAGGGTTGTTAGGACCGGGTGGTAAAATAGACTTGCTGCCGTTCTCTGCTGTATAAGTATAATTAGGCTCGTGTACCTTAACTGCAACTGTATGCGTACCTGTTGGTGATGGCGTCGCTGTACTTCCTACTGTGGTTGGATAGCTAGCAACCAAGATGCCTTTATCATCATATGCATACAATGTTTCGGTAGTCTTATCAGCAACCACTCGACTAACAGGTTTGATATTAGGATTGCCTGGATTGTAAACAGTAATAGTTTCGCCTACTGCAAATTTAGCATTAGGATTGAGCGCCTTAAGATAATTTTCACTGATATGAAACTTTTCTGCCAAACCTTCAATGACAGTTTCATAGTACATCCCTTCAAGCTTGGATTTGGCTTCTACTCCTGCTGGAATAACCGTGGTTTTTATATTGATATCTGCATCAGTGAGCTGATAGTTGACCAATACCGGTTGTGCCATAAGCTTATCATTCTTGGTCAATGCCTGCCACGTCTCAATATTTAATGTATCGGTCACTGCCAACCCATTTGCCATCTGAAAAGCCTGCATCGCCTTACGAGAGTTCTTTCCCCAATAGCCATCAACTGCACCAACGCCGTTTTGATGCCAGTTTAATAGAGCTTGCAGCTTAGTGGTAGTATCACGGTTTCTCTTCATACCTTGTTTCCAAGTAGCACTATTTACCTTTTGCGCCTCCATTGGTAGATTTTCAGTGGTATATTTTATGGTCGGTAAATACTTATTCAACGATACTGCTGTCTTACTTTTACCAGCAACTTTTTGACTTACGCCATTGGTTACTGGGCTGACATCGTTGGTATCAATAATTACTTGATTTGGATTATTGGACTCTGTGCTCTTAGTGGCAGTACCTTTTGCGCTTCCTTCGACCGTGTCATTTTTGACATCGCTCGTTACTGCAATACTTTGCCCCATAAATAAAATGGTCGATAGACCAAGCGCTGCGATTGCCGTGCTGATTTTGGTCAATTGATACATGTATTACTCCAATTTGTTAAGTTATATTTTTTATTACAAACAACTTATAAGTAATTATAAAATTATTACCATTAATGCCCAATTAGGATTATATAATTAGTTCAACATACCATATGTCCATGTCAAAAATCCTATGACTAGTATAGGACTGATTTTACAATGTGGATTGAGCCAGTAGATATTAATTTATCTAAACCAGTTATAGATAAGCTATGGTGACATATTCCCATGTGAGCATATAACAGCATTGTGTTAATAAGCGCATTAGACTGCAGTATCTGTGTTAAAACAAATGCTTTTATGCAGCTTTCTGTTTAAAGACGTTAACATTAGCGAACGCTTATCTTCTCTAAAAGCGGACAGTAAAAAACCCATAACTTGCTTAGCAAATTATGGGTTCATTATTATAAATTTTCAAAAATTCAGATTATGATAAAGTAATCTCTATTAAATCAGTTTTGCCAATACGGCTTGCCCCATTTGCTGACAACCGACTTGTATAAGTCCAGCTTCGCTGCGATCCAAGATATCAACCGTACGTAAACCATCATCAAGCACATCACTGACCGCTTGTTCAATCGCTTGTGCTGCTGCTTCTTGTTTAAAAGTATAACGTAACATCATAGCGACCGATAAAATGGTCGCTAGTGGATTGGCTATATCTTGTCCTGCGATATCAGGCGCTGAACCATGACAAGGCTCATACATGCCTTTGCCCGCTTCGTCAAGGCTGGCTGATGGCAGCATGCCAATAGAACCCGTCAGCATCGCCGCTTCATCAGATAAGATATCGCCGAATAAATTGCCAGTGACCATAACATCGAATTGTTTAGGGTCTTTAATCAGCTGCATACAGGCATTGTCAGCATACATATGAGATAACGCCACATCGCTATATTCTGACTGCTGTAATTCAATCATGGTCTGTTTCCAAAGCTCAGTAACTTCCAATACATTGGCTTTGTCGATAGAGCAGACTTTGGCAGCGGTTCCTGCTGCTTGCGCGCGTGTTTGCGCCAATTCAAAAGCAACTTTGCCGATACGATTGATTTCGCTGGTACTATACACCATGGTGTTATAGCCTTGCTGCTCACCATTTTCTAGTGTACGAATACCGCGCGGCTCACCAAAATAAATACCACCAGTCAGTTCACGCACGATCAGCAAGTCTAGACCTGAGATAATCTCAGGTTTAATGCTTGAAGCATTCACAAGCTGCGGATAAAGTTTGGCTACACGCAGATTGGCAAACAAACCAAGCTCACTACGGATTTTTAGCAAACCGCGCTCAGGACGTTTACTACGTTCGATACCATCCCACTTAGGACCACCAACTGCACCTAATAACACTGCATCTGCTGCGCGTGCACGTTGTAGCGTCTCTTCTGGCAAGGGTTCACCTGTTGCATCAACTGCCACACCGCCGATCAATCCAGACTCAAGGGTCAAACCTACCGCAAACTTATCATTGACAGCGTTCAGCACATCAATGGCCTGAGTCATGATTTCAGGGCCAATACCATCGCCCGCTAATGTTAAAATCGTTGCCATACTGGTCCTTGAGGTTGAGTAAATTTATATTTCTATGACTTATTTTATACTTGCTTTTGTTTGTAGCTAATAACGACAGGCTTTTAATAATTATACTTTGGCTTTTACCTTTACTTTTGATGGCACTGATGCCGCCTTAGCGATACCAGTTTCTACAAACTCTCCTTGATGCTCAGTGCCAATCTGCTTGCAAAAGCGGCGCTGCACGGTATTGCCTTGATAAAGCTCAACACATAAAGGCTCTGGCGATGCTGTATCTAACAAGCTACCGGAGTTCTGGCCAGACTTTTTTTGATAAGCACGCAGCTGATAAGTGCCTGGGCCAGCAAAGTCATGAATCATAGCAAAACGCTCGACATAGCCTAGATTATTTTCTGGATAAAAATTAACGTGCACTTCACGTTTAGCGGGTTTAACCCGAGCATAATAGTTAATAAGATTTGGCATAGCAGACGCTGACAATGGCACAATCTTAATGGCATTATTATGAATAAGCGGCGTCATATCCATCGTCATAGCAGCTTGAGAATGCTTATTTCTTGTGCGAGTTTTATTGTTTTGGCTCGCAGCATGCATCGCAACCACCATGGTGGCATTCACAGGTTTGTGATTTTCAGGCGATATCACCATCGTGCGATCTATCTTTACAATCTCACAGTGGTAGGTGCCGACACAGGCAATATTTACCTCGCCAGCAATGGGCTTAATAGTACCCGTCCATACCTTTGCGCTTTCTGCTTTATCTATCTGTTGATAGCCTGTCAATGCCTGACAACCAGATAATAAGGTTATAGCAATAGCCGTACTTGTCCATACCGCAAAACGTATTTTATTCATAATGGTGGCTACTATTTATCAGATGGAAATATATAATATAAGAATAGATTACCGTTCATTTTAGCCACTTAGTCGCCATAACTCAACGCTGTATTAGCGCTAAGCTCGTTTTTATGGCGATTCATATTCGTTATTAATCGTTTGCCATTAGCGGTTTTATTTCATGCTTAAACACTAGGCTCTGACTTCATTAAATATCCAAGGCGTTTTTTGCATCATTTTTTGCTCGTATTCTTTAATAGCATCGCTTTGCTGCAACGTCAGTCCAATATCATCAAGACCATTTAATAGGCAATGCTTACGGAAGTCATCGACTTCAAACGCATACTCTTCGCCAGTTGGGGTGATGACCACCTGACGCTCAAGATCTGCAGTCAGCTCATAGCCTTCGTTGGCAAACGTAGCTTTCATTAGGCTATCAACGATTTCTTCATCCAATACAATCGGTAGCATGCCATTTTTAAAACAGTTGTTATAAAAAATATCAGCGAAGCTTGGTGCGATGACTGTACGAAAGCCATACTCTGAAAGCGCCCAAGGAGCATGTTCACGGCTTGATCCGCAGCCAAAGTTTCGGCGGGCTAGCAAAATAGTAGCACCTTGATAGCGTGGTTTATTTAAAATAAAGTCAGGATTGATAACACGTGTGCTATTGTCTTGTCCCGGATACCCTTCATCCAGATAACGCCAATCATCAAATAAATTGACGCCGAAACCGGTACGCTTAATAGACTTTAAAAATTGTTTTGCGATAATCTGGTCGGTATCAACGTTTGCGCGATCAAGTGGGCAAACGATACCTTTTTGGGTGTTATAAGCTTGCATAGTATTTCCTATCGATATTGTGCTTATTATTAAATGACGCGTAATAACTAAAAAGTTCGCACATCAACAAAGTGACCTGCCAATGCTGCTGCCGCTGCCATTGCTGGACTGACCAGATGCGTACGACCACCATTACCTTGACGACCTTCAAAGTTGCGATTGGATGTCGAGGCGCAATGCTCTTGTGGTTCAAGCTTATCAGCATTCATCGCAAGACACATCGAGCAGCCAGGCTCACGCCATTCAAAACCAGCATCCGTAAATAAAGCATCTAGACCTTCTGCTTCCGCTTGAAGTTTCACTTGCCCAGAGCCAGCAACGACAATCGCTTCTTTGATAGTATCCGCTACTTTACGACCTTTGATCACGGCGGCGGCATCACGCAAATCTTCAATACGCGAGTTGGTACAAGAGCCAATAAAAATACGATCAAGTTGAATATCGGTAATTTTTTGACCCGCCTCCAAACCCATATAAGTATAAGCACGCAACCACCCTTCTTCTTGCGCTTCATCAATCGCTTGATCAGGCGTTGGCACTGACTGGGTGATATCAACCACCATTTCAGGTGACGTACCCCAAGACACTTGCGGTGCAATTTGGCTACCATCAATCTCAATCACGCTATCAAACACAGCGTCATCATCTGAGTAAAAAGTACGCCAGTAAGCTTCTGCTTGCTGCCATTGTGACTCGTTCGGCGCATATGGACGACCTTTAACATAGTCAATCGTCGTATCATCGACTGCAACCATACCCACGCGTGCGCCCGCTTCAATCGCCATATTACAGACGGTCATACGACCTTCCATGCTCATGTCTTCAAATACTTGACCAGCAAATTCAATCGCATGCCCTGTTCCGCCAGCAGTACCGATTTTTGCAATGATAGCAAGCACCACATCTTTTGAGGTTACGCCAGCGCCAAGCTCACCCGTGACGCGGATTTGCATATTCTTTGATTTCTTTTGAATCAAACACTGGGTTGCCAATACGTGCTCAACCTCAGAGGTACCGATACCGTGTGCTAAGCAGCCAAGTGCCCCATGAGTCGCGGTATGAGAATCTCCGCAAACAACGGTCATACCAGGCAATACTAGGCCTTGCTCAGGACCGACGACATGCAAGATCCCTTGACGAGCATCATTAATCGTAAACTCAGCGATATCAAATTTGCTGCAGTTTTCATCTAAGGTCAGTACTTGTAAGCGCGAGACCTTATCCTTGATACCTGCCACACCTTCTGAGCGCTCTTTGGTGACTGTCGGTACGTTATGGTCAGGGCTTGCAATATTAGCCGACAGACGCCACGGCGCTCTATTAGCCAATTCCAAACCCTCAAATGCTTGCGGACTTGTCACTTCATGTAGCAAATGGCGGTCGATATAAATCAGGCTCGAACCATCATCACGCTTGGTGACTTCGTGAGCATTCCAAAGTTTGTCATATAACGTTTGACCGGCCATATTGCTATCCTTTTTAGTGGCTAATGACTATATTTTTCATTTATTAAACCCATAGTGTGCTAGGTTTTTATCTGTTACTTACTAACGGTTGCGATAATTGATGCCTAAAATAAGATTTGTGGCGCAGATTATCAAGTAAATACAATAAATATGTCTAAAATACGTTTCGATGTCTTGTGATTATAGCAGGCTAATCCTATAATAATAATTGATGATTCTTTCATAGTTGCAAACTTTTATTTCTAATACATTATGATTGGGTCAGCCAACTTTTATTTATAGCTCGTTATGTAGCTAAGGACATCGGTGTGAATACCACAAATTTGACGACATTCGTGACTGTGATGAATACAGGTAGTATTTCGGGTGCAGCAGAAAAGCTTTTTATTACTCAGCCTGCGGTCAGTAAACGCATCAAAAACTTAGAAGATGAGTTTAATATCACGTTATTTGATACGGTGGGTCGCGGTATTGTCCCAACTCAAGCAGCCAGTGAGATGCTACCTCATGCCAAACGATGGCTTGAAGACTACGAAAACTTTAAAATCAATCTACAGCACTCTAAGCATATTGTATCCGGCAAACTTGTCATTGGTACTAGCCATCATATAGGCTTACACCATCTCGCCCCTGTTCTTAAGCATTTTATCCAAGCCTATCCTGCCGTACAGCTAGAGGTACATTTCGTCGATTCAGAAACCGCACATAAAGCGGTACTTGATGGTGACTTATCTCTAGCCTTTTTGACCCTGCCACCCGTCTATGACAAGCGTTTAACCTATCATACCCTATGGTCAGATCCACTTTACTTTATGACTGGTACCTTATCACCTTTGGCCAGTAAATCTAATGTGACACTAGAGCAATTGGCACGTTACCCTGCTATCTTGCCATCTGCCAATACCTTTACCAGTCAAATTACCTTGGCTGAATTTGCCAAACACAATCTAAAGCCTTATGCCACCATGAGCACCAACCCACTTGAATCTATTCGGATGCTGGTGTCTGTAGGACTTGGTTGGTCAGTATTGCCGCAAACGATGATTAGCCAAGACTTAGAGCGTATTGATATGGCAGATAATATCGAATTACAGCGTCATTTAGGCGTGGTAATCAACCCAAAACTGACCCAATCAAACAGTGTAACTGCGCTATTAGATTTGCTAGCACCCATTGAATAATGGTGCTATTAAATAGCACCATTATTCAATAAAAACTCCTAGTCTAGTGTGGTTGAATAGCTAAGATAAAATAACTTTCTAAAATATTACTTGCTGAAAGATACTGAGTTAGCATTTATGACGCTCATACGTTATAATGCCTCTGACGTTTTTTATAACATAATTTTACCCAACTGGCACTGATAATCATATATTGAATATCTCTAGTAATATATGATAGTAAACAGTAGGTTTAATGGTTTTAAATGATTGGTTATATAAGCGATTAATATTTGGCAAGTGGTAGAGATGATGGCATTTAACACAGAAGTGTATTTGCCCTTTTCTATACAACATTGTTTGATAATTATTGGTCCTGAAACAGCATCAATCATATAAAACTAACAGAAGATATTGAATAAAAGCCATTATGTCCTACTTAATGGCTTTTTTTGTCTTTAGATATTGTTTCTAAACATCGTCTTGCAAGACTTAATTTTTCTCGTTAAAAATAATGACAGCCAACAACGTTGGTTAAGGACTATTTATATGAACGGAGTTTCTAGTGGCGTGCTGATATCACTTGGCGCCTATTTCTTAGTGATGATCGGGATTGGGGTTTATGCTTATTTTAAGCAAGCCAATGATACCGAAGGCTATATGCTTGGTGGTCGTAGTCTCGGTCCTGCGGTAACCGCTTTATCCGCTGGCGCATCAGACATGTCCGGTTGGTTATTACTTGGTTTACCGGGTTATATGTATGCCGATGGCGTCGTGAGTATCTGGATTGCCCTCGGTTTGACATTGGGTGCATTTTTAAACTATATCATCGTGGCACCGCGCTTACGTGTTTACACTGAAATTGCAGATAATGCCATCACATTACCTGACTACTTTGCAAATCGATTCGAAGATAAGTCGCATATGCTGCGTGTTATCTCAGCAGTTGTAATTATTTTATTCTTTACTGTTTATACAGCAGCTAGCTTAGTTGGTGGTGGTAAACTGTTTGAAAGCTCACTCAACTTATCTTATACCACAGGTTTGTGGGTGACTGCTGGTGTGGTTGTCGCCTATACTCTATTTGGCGGCTTTTTAGCAGTGTCAATGACTGACTTTGTACAGGGCATTATCATGCTATTTGCGATGGTTATCGTACCTGTTGTAGCCTTTACTGATCTTGGCGGAATTTCAGCCACAACTGAGGCGGTCAGGAACATTGATCCAAGCTTACTTAATGTCACCAGTGGTATGACGATCCTTGGTATTGTTTCGTTAATGGCTTGGGGTTTGGGGTACTTTGGGCAGCCGCATATTATTGTACGCTTTATGGCTATTCGCTCAGTCAAAGATATACCAACGGCACGTAACATTGGTATGAGCTGGATGATTGTGAGTCTAATCGGTGCATTGATGACTGGTTTTGCAGGTCGTGCCTATGTACAAAAAACAGCAATGACTTTAGATGATCCTGAAACTATCTTCTTAGTATTCACCCAGTTCTTATTCACGCCATTAGTTTCAGGCTTCTTGTTAGCCGCTATTTTAGCTGCGATCATGAGTACGATCTCATCACAGCTATTGGTCGTATCAAGCTCATTAACTAAAGATGTGTACAAGCTGTTTTTTGATAGAGATGCACCAGAAGCCCGCCAAGTAATGGTCGGTCGTCTTTCAGTTATCGTGGTCGCCGTCGTTGCTATTTTGCTGGCTTCTAATCCTGAAAGCTCTGTATTAAGTTTGGTTTCTAACGCTTGGGCAGGATTTGGTGCGGCATTTGGACCGTTGGTTATTTTCAGTCTTATCTGGCGCGGTATGAACCGAAACGGTGCGGTTGCTGGTATGGTCGTTGGTGCATTAACTGTCATCTTATGGATCTATGGTCCTTTCCAGATGAATGGTATGGCACTAAATAGCTGGTTATACGCTATCGTTCCAGGCTTTATCCTAAGTACTATTGCCATCTTTGCTGTAAGTATTATGACAGGTGGTCCAAAAGCCTCAGTCTCAGCGAAGTTTAAAGAAATGGAAATGAACTTAGATCAATAAGCACTTTTTAATTACTGCTGTTAAATTAGAAAACCTCGCTATCGTGGCGAGGTTTTTTTATGAGGATAACCTATCAAATCGGTAGCCCTAAAAAGTTTTGGTTAATAATACCGTCGCTGATTTTTCATCACGATCATCATAATAAGCAAAGTTACTTGAGGTTGTTTCATAATCAAATACCAACCGCGGCGTCAGTCCCCATAAGGTAAAATCACGTTTCCAAACTTGCAACCCTAAGGAAGCCGTTTTGTCTTCTCGTTTCGAGCCTGATTCACCACCAACCGCATCATAGTAACCTTTCAAGGCGCCACCTGCTAATCCCTCTGCAGGATCATCATATTTTTTAATACCATAACCCGCTGTCGTCAACGTTGAGAGACCTTTTTTCCATTCACGACCCCAACCGCCGTTAATTGAGTTACGATCATAACTAATGATGCTAGACTGCGGTACATCATTTCTATAGTTGCCTAAACCTCCATAAAAATATTCTTTGGCATCTTTAATATAAAAAGCATTTAACCCAAGGAATCGCCCATCTGTTTCACGATTTGCATTGCTATCATCTTCAAAAGTTTCGTTAGAAAAAATAGTCGTGGCAGATAGCTTAAGCTTTGGTTTGACCCAGCGTGAGCCACTAATCGTTACCCCTTTACGTAGACTATAAGGTTCTTCATCATAATAGCGCTTGGTGATAAACGGCGTGAGCGAAACATCATTTTTGGCATCATCGTAGCCGACACCAGTAGAGGCAGTCAGCAGATAGTCATTATAGTCAGTTTCGTCCCAATAACCTTTTAAGGAGGCATTACCACCTACAGTGGCGTAGAAATTGTTGGGCAGATTGAAGCGTTTATTGGCACTACCAGAGACCTGAATCCCGTTAGCTGATTGTTGCTCAACAGACTTACCTAACTGAGATTGGATAGTCTTCGACGGTGCATCGTTAATATTGTTATCTCTTACGTAGCTTGCAGAGGCATTAAACTGCCATTTTTCTGAACTCTGGATTTGAGACAATGAATTTTTAACTCGAGCCATAATAGGTACAGGAAGATCTACCGACTGCAGCTTTAAAAACTGTTCTTTAGCAGCTGCATATTGCTTATCGGCTTGCATGGCAATAGCCATATTTAGACGTACAGGATGAAAGTCTGGGTCTGCTGCTAGCATTTCGCGATAAATGGCTATCGCTTGTCTGTTCTTAGCTTCACTTCGATATACAAGTGCATCAGCAAACTTGATCAGCATCGGATCATTACTTTTTAGAGTTTTATAGTGCGGTAATAATGCTTTGACGGTTTCCATATCTTGAGCGGCAAGCGCTGTATTTAAAAATTGGCTAAACTTTACCGGATCTGCCATCAGTGTGGCTAAATTATAAGCGCTTGCCGTTGCCAGCTGCTGACGACTTCTGATTGCATCTTGCGCTTCTGCATCTGATATGGCGGTGGAGGGAGCGGTAGGGTCTGATACAGAAGTTTGGTTCTGTCTTTTGACAAGCTCGGCTGCTTGGTCAAGCTCAGGCTCTACTATTGAAGTACTTGTATCTGCTATAGCTGGTAGAGACACCGCTATCATTGATAACAAAATCGACATGGTGAGCGGTTTACGCATATATTGATTATTCATAGGTATCCTTACCATATTACATTTGTTTAGTCTTAAAGCTTATCCATCGTAAATGACTTTAAAAACTTAATCGAGCAAAAAAGCGCCCTAGGACGCTTTCTTTTTGTTTTATACAGTCATATTAACTTATTGCTTTTCAGCGCCAAATGTTCCTTGGAACTTGGTTCCAGTACCAGCTATCGTTCCCTTACCACCTTGTACTGATGCATCCTGATAGATACCACCTAAAAACTTAGCGCCTTCTCCATAGAACCCACCAGCGGTATCGATACCACCTGCATTACTAGCAAAAGTATTGCCTGTGATAGTGGCGTCAATTTTTATTTCACTGCCAGCAGGCATGTATTTATAACCCGTACCTGTAAATGACAACGTGCCATCTACTGAACCATTAACAAAATCAACATTGAAAGCGGAAGTGCCATTAACTGGAGCAGTAGAGGCATTATCTGCTAGATGGATATTTTCAATATAAGTGGCCACCCCATTATATTGCGCCTTGCCATCATTAATATTCTTTAGATTATCCATACCCGCTTGAGAAGTTAAGTAGCCTTGTACATAAACGTTGGCTGCTCGTGAGACCTCCCCAGCCAATGAGTCAAAATTACCATAGACATGCCCTACTTGCATTTGGTTGTCAAAGTTTTTGTAGACCGCATTATATTTAAAAGTTGGATTAGAGCCACCTTTACCTGCATCTACTGTTACTGACCCATTATTGGTGAGAGATACTGCTATAGCTGTTAATACACTTTCTGGCTTAACCATATCGCCACGGACAACTCCAGTATTAAAATTGGTAAAGTTATCGCCCTCACGGTTATCGATAGGAACAATGCTACCGTCTTTGTTCTCTGTCTGCTTAAAATCAGACTTATCATCACGAATCTGCACATAACCAATTGCATTATCCAATTTGCCTAGACCAAAAGGTAGAGTCTTCTCTTTACTACTTAATGCAGTTGACTGGAAACCTGTCATTTTAGATTCTGTAGGATCTGGAACCACTTCTACCGTTGGATCTAACTTAGTAGCGCCATAAGTTCCTTTAATATAATTAGTACCTGGGATTTCTCTTTCATAGACACCACCTAGTAAACCCGCACCTTTACCATAGAAACCGCCAACGGTATTAACAGCTGCACCTTTTTTACTAGCAAATGTATTGTTAGAGATATCTGCAGCAATATCTACTTGTTTATCAGCAAAGTTTAGCTCACCTTTCACTGATTTAGCGACGAAGTCGACGTCAAACTTAGAAGTACCGTCGACTGCGATTTTCCCGCCTTCTACATAGGTAGCCACCCCTTTATAGTTGGCTTTACCTTCATTGATATTGGCCAACTTGTCCATGTCACTAAGGTTGGTAGCATTACCTTGTACATAGGTGGTAGATAAGTTTTTATTGTATGCTGAAGCAATTGTACCGCTTTTGATATCACCAAATATATGACCAATCTGCATCTGATCATCAAAGTTTTTATATACCGAAGAGTAACTAAAATTTCTTTTATGGACCGTATTACTTAAACGTCCTTCAAACGATATATCATTTTTATATTCTTTAAAACCATTATTACTCGTACCATAAGTCTTATCAGTAGCACCACCATCAGTGCCTTTTAGCATTATATCGATTGGTTTTAAGGAAGCTCTGCCATCTAACTCATTAGCATAAACTTTGAGTTTGTTATAACTATTAGAGTTGTTATCGAATATTCTGTCATCAGAATCCAAAGAGGTACTTTGTACGCCTGATACTCTCGAATCTGGAGCTGTAAACTTATTAGCAGCTTCTAATGCGGCAGCTTCTAATGCGGCAGCTTCTGCAGCCTCTGCTCTAGCTATGGCTTCATCTCTTGCGCGCTCCGCACTAGCTTTAGCAACAATCGCTTCATTTTTAGCAATTTCCGACTCTGCTTTAGCAGCTTCCGCTACATGTTTAGCCGTCTCTGCTGCTTTCTGTGCTTGTAAGGCTTTTTCTTTTGCTTCTTTTTCCACCTTAGCATCACCGACAGCTTTATCAGCAGCAGCCTGGGCTTTTAAAGCGGCATCTTCAGCAGCAGCTTGGGCAGCTTGTGCGGCGACTCTTGCAGCGTCTGCCGCTGAAGCCGCTTGTTGTGCAGCAGCTTCAGCGGCTTCAGCAGCTTCGGCTCTTGCTAATGCCGCTGCCAACTGATCTGTACCATTACCCGCATTGGCTAACGCTTCTTCTGCTCTTTGTAATGCAGCTTGTGCTTTGGCAGCATCCGCTTTTGCTTTATCAGCCGCCGCTTGGGCAGCAGCCGCTTGGGCTTGGATAGCAGCAATGGCGGCATTGGCTTTATCAGCCGCCGCTTGAGCTTCGGCAGCCGCTTGCTGTGCAGCGGTTTGTTTGTCACTCTTGGCACCATAAGTACCTTGAGCGCCGTTACCTTCATAGACACCGCCTAGATACTGCGCGTCACCACCAAAGAATCCCCCTTCGGTTGCATAGCCTGCATTGCTAGCAGCCGTGCCTGAGAATTGATTGCCGTTGATGCCGGCAGTTAAACCAATTTTACCGGCATTAGCAAAGGTAAGATCACCTTTGACATTCTTGGCGACAAAGTCTGCTGTGAAGACTGATTTACCAAACTCTATGTCTTGACCTAAACCGAGTTTGCGATAGGTCGCATCCCCTGTGTATCCAACCTTACCTTCGGTTGGCATATTAGCGGCTTGAGTGGCATTACCTATTGTGGCAACCCCATTGACTGGCAACTGTGTTGTACCAACCGCTGCTGCACCGTCGATGTGACCAATGCGCATGTCATCGCCAAAATCCTTATAGGTTGAGGTGTAGGTCAGCGGTAAAACACCAAGCGCAGTTGTGGTAATACCAGTACTATCATCATGTGATTTAAAACCGCCTTGTAAGTTAGTATCATCTGCACCAGAAGTAGTGATATTGACTATTGGCAATAAACCACCTGATGCAATATCTGCTCGAGCTTCAACACTATTAACAGTGACTTCAAAGTCACGGCTGTTAGCTTTAAAGGCATCAGGTAGACCAGCAGGTGTTGGGTCAATATTCAGTGATTGAACGCCGCTTTTCTTCGATTCAGGGGCCTTCTTAATGGTAGCTGCTTTTAGAGCGTCTTTTGCTTCTTGTGCCGCTTTGTTTGCGGCGGCTATTTGGGCCGCGACAGCAGAAGCGGCTTCAGCTTGGGCTTGTTGGGCAGCTATTATTTGGGCATTAGCGGCATCAAGGGCTGCTTTGCGACGATCCACTTCTGCTTGTAAGGCGGCGCTATTACCACTACCTGAAGCTAGGGCATCTGCTAAGGCTTGTTCTGCGTCCGCCAATGCTTTTGCGGCGGCTGCAAGCTCCCCTTTGGCTTTGTCTGCTTCATCTTGTGCTGCTGCCGCTTTTTGCTTTTCAAGTACAGCTTGTGCTTGGGCAGCCGTTGCTTGATTATTTGCTGACGTGGCTTGTTGTTGGGCTTCTTCTTTAGCAGCGATCTCTGCATTAAGTGACTCTTGTACTTCTTTGGACTTAGTTTCTGCTGCTAGAACACGGGCATCAGCTGCTTGAACCTTATCCTCAGCATTTTTTACTTTTGCTACTGCTTCTGCTGCTGCTTTTTTAGCAGCGTCTACTTCTACTGCAGATGCTTTTGCGGCTGCTTCAATTTTTGCGACTGCTTCTATTCTAGCTGCTTCAGCAGCGGATTTCGCTTGAATTGCTTCTACATTTGCAGTGTCTATAGCAGCTTTAGCAGCGGCAGCAGCTTCTTTTGATTCTTTACCAAACTTTTCTTCTGCGGTTTTCAATGCTTCTGTGGCCGCTTTGGTTTTAGATTCAGCAACTTTAAGCGCTTCTTCTGCTATCTTAGTTTTTGCTTCTGCAGCTTTAATGGCTTTTTCAAACTCGCTAATAGCACCACTTCCTCCGGCATTACCCCCATCACCAGGCAAAACCGGTGTTGGATTTGGAGAAGTTGCGTTATCACCACCACTACTGGCACACGAGGATAATATAATCGCGCTTAAAATAACCACACTGGCTTTTAAAGGAGTATTTAATTTCTTTGCTGATGATGCCATCAAGACTGGGTGGTGATTAGGTAACATTTATCTTCCTCCATGAAGATCTTAAGTTTAGTTGATGCATTAGATAACGAACATAAGTTTATTAACATGCATAGATAAACAAATTACCTGTAAGAAGTCAATTATAATAAATGAAATAATGTCTATTAAAATATCTAGTTACAAATTAATGTCGTATTTTGAATATACGCTGTAATTATGATATAAATCGTATCAATACGATTGATAAAACCATTTATTTCAACAAGATATAGGAATATTTTTGATTAAATATCTATGAAAATATTTCCGATAAGAGTGATGTATGTTTATCTTCTCTCATAAACTACTATTTTTATAAATAAACTATAGTTTATAAAAATTATTAAAATCTTTTTAAATAAATTCAAAATTTAATAGACCATTTTTTTGTCTATAAATTATTTAATACTAATCTGCTGCTCACTTCATTCAATTCGAAGAAAGATAAAGCTAAAAAAGGCACCCTAGGGTGCCTTTTTTAGCTTTATCTTTAAATTATTTTATTGCTTCTCAGCGCCAAATGTACCTTGGAACGTTGTTCCTGTGCCATTAGCCGTGCCTGAACCACCTGGTTGTAATGCTTCTTGATATATGCCACCCAAGAACTTAGCATCCTCACCATAGAATCCGCCTGAGGTCTGAACTTTGCTAGCGCTGGTTCCAGCAAATGAATTACCAGAAATAGCTGCGCTGATATCAATGCTCTTACTGATGCTATCAAATGCTAGGTTACCTGTTAATGTGTCATTAACAAAGTCAACATCGAAGTTAGAAACGCCGTCTACCTTTACTGTACGATCAGCAGCACTAAAATGTAAGTTATCTACATAAGTTGCATTACCTGCATATTTAAATAGGCCATCATTAATATCCGTATCTTTGTTAAACTGAGCCAAATCTTTCATGTAATTCATATCTGCAGCAGCAGTTAGTTTGCCCTGTACATAAACACTAGAAACTCGAGCGGCTTTGCCAAAGGGAGAGTTAGCATCGCCCGTTACATGGCCTATTTGCATTACTTCATCGAAATTTTTATAAACCGATTGATAAGGTAGCGTTAAGGAGAGTTTAAAAGGCTTAAGAACATTTACGTTGGTTGAACCACTGTATACCTTAAAGTCTTTTGTGTTACTGGCGTAAACACCATCACCAGCGCTGGCTATTGTCGCCGTAACGCTTTTTTCAACCGTGTCAGGCTTAGTTAAATCAGCACGTGCAGTCAACTTATCAAAAGCAGTAAAATTATCACCATCTCCAGTGTTAACAAAAGTGTCACTTCTGTCAGTAGCCCCTTTGCTATCCTTATCATTCCAGAATGATCTAAAACCAATAGCGTCAGCGTTAGATAAGGTGAAACTTTGCACGCCTGTCATATTGCTATCGACGGGGTTATTTTCATTCACTGGCGGCGCAGGTGGGGTTACTATAACTTCGTTGCCTTTAATTGCGCCATAGGTACCTTGAGCGCCATTACCTTCATAAATACCACCCAGGTTTTTAGCAGCATCGCCGTAGAACCCACCTTCGGTATTGTAGCCACCGTTGACAGCTGCCGTACCTGAGAATTTATTACCAGTAATGTCAGCTTTTAAATTAATGTCCCCTGCAGTAACAAATGATAAAGTACCATCTATTTTACCTCCGACAAAATCAGCTTTGAATGCAGATGTACCGTATTCAATAGCATTACCGATACCGTTTTTGCGGTTGGTTGCATCACCAGCGTAGTTGAATACTCCTTCGGTTGGCACCGCTGTTGTGGCATTACCTACCACTATAACGCCATCTACAGGTAGTGGACCCATGCCCAAGCCAGTAGCATCTGCTGTACCATTGATATGACTGACACGCATATCACTGCCAAAGTCTTTATAGACTGAGGTGTACGTTAATGGAATGCTTGCGCTACCTAGTTCTGGGCTAGTGACAATCGTCGTTGAATCATCGACATTACTCTTATAACCATTATCGAGCGTAATATCATTATTACCAGATATATTAACCAGAACTTTTGGCAATTTACCCTCTGATGCTAAATCAGCTCGAGCTTCGAGAGAGCCGTCAGCATTAACTACAAAGTCACGCTCTGTAGTAACGAAAGCATTGCCAATATTCAGCGATTGGACACCACTCTGCACTTTAGGTGTTAACTTGTCTAACTGATCCTGTAACTCTTTAGCTTTTTGTTCAGCTGCTGCTTGTGCTGCTGCCGCGGCGGCGGCTCTATCCTGTGCAGCTTTGGCATCTGCTTCCGCCTTATCTTGAGCCACTTTAGCTGCTGTAGCCTTTTCTTGAGCTACTCTAGCCTCTTCTTTCGCAGCTGCTATATCTTTCGCAGCTGCCGATTCTGCTGCTGCAATCTTAGCAGCGGCATCTTTTTCAGCGACGGCTGTTTCTGCTTTAGCAGCGGCTGCAGCGCTTTGAGCGGCAGCCGTTTCTGCCTGAGCGGCTGTCACTTTATCTTGTGCCGCTTTAACTTCTTCTTTCGCTTTATTTGCTGCTTCTTGAATGGCAATTGCTGCATCAGCTTTAGCTTTTTCTGCCGCTGCTTCCGCCGCGGCTGCTCTATCTAAGGCTTCTTGAAGTGCTTGATCATCGCCACTATTACCTGCATTGTCAGCCGCTTGTTGAGCTTTCTCTGCTTCAGCTTTTGCCTTTGCCGCATCAGCTTGGGCCTTGGTTGCCGCAGCTTGGGCGGCTGCCGCTTGTACTTGAGCAGCCGCTAGAGCTTGTGCCTTAGCATCTGCCGTCGCCTTAGCATCTACAGCAGCTTTTTCTGCAGCCGTTTGCTTGTCACTCTTCGCACCATAAGTACCTTGAGCACCATTGCCTTCATAGACACCACCTAGGTACTGAGCATCACCACCAAAGAAACCGCCATCAGTATTATAGCCACCCTGACTACCTGAGAATTTATTACCCGCAATGGTCGCTTCTAAGCCAACTTTTTTATCATTGAAGGTTAAATCACCTTTTAGGTTTTTAGCTACAAAGTCGGCGGTAAAGACTGAAGTGCCAAACTCAATATTGCTGTCTACACCTAATTTGCGATACGTGGCATCACCGCTATATTTGACACTACCTTCTGTTGGCACATTTTCAGCTTTAGTAGCATTACCAACTATCGCCACACCATTGACAGGTAATGGACCGGCAACGCCATCAATATGAGCAATTCTTAGTTCATCACCAAAGTCTTTATAAGTTGAGGTATAAACCAGATCAACCTCACCTATTGATGCAGTTTTAACTTTGGTAGTATTCTCAAATGATTTAAAGCCGTTAGAGCCTGCTATTTGAACATCGTTATCACCACTGACTTTTAGCACGACAGGATCAGAAACCAAGCCTCCTGAAGCGGTATCTGCTCGCGCATCTACTTGGGTTGCATCTGTGATTTTAAAATCGCGTGTGGTTGTAGTCAGTTTTCCTTGACTCAATATGCTAGCATCAATACTAATATGCTGAACACCTGATTTTTTAGTTTCAGCGGCGTTCTTTATCTCTGCAGCGACCGCTGCATTTAGTGCGGCAGTCTGTGCGGCAGCTGCAGCAGTTGCTTCGACTTGGGCTTTTTCTTGTGCAGCTACAGCAGCAGCTTGAGCTGAATCAGCAGCAATTTGAGCTTGCTGTGCTAACTGAGCTTTACGAGCGGCTTCTTTTTGTAAAGCCTCTGAACCACCCCCATTTGCCAAAGCATCTTCTAAAGCTTTTTGGGCGTCTTCTTTTGCCTTAATAGCCTCAGCCTTTGCTATTTCAGCAGCGGCAGCAGCAGCTTCTGCATTTTCTTTTGCCTTAATAGCTGCTTGCGCTTTTTCTTCGGCAGCTTTTTCAGCGGAGGCTATCTTTGCAGCAGCTTCTGCTTTGGCTTTCTCAGCTTCTTCCTTTGCTTTTTTGGCTTCAGCTTTAGCTTTCTCAGCTTCTGCTTTAGCTTTTTCTACTTCTTTATCGGTTGCGCCTGGTAATGGGCTAAAAATATCTTCTAACTTATAAGAAGGATCATCTGTCGTATTACACGCTGCTAGTATCATAGTCGTCAGCAACACAACACTGGCTTTGAGCGGGGTTTTAAACTTTTTAGCGGTTGATACCGCTGAGATTGAATGACGGTTAGGTGACATTTTTCTTCCTCCATGGATGATTGATAGACATTCCGTTATCTATTAATTACTGATTCAATAATTGATATAAATTAAATTGATAAACAATTAATAGCGATTAATAAGACCTGATACATATTTTCATTAAAAAGGCATTAAGTATTTGCACCTATAATCACTCAATACCTTATCTATAGTGATACTACGCTGAGCATCCGTATTACTGAAAAGCATGTGACCTTTATGTTTAACTACAAGCTCTGATAAGAAACTTTGACGCCAGCTATGTAGCCATCGTTATCTTCTGCTTTACTCACGATACTGCCGTTAGGTAATTCTCCCGTCGCATCGCCAAATTTTAGATACTTTCCACCAACTGATACTGCCCACTCTGGTGTAACGTTATACTTCACACCACCACCAAAGCTGTAATAACCTTCAATCGTACCTAGTGAGCTGACAGGATTACCTGCACCAGAGTCATATCCTACAACCACTGAACCTGCCAATTTCTCGTTAAAGCGTTTGGCTAAGCCAACATCGACTTTCCACTGGTCTTTGTCATATGAAAGTAACGGTAAACCATTGGGATCAGCGGCTTTAGAATAAGCATTATAAAGAGGCGGTACGATAGTAAAATCACTCCAAGGCACCCAACGTACATCCAATGTTCCTAGTAATTGATACTTCTCACTCAAGCCAGTTTGAATGTTTAGGTTGACTGATTCAGGGGTGGTAACAGTAGCTTCCGTAGTAGCATATTCGCTAATGGATTGACCCAATGCAGAGTTTGGATCTATTCCAAGTTTACCTAATGCTATGTTTCTTAGCGGTGACCCTAGCAATGGCACTCTCTCAGCTATTGATGTTTTATGCTCTATTTCTGAACGATAAGTCAAAGCTGCATTTAGAGCGATCTCAGGTTTACTGTAAGCAACACCCGCGACCCAACCATAATCCGTATCCGTATTTACGTTTGCATCGTAGCCTGTTAATGGACCATAAGCTTGACCTCGCAGATGTACATCAGCTTTTGCTTTTTGTAGTACAGGACCACCATATACTTGGAAACCATTAGACTTATAGCCTAATAAACCTGTCCAAGACTCTGTATGTACACTAACCTTGGTATTTTTATTGTAATTAGGATCTAGTACAGAAGAGTTAATGATTTCGTTTGGAACAGAAGTACCTGTAGAGGAATCAGCTATTGTTGGTTTCCCAGCTTTAGACACAAAGGTATTATCGCCAGAGTATTCTACTTCAGCACCGAACGGCTCATCATAAAATACACCAACACTAATATTTTCATTGACATCAGTTTTTACGCCATAGCGCATAAAAGTATATGTATCAGGAGTGGCATTGCCAGTAGATACACCTTTTTCGTAAGCGGCTTCTGTTGAAGTAATACCGTTACGAATCTCAGTAGTAGGTGAAGTTCGAATAGCACCTGCATTATCATACGCTGTAACTTTAGTATCGATATAAGCAAAATCAACTTCAGCATATGTACCAGGGTTAAAGAAACCCTTGATTTCTTGACCTGAACGATCAAGTCCAGCAGCATTACCTATGCTAGCCACAGAAAGAGCAGTGATGGCTAACGTAAGTGTTTTTAAATGAAAGGTGGTACGCATTTTTTATCTCCAAACATCCCTGTTGTTTTACCTTTTGATCAATTAGACTATGATGACTCATTATTAAATCTACAAAAGTCCAATCATCTGTTCGGTATCCTGAAATCATACTAATATCTTTTATACATGAAATCAACAACAAAAGTACGCTATTATACTAATGTGACTGTATAGTCCAAATATCATTTAATTATATTTCAAGGGATTAGTGTCAGCTTCTTGTAAAAAATAGCGGCAATCGTGAAGGATAATCGAGGCTTTACACGAAACAATTCCATAATTATATTAAACATCTGTTCTGAACAAACAATAGGCAATAAAAAAAGCGACCCTTAATGGATCGCTTTCTCATCTCTAACCTATTTGTCTATAATAATGTTTTATTTAGCTTGATAAGATATTTTTACACCAGCCACATAACCATCGTTGTCTTGGAAGTCACCAACGATTTTATCTGTAGGTAGTTGACCTTGAGCATCACCAAACCATAAGTATTTACCACCTGCTGATACTGCCCAGTTCTCTGTAAGGTTATACTTAGCACCTAGACCAACACTGTAATAACCATCAATTGGACCTAATGAAGTCGTTGGATCACCAGCGCCACTATCCCAACCAACTGTACCACTAACCGCTAAAGCTGGCGCGATACGTTTAGCAAGACCAAGCTCTACCTGCCATTGATCATCTTCATAATCTACCAAATTCAAACCATTAGGGCGTGCGGTAGATTGACTAACTTGATTATATAATGGTGGAGTAATGGCAAAATCGCTCCATGGCACCCAACGTACTTTTGCTGTAGCCAAGGTAGTAGGATTAATACCTGTCTGGAAATCAAAGTTTACAGATTCGGGTGTGGTCAACTCCATATTAGTCACTTGGATAGCTGGCAGCCCACGCGGAGGCACACCAATCGCGCCAATAATTGGTGCTAATGGATAACGCTCATATATGTCCATACTATGGTCAATTTCAGAACGATAGGTCAAAGCAGCTTTTAAAGCGATTTCAGGCTTACTATAAGAGACCCCAGCCAGCCAACCATAATCTTGATCTGGGTTAATATTTGAGGTATAGCCAGTAGCAGGACCATAGGCTAAGCCACGCAGTTTAACATCAGCTTGTACACGCTGTGCTACTGGGCCACCGTAAACTTGGAAATTCTTATTTGTGCCAAGCTTCATACCAAGAATAGCTGTTAAGTTCTCGCTACGAACTTCAACGTTCGTACTCTCTCCAGGAGTCGTTGATTCAGCCCCTATAATTGCATTGCCGATTGCTCCACTAGGTTTTGGATCATTTGCAAACTCACCTGCTGATTGAGCTGGACTAGTGTTTGCAACGAAATTATTATCGCCTTCATATTTTGCAGAAGCACCAAACGGCTCGTCATATAAAATACCAACACTAAAAGTATCATTGATGTCCGCTTTTACGCCATAACGGAAAAAATCATAAGATTCAGCGATATCACCAGTGGCATTACCTCGTTCATAACGATTGTCAAAAGGATTGTTATTAGAACTATCAAAGCCACTGACATCAGCATCAATATAGGTATAAACCGCTTCAGCATAGGTGCCATCTTGTAGGAATGCAGTAATATCTTGACCTGAGCGATCCAGACCAGCAGCGTTAGACATACTAGCTATAGAAAGAGTAGCTATCGCTACAGCAAGAGTTTTTAAGTGAAAAGTAGCGCGCATTGGGTATCTCCAAACATCCTCGTTGTTAAATCATTTTCATAACTCATATTCAGTATTGTTGCTCAAAATATAAACTTATGTAAACGACGTCCTAAATGAATAGTAATGATTTTTTAATATTAAGACAACTGCTAAAATAATTTATTTCTTGCGAATGACTGAAGAGCATTAATAACCAATAAAATCGAGCAAACAATAGTTTATCTATATTAATATCAATATTTTAACCATCTATATATAACTAAACTTAAGTTCTATAAATTAATAACTTCAAATGTTTAGTAAAAATATTAGAGAATAGTATTACGGCAATACATTTTTTTAACATATGAAAAAGCGACCCATTATGGATCGCTTTTTATAGATAATGACATCAGACTTATATCAAGTTAACTTATGATATTTTAGTTAAAGTTTTGCTTGGCTTGATAAGACAGTTTCACACCCAGAGCAAAACCATCATTGTCTTCAAAGTTACTAACTACTTTCTTATTTGGTATCTGTCCTTCAGCATCACCGAACCACAGATATTTACCACCAGCAGAAACAGCCCAGTTTTCAGTCAGGTTGTATTTTGCACCAAGACCCGCACTGTAATAGCCTTCGATAGGACCCAAAGATGTGACTGGATTGCCAGCACCACTGTCCCAGCCAACTGTACCAGTAACAGCTAAGGCTGGGGTTAAACGTTTGGCTAAGCCTAATTCTACTAACCATTGGTCTTTATCGTAGCTTACTAGTGATAAATTACTAGCTTGATTATAAAGAGGTGGCACAATAGCAAAATCACTCCAAGGTACCCAGCGTACTTTAGCCGTCGCTAACATAGTAGGATTAATACCTGTCTGGAAATCGAAATTTACAGATTCAGGAGTCGTGATTTCGATTTCACCAACTCTTGTTGTATTCATTTGCTTAAGAGCTAAAGCTGGAAACGTTTCTGAAATTGGTAAGGTATGATCAATCTCTGAGCGGTAAGTAATTGCCGCTTGTAGAGCGATCTCAGGCTTACTATAAGCAACACCAGCTAACCAACCATAATCTTGAGCAGCACTAATATGTGTAGTATAGCCATCTGCTTGACCATATGCTTTACCACGCAATTTCACGTCGGCTTGAACACGCTGAGCTACTGGACCAGCATATACTTGGAAGTTTTTATTTTCACCAAGTTTCGCGCCAAGAATACCTGTGATATTTTCAGTGCGCACCTCAACGTTAGTTGACTCGCCATTTGGTTGTATAAATCCACCAAAACTAGGATTTGGCTCATGAGATATGAAATCGTTTTTGCCACTATAGTCAGCTGCGGCACCAAAAGGCTCGTCATATAAAACACCAACGCTAAACGTGTCGTTGATGTCCGCTTTTACACCGTAACGGAAAAAGTCATAAGACTCAGCGATATCACCGATCACTTTTGGTTCAGGCGTTGATTTATCATAACCACTAACATCAGCATCTAGATAAGTATAAACCGCTTCAGCATATACGCCATCTTGTAAGAATGCCGTGATATCTTGACCTGAACGATCAAGACCCGCCGCACTCGCGACACTAGCAACAGAAAGAGCAGCGATAGCTACTGTAAGGGTTTTAAGATTAAAATTTGCGCCCATTGTGTATCTCCAAACATCCACATTGTTTACCGCTAGCCCGAACTTTGTTAGGTAGACGGTATATAAGGGGAAAGATACTAATGTTTTTCTTACACTAAAACAACATTATTTCTTCAATATGACTGGATAGTGTCTTTATTTAAAAATCCACATATAAATCTAATTAACAGAATTTGATTTATTTGCTAGTTAAACATGGCGATATTTTGTTTAGTAATGTGGTGGTCTATCTGCCATGACGTCAAAAGGTGCTACGCCTCCTTCTTCATCTTGGCTTTCAACTTGTTTATAAATAAATTGTAACTGTCGTTGTAGCGTTTGGATATGTTTGTCTTGACGAGTGATCACCTCATCAAGGCGTTCTACGGTCAGCTCAAGATGAGACATATTCATCTGCAGTTCAACTAACTGTAATTGTAAATCAGCTTGTGTGGCTAAGCTGTCGATTTGCGGCTTGGATACACTGTTATTTTTTGGATTTGCTTCATTCATATTTTTCTCAATACTAGATGCTATGGCTAACGATGGCTAACGATGGCTAACGATGGCTAACGATGGCTAACGATGGCTAACGATGGCTAACGCCTTGATAAGATGTTCTACATTGCTTGACAAATTAATCGTCATAAAATCGTGCTGATAAATCTATTTACGCACGCTACAGTTACGTGGCAGCATGTTATACTGCTGCAAATTTTGCAACAACCCCTACCTCACTATTATATAAGCTTAAGATACTCTATGGCACTGATACATTTAAAAGATATTCACTTAGCCTTTGGCGTCGCTCCTGTCCTTGATAGTATTGACTTTGCTATCGATTCAGGCGAGCGCGTGTGCTTAATTGGTCGCAATGGCGAAGGCAAATCCACCTTATTTAAACTGATTAATGGCACATTGTTGCCTGATAGCGGCGAAGTTATTATTAATAATAGTGTACGCGTCGCTATGCTCGAGCAGGATGTACCTGAAACCAGCGGTAGAATTTTAGATATCGTTATGGGTGGCAGCAAACGCACTGCCGAGCTGCTGATTAACTATAATACGCAAACTGATTTGTGTGCCAATGGTGACATGGATGCCTGCGAGCGTATGGCAGATTTGCAGCATGATATCGATGCGGTACATGGTTGGGATTTAGAGCGCGAAGCAACACGTCTTATCACGACAATGGGTCTCGATCCAGACGATGACTTATCGTCACTATCTGGTGGTCGTAAGCGCCGTGTTTTATTAGCACGCTCTTTAGTGACTAAGCCTGATGTACTGCTTCTCGATGAACCGACCAACCATTTAGACGTTGATAGCATTGAGTGGCTTGAGCGCTTTTTATTAGATTGGCAAGGTTTGACATTGTTATTCGTCACCCATGATAGAGCGTTCGTGAATAAATTATCGACTCGTATCATTGAGCTTGATCGCGGTCAATTGACCAGCTATGACGTCACTCAAGGTGAAGGTGGCTATGCACGCTATCAAGAATTAAAAGAGCTACAGTTACTAGCTGAAGAGAAGAATAATGCCAACTTTGATAAAAAATTAGCACAAGAAGAAGTTTGGATTCGCCAAGGTATCAAAGCACGCCGTACCCGTAACGAAGGTCGTGTGCGTGAGCTAAAAGCATTGCGTGAAGAGCGTAGCGACCGCCGTGAGCAAGTCGGTAATGTTAATATTACCATGGGTCAAGGCGAGAAAAGCGGCAAGCTGGTCTGCAAGGTTAAAAACTTACACCTACAATATGATGACCATGTATTGGTCGACAATTTTAGTACGACCATCATGCGCGGTGACAAAATCGGTATCGTCGGTCCGAATGGCGCAGGTAAAACCACGCTTATTAAAGCCCTACTCGATATGTCAGACGATGATGTGATCAAAACAGGCAGCGTTGAATTAGGTACTAACTTAAAAATTGCTTTCTTTGATCAGTTGCGTGATCAGTTAGATTTGGAAGCCAGTGTGGCGCAAAACGTCTCAGAAGGCTCTGACTTCGTCGAAGTGGGTGGTCGTAAAACACACATTATGAGCTATCTACAAGATTTCTTATTTGCGCCAGAGCGTGCCCGTACGCCCGTCAAAGCATTATCAGGTGGTGAGCGTAACCGCGTGCTACTAGCTAAGCAATTATTAAAACCTGCAAATATCCTCGTACTCGATGAGCCAACCAATGACTTAGATATGGCGACACTTGAGCTACTAGAAGAATCCGTCGCCAGCTTTGGTGGTACGATTTTGCTCATTAGCCATGATCGCTCATTTATGGACAATGTCGTCACTTCCACTTGGGTATTTGATACTGATGAAGATGGTAAAGGGACGGTCAGCGAGTATGTCGGCGGCTATCAAGAGTATTTGGTACAAAAAAACCGCGAAGAAGCTTCTAAAGCAGCTAAATCCTCTAGTAGTAATACTACTGCCAACAGTAAATCTGTTAATAAATCAGCGGCAGTAGCGAAACTTAATACTGCTGCTAAAAAGCTTAACTTTAATGACCAGCGTGAGCTTGATGCGTTACCAAAAGAGATTGCTGCTTTAGAAGCGGAACAAACGCAGCTAGAAGAAAAGCTAGCCGACGGTACTTGGTTTAATCAAGATTTTGATGCGGCAACAGCTGCTAGTGAGCGACTGCTTGCCATTGAAGATGAGATGATGATTAAGCTTGAACGCTGGAATACGCTTGAGAGCTAATCTAAATCTTTATGCACGTACTTATCATCATTTTATAATATAAAGTGGTGATAATAGCGTCACAGCGACTTACAAACTAGTGATGTGCTGAAAGTTAGTGAACATTGTCGTAATTTCAAGTATCATTCGCTATTGCCGAATACCCTTATCATTTATAAGGTCATTATCTATAACATTTTTGTTGATATAAAGCTGTTATTAAACATTGATAATTAAGGTGTTATGTCTTAATCACTTTGTTTAATGCTGAAGCGTGCCCTATTAAGGTTGCTTTATTTTTAACACAATAATTTATTTTATGACCAAAATAGCTTAGAATAGCAACAATTAGCAAAATTAGGCACAGCTAACGTGGCTTGATAATTGTTTCTATTCTAAGTCACAAACCCAGTGTGGGATAATCCCATTTCATTCACCTGGAGGAAGTATTAATGAGCCATGCCGAAGGCGTTAACGTACAACGCCGTAGAGTTCTGATTGCCTCGACTGCCGTAATTGGTGCAGCTGGGGTAGCTGCTGTGGCAACACCTTTTGTTCGCTCTTGGACCCCAAGTGCTAAAGCTGAAGCTGCTGGTGCAGCAGTGACCCAAGATATTGGTTCTATCGAAGCAGGACAAATGATTGTTGTCAAATATCGTGGCAAACCCATCTTTGTGGTTAAGCGTACTGAAGAGATGCTGACGTTGCTTGAGTCAGTAAAGCCATTATTGTCTGACCCTGATTCTAGTGCCTCTTTGCAACCTGAGTACTGTAAAAATCCTGAACGCTCTATCTCGCCAGAAGTATTGGTGGTAGAAGGCGTCTGTACACATTTAGGTTGTGCACCAAACTACCGTCCCGATGTTGGCGCAGCCGATTTAGGTGGTAATGACTGGTATGGCGGGTTTTTCTGCCCCTGTCATGGCTCTAAATACGATTTAGCGGGTCGCGTTTATAGTGGCGTACCTGCACCGCTTAACTTACCTATCCCAGAGTACAACATGGATGGTACCATCTTGACGATTGGGGAGGCTTAATATGAGCATGGGTAAAAAGTTAATGCATTGGGTGGACGCGCGTTTTCCTGCGACTGAAACCTATGAATATCATATGTCAAAGTACTATGCACCAAAGAACTTTAACTTTTGGTACTTCTTTGGCGTGTTATCAATGGTGGTACTGGTCAATCAGTTAGTCACTGGTATTTGGCTAACAATGATGTACAACCCAAGTGCCGAAGGGGCATTTGCGTCTGTTGAATATATCATGCGTGATGTTAAGGGCGGTTGGCTCATCCGTTATATGCACTCGACTGGCGCGTCAGCGTTCTTCGTAGTGGTATATCTGCATATGTTCAGAGCCTTGCTATACGGTTCATACCAAAAACCGCGTGAGCTGATTTGGCTTATCGGTATGGGTATTTACTTAGCATTGATGGCAGAAGGTTTCTTCGGTTACCTACTCCCTTGGGGCAACATGTCATTCTGGGGTGCTCAGGTTATCTTGAACTTACCTGCAGCCTTACCTGTCATTGGTGACGGTCTTGCTGAATGGGTCCGTGGTGATTATATCATCTCAGGTATCACCCTAAACCGCTTCTTTGCCTTGCATGTGGTTGCGATTCCGCTCGTGCTTGTGGGCTTAGTCTTTATGCATTTAGTGGCTCTGCATCATGTGGGTTCTAATAACCCTGATGGTATTGACATTAAGAAGCTAAAAGACAAAAACGGCGTGCCATTAGATGGTATCGAATTCCATCCGTACTACACTGTGCATGACATGGTTGGTATTGTTGTCTTCTTTATCTTATTCTTTGCTGTGGTGTTCTTCTTCCCAGAAGGCGGCGGCTTCTTCCTTGAGCCACCAAACTTTGAGACTGCCAACTCACTGAAAACACCAGCGCATATTGCACCGGTATGGTACTACACGCCTTTCTATGCCATCTTACGTGCCGTTCCTGATAAGCTTGGTGGTGTGATTGCGATGGGTGCTGCTATTGCCGTATTGTTCTTAATACCTTGGCTTGATAGATCCCCAGTACGCTCGATACGTTATAAAGGCATTTTATCTAAAATCGCTTTAACCGTGTTTGCTATTAGTTTCTTAGTATTGGGTTATTTAGGTGCGACGCCTACCACCCCAACAGCAACTATAATGGCTCGTATCTTTACCATATTGTATTTCTTGTTCTTCTTATTGATGCCGTTTTACACTGCCATTGAGAAGTGTAAACAGCCACCAGAACGCGTTACCGGAGGTCACTAATGAGCACGCTAATTAAATCCCTAGCAGGTTTGGGCTTAGGCGCGGCATTAACTTTGACTGCTGGTAGCGCTCTAGCAGCAGGTAGTGGCTGCGGTACGTTTACCAATGCTGAGGGTATTGTAGAGCATTTGGCTTGTAGTACAGCGCCTATTGATTTTACCAATAAGGGCTCACTACAAAACGGTGCTAAGACGTTTATGAACTACTGTGCTGGGTGTCACTCAGCCAAGTATGTTCGTCACTCACGCATCGCTAAAGATTTAGAGATTCCACCTGAGCTGGTCGAAAAGTATTTGATGGTGACGACCGATCAGATCGGTGATCATATCGATGCTGAGATTGACCCTGAAGTACAAGCCTCATGGTTTGGCGCGGCTCCTCCAGATTTGTCACTTGAGACAAGACTGCGTGGCGATGATTGGGTTTACACTTACCTATTGTCTTTTTACGAAGATCCAAGCCGTCCTTGGGGTGCTAATAACTTAGTCCTCGCAAATGCGGCAATGCCTCACGTTTTGCATAACATGCAAGAAGAGCTGAGTCAGGAAGAGTTCGAATCTGAAGTAGGTGACTTAGTTAACTTCATGGCATGGATGGCAGAACCTGTTCGTCATGACCGTAAAGTGATTGGTTTCTTTGTGATTTTATTCTTACTTGTCTTATTGATTCCAGTTTACTTGCTCAATAAAGAATTCTGGAAAGATATCAAATAAGCGATATTGATAATCGAGCAAGATGTTGGTATAAAAAAAGCATTACTTCGGTAGTGCTTTTTTATGCTTTAAATATTTATAAATCAGCCGCAAAAGCGAGCTAAGCGCCAAATTTTTAAGCGACAGTGTTTACGTACGCTACCTTGATAAACACAGCAACATTGTTTACGATGGCAGGCTTTACTATTAACATTAGGCTTTCATGATTGATGCGAATGACATTCCAAGTAGTCAGCTAATTTTATACGCTGATGACGGCTACGACAGTCATGTGGTGCGCCTATTGCTTGAAGAAAAGAAGCTCGCTTATTATTTATCACGTTTGCATTCTGAGCGTCCTGAGGATTTAACCGAGCTAAACCCTTATCATACTTTACCTGTCCTACAGCAGCGTGAGATTGCGCTTTATGAGATTAACGTCATCTTTGAGTACCTTGAAGAGCGTTATCATGCCAATAAGCTCTTGCCTGAGACGCCACAAGAGCGGGCACAATTTCGCCAGTTAGCATGGCGTATTCAGCGCGATTGGCTCTCACTCGGTAAGCGATTGCTTATGCATCCAGACAGCTTTAATAAAGCTCAAGCGGTTATGGCTAGAAAACAGCTGAGCGATTCGCTCATCACTATATCACCATTATTTGCGCACAAGTCTTACTTTATGGCAGATGAGTTTGGCTGGTGTGATGTGCTGCTAGCACCTTTATTATGGCGATTGGAAGAGATGCACATTGAGCTACCACGCGCTATCAGTCGCCCTCTGTTTGAGTATCAAAAACGGGTCTTTGAGCGAGATAGCTTTCAAAAAAGCGTGCGTTAATTAGACAACAGTCAAATGCTGCCTTAAAATAACAAATAATGAAGCGCAAATGAATTTCTGCAAATAATCTTTTGCCACTGATACCTTTTAACCCTTACTTAATACCGTCAATATAGGAAGCCAAAGATGAGCGAAGAAACCACATCTATTACTCCAACACGTCCTTATATGATACGTGCCTTGTATCAATGGATAGAAGACAATGCGCTTACGCCGTATCTGATGGTCGATGCAACCGCCGATAATGTTCAAATTCCAAAAGAGCATGTGCAAGATGGTCGTATCGTGCTCAATATTGCCAGCCGTGCCACCGGTAATATGAGTATGGAGAATGACTATATCCACTTTAGTGCGCGATTTGGCGGTGTATCACAAGAGATCTGGGTACCGCTCACAGCAGTGCTAGGTATTTATGCAAAAGAGAATTCTCAAGGGATGTTTTTTGACCCCAATGAATATGACAATTATGTGCCTGAAGACGATGCCGTTGCGAGTAGTAGCTCTAAAACAAACGTAGCAGCTCCTAAGCCCAAACGTGATAATAAAGCCGGTTTAAAAGTATTAAAATAGTCAATTTTCCGGTATAAAAAAGGCTGATCGTATTATATACGGTCAGCTTTTTTTATTGTCAGCCCAAAAGTGGTGATGACCTTAAACGATTAGGTTCTTGGTAAGGTCACACCGCGCTGTCCTTGGTATTTACCACCACGATCTTTATAACTCGTCTCACAGACATCATCAGCATCACTTTGGAAAAACAGCATCTGCGCAACGCCTTCGCCGGCATAAATACGCGCAGGAAGATTGGTGGTATTACTAAACTCTAAAGTCACATGCCCTTCCCACTCAGGCTCAAGTGGTGTGACATTGACAATGATACCGCAGCGGGCATAGGTTGATTTACCAAGGCAAATAGTCAATACATCGCGTGGAATACGGAAATATTCCATCGTACGAGCCAATGCAAAAGAATTAGGCGGAATAATACACTCGTCACCGATGACATCAATAAAGCTTTTTTCGTCAAAGTTTTTAGGGTCCACAATTACTGAATGTACGTTGGTGAAAACCTTAAATTCAGGCGCGCAGCGTACATCATAACCATAGCTTGAGGTACCGTAACTGACCAAACGCTCACCGGCATCATTAAAACGTACTTGACCGGCTTCAAACGGCTCAATCATGCCATGTTCTTGAGCCATTTTGCGAATCCAGCGGTCAGACTTGATAGACATTGTTATTCCTTAGCAGATATAAAATAAAACTTATAATATGGATGGTGTTTTGATAGCGACGATTATACGGAATTGAGCGCTCAATTTATAGGCTTGGCTACGTTTAAAATAAATCTCTAGTCAAAACGATAATCGCCTACCATTTTGCATAATGATCTTCTGCCAGTCCCATCACATTATCAAGCTTAATCACCTCTTGTTTGATTCTAATCTCACCATTATAAAAACCAAGCCATTGCTCAAAAATACTGGCAACGATACCAAAGTTATCGGTCTTCTTATAAACCGTTATAGGGGTAAAGGTTAAATCAATATCAACATTGCTCCAGCCAAGGTTTTGATGATAGATATGCCAAGGCTGCGGTGTGTCATCTAACCTATTAGCAACAGTGTCTTGCTGATTGGATGGCAAATTTAGAGCATCACGAAGAAACATAACAGGCGGTAAATAACATATCTGCCCATCTAGCCAGCACGCATTTTCACTAGTGCCCGTTTCATTAACACCCATCGATAAGTTCAATGTGAAATGACGACCATCTGGCAAATAGCTATTGATACATGTCCAAAACCAATTGGTCTCATGACGCATATATCCAAGTGTCCAATCTAAATTGGCAATAGTGTCATCATTGAATGATATTTGCTGAGCTTGATGTTCGTTATTAAACGTTGAATTGGCCTTAATAGCTAAGTGACCTACGATTTTGGTAAGCGGCTCTTTTTGCGTAAAAGTCCAACCACGCCTGCCAGTCGGTGTGCAGACCGCCAATGGCTGCGACTGCCGCTGTAACGTTGCTTCAATAGCCAGATACTGACTGTCTAACACAACGTTGACTTGTGACGGGGTAAAATCTAACGTCAATGTCAGCTTTTTATGTCTAAATGCCATCTGCCCTTGATAGCAACTACCCTTTAAACGCGTATCAAGCGTCAAAGGCTGCAAGGCTTCACACACCTCTATCTCGTTTGTTTCATCATTATAAAGATAAACAAAAGCACTGGTCGCAAGCTTAATAGTCGCCAGTGCCAAGCAGACTCGATAAGGTGGTTGAATGATTTGAATAAAGCAGAATTGGTTGGCTTTTAAATCTTTACGCCAATTGGGCAGAGGTTTCTGTGAGATAAGGTGGCTGTGATAATCTAAATAGTTGATGTCTTTGATTTGGGCAAAAATACCAGAATGAGGCTGACCTTTTTGGATTAGTTGGTCGAGCACCGCTGGTTTCAATTCATTAGCGATATCAGAAAAAGGTTGATGATTGTTTTGAATCATAATGGCGGCATCCTAGCCAAATTTATACCAAGAGTTAAGCAGTTTGTTATGTAATGGCTATTGCTATTGCTATTGCTAACTAATACTTCACTATAATAGCAAACAATAGCCCATTAAAAATAAAACGCTGTGATTCCTAGTAGGAAACTATAACCATTAAAAAATACGCTTATCATTAACCGGTTTGGCAAACTTATTAATATTGGTTTCAATATTTTTGGCAATACTCAGATAGTAAGACGCAAACTCATCATCGACTAATACGCTTGGCTCACCTTTATCTACCTGTGCACGGATAGCGCTTGCCAGTGGAAGCTGTCCTAATAGCGGCACTTGATATTGCTCAGCGATCTTTTCGCCGCCGCCTGTACCAAAGATAGCTTCAGTATGATTGCAGTTACTACAAGTGTGCAGCGCCATATTTTCAACCACGCCAAGCACAGGAATATTGGTTTTATTAAACATCTCAATGCCTTTTTGCGCATCAAGTAACGCAATATGCTGCGGCGTCGTCACAATGACAGCGCCCGTCACCGGAATACGCTGAGCAAGGGTGAGCTGAATATCACCGGTGCCTGGTGGCATATCAATGACTAAGTAATCTAACTGTGGCCAATTGGTTTGATTATATAGCTGCATCAACGCGCCGGTCGCTTTTGGACCGCGCCATGCGATAGGCGTATTATCACCATCAAGCAAGCTGCCAATCGATAACATCGCTAGTCCATGCGCATTGATTGGCACAAACTGCTCATTTTCAAGCTCAGGTCTGATACTATTCACACCTAGCATCGCTGGCATACTGGGTCCATAAATATCAGCATCTAATACACCAACGCGGTTGCCGAGCTTTTGTAATGCCAAAGCGATATTGACAGTAGTGGTTGATTTTCCCACGCCGCCCTTACCAGAGGCAACGACAATGATATGACGAATACGCGGATGAGCGGACAACGACGCTTGGGTAGGAGCTTGCTTAGTGATAGGTGGTTCAGCATTTACCGTACTATCATCGCTCTTGGCAACAGGTTTACTATGACTATCCATCGCATTGGTGGTTTTTGGCATTGCTTTTGGCAAACTTGAGCCTTCACCTTTCATCGGCGCTGGTATCCGAACATTCATATGAATGCTTTGAATACCATGCGGCTGTAATAACTGCCCAAGCGCTTGCTGAATGGCCTCAGGATCGCTTTCATGTGGCAGACGCAACTCTAATGTCAGCTCACCACCATTACGCTCAAGCCCAGTGACCATCGTAGCAATACTGCTATCCCCAACGTGATAACCCAGCAATACTTTATCAACAGCGCTATCAAGCGCAGCTTTCTGCTCTGGAGTTTCCTTTTGTGCGGTGGGTTTTTTCTTCATAAAATTAAACATAGCGACCGTGACTGCCTATACAAGTGGGTTGGTATGCTAAAAAGTATTATTAATACTATAACGAGAATAATTAACGATAGAAGCCATAAGCTTTTTAGCCAAACCTTTTATCGTGTCAGTGTAGCTCAATTGCAAGCATAAAAAAACCATGATGCCAGTAAGACAGCATTTTGCGTACAGCTTTGAGCCTACGGTATCATCGATATCAAATAACATAGATGAATTACTTTATGACACGAGACAAGGATGAGTTTGTTTAATACAAAAGGCAAGCTCGCAGCTTATCATCACCGAGCCTTTCCTAAAAACTGTGTAACTGCTTATAATCCACTAACCGGAGAATAAGCAATGACTACTCAATCTGACATTAAAAAACTGGCCCAGCAAATGGCTGGTAGCATGAATAGCTTTGATGACATCAAAGACTTTCAAAAGCAGCTCATGCAATCCTTTATCGATACTGCCTTAGAAGCTGAGATGGAAGACCATCTTGGCTACCCCAAGCATGAGAAAGCAGACAAGCCAAACGAGCGCAACGGTCACACTAAAAAGACAGTCCGCAGTGACACAGGTGACCTTGAGATTTCCACCCCAAGGGAGCGTGATGGTGACTTTGAACCTACACTCGTGCGCAAGTATCAAACTCGTATCTCAGGGCTTGATGACAAGATCATATTTCACTACAGGCATAGCCTTACGTCTTGCGCTTCGGGCAAGTGTCTCCCAGACACTTGCTGATCCTCGCTCATACGCCAAGGGACAAACCACCACCGAGATTGTAGAGAGCATTAAAGAGCTCTATGACGTCGACATTTCAAGCAGCTTGGTTTCAAGAGTCACCGATAACATATTAGAGGACATCACCGCTTGGCAGAACCGGCCGTTAAGCAGTGTTTATCCTATCGTCTATTTGGACTGCATCGTCGTGAAGATACGTCAAGACAAGCAGATCATCAACAAAGCCATTTACTTAGCCCTAGGCGTCGGTCTTAATGGTAAGAAAGAGCTGCTTGGTATGTGGCTCTCAGAGAATGAGGGCGCTAAGTTCTGGCTAGGCGTTCTCACTGAACTACAAAACCGTGGGGTACAAGACATACTCATTGCCTGTGTCGATGGTTTAAAGGGCTTCCCTGATGCCATCAATACCGTCTATCCCAATGCTCAGGTTCAGCTGTGTATCGTTCATATGGTGCGCTATTCAATGAAGTTTGTGCCATGGACGGATAAGAAGGCAGTAGCGGCTGACTTAAAGGCCATCTACGGCGCTGATACGCTTGAGATAGCAGAGGCCAATCTTGAGCACTTTGATGAGGTGTGGGGTGATAAGTACCCGCATGTTATTAAGTCTTGGCGCAATAACTGGGAGGGCTTAACGGTGTTCTTTGAGTACCCGAAAGACATCAGAAAAGCGATTTATACTACTAATGCGATTGAGTCGCTAAACAGCGTGATTCGGACAGCGGTGAATAAGCGTAAGGTGTTCCCGTCTGACCAGGCGGCGTTTAAAGTGGTGTACTTGGCAACCCAGCAGGCATCCAAAAAGTGGTCGATGCCCATTCGTAACTGGACGTCTGCTCTTAATCGCTTTATGATTATGTTTGATGACCGCATCAGTAAGCATTTAATTTAAAGGGCAGTTACACAGAATCTGGGATAGGCTCTCATCACCACAGACATCATACTCATTACCAATACCATCGACACTATGGAATCACCGCGAACACAGCACGAGGAATACCGAAGCAAGCGTCCCCTGAATATCGGCATCTGGATACGCAAATATTATCGAGCGATTGGGCAACTGCTGTAATAATTACCAAGCAACTTTGGGCTTAATCAGCGCTGTGATATCGACAATATCACTAGGACTTAACGTCTGCACCGCATCAATCGCGCGCTTAAAATCCTGTCTTTCAATAGTATTGCTTTACTTTACTGATATATCTTTATTATTCATCACTTTATCCCTGCGCCCAAAATGGCCCAACGAGTGCTCATAAAAAAGAGCCAATATCATTGGCTCTGGTCAATATGAAGCTAAATCCTAGTCGATTGGTCTTTTCTAGCAAGCTCATAGCAATTAAGCTGACTGATCAAACAAGTTCTTAATTCGTACTATTAATTCATAAACCAGCCATGGCTTGCGACAATCGATTGTCCGGTAAAGACATTGCTTGGAAATGCAGCCAAAAATAAAGCCAGTTGAGCAATATCATCAACCGTAGTAAATTCTTTATCAACCGTATTAACGAGCATAATATCGTTCACTACTGACTCTTCGCTGATGCCTTTTTCAGCCGCTTGCTGAGGGATTTGTTTTTCGACTAAAGGCGTTTTGACAAACCCTGGGCATATCACATGCGAGCGTACGTTATAGGCGGCACCCTCTTTTGCCAATACACGGCATAGACCAAGTAAACCATGTTTGGCGGTGACATAAGGTGCTTTAAATAATGAGGCTTCATGTGAATGCACAGAACCCATATAAATCACTGTGCCACCTTTGTCATCTTTATACATATGCTGTACGGCAGCTTTAGTGGTCAAAAATGCCCCATCTAAGTGGATGGCAAGCATTTTTTTCCAATCCTCAAACGCCATTTTATGGATAGGGTCAATGATTTGGATACCGGCGTTAGATACCAGAATATCAATACCGCCAAAGGTATCGACCAGTTTCTGAACACCGTTATTAACAGCAGTTTCAGACGTTACATCCATCGCAATTGCAACGGCACGCCCACCTGCGGCTTCAATAGCATCGACAGTTTGCTGAGCAGCTTCAAGATTAATATCTGCAATACCGACTGCCGCGCCTGCCTTAGCATAAGTTTCGGCGATATCACGTCCGATACCGCTGGCAGCGCCTGTGACCAATGCTACTTTGCCGGTCAAATCTTGTTGTAATTGGGTCGCCATATATTATCCTTAATAATAGGTGATGGTGTGTAGTGATGAGTAGTAATGAATGAAGCCTATAAATAAGCCACTAAAATATAGTGGCTATTAAACAATTTACTAATCAGTATTTGAACTATTGAGTGGTTTATCAAAGCTATTGAGCAATGCTCACTGGTGTTTTTTCTTGTAGCTCATCGAAGCTAACACCATCTGCAAGCTCAACCAATTTTAGGCCATTATCAGTCACATCAAGTACCGCAAGCTCTGTGATAATACGATCAACCACGCCTTTCCCTGTCAGTGGTAATTCGCAATTGGCAAGGATTTTTGGCTCGCCGTGTTTGTTAACTTGCTCCATGAGCACAATCACACGCTGTACGCCTGCGACCAAATCCATCGCGCCGCCCATGCCTTTGACCATTTTTTTGGGAATCATCCAGTTTGCCAAATCGCCCTGCTCTGAGACCTCCATCGCGCCCAATATTGCAAGGTTGACATGACCACCACGAATCATCGCAAACGACTCCGAGCTACTAAAATAACTCGCACCTGATTCGGCAGTGACCGTTTGTTTACCTGCATTAATCAAATCTGCATCGACGTTTTCTGCAGTAGGAAACTCGCCAATACCTAATAAGCCGTTTTCTGACTGTAGCCAGACATCGACGTCTTTAGGGATATAGTTTGCAACGAGTGTCGGTAGACCGATGCCTAAGTTAACATAATAACCGTCTTGTAACTCTTGTGCGGCACGCTGTGCCATCTGCTCTCTTGTCCATGCCATGGTAGCTTCCTTAATTTTTACGATATTCTATTATTATTAATTTATTAATTTATTAATTATGCTGTAATCGCAATGATTAAGCGCCTTCGACCACTTTAGTTGTTGTCTTTTCGATACGCTTTTCAGGGCTGCTATTCAATACGATACGCTGCACAAAAATACCCGGCAGATGAATCTCATCAGGATTTAAGATGCCTGTTTCTACGATCTCTTCAACTTCAACAATAGTAATCTTGCCCGCCATCGCACAGTCTGGATTAAAATTACGCGCCGTTTTATTAAAGATTAAGTTACCTGCTTTATCCGCTTTCTGCGCTTTGATTAGAGACACATCAGCGCGTAATGAATGCTCAAGCACATAAGTACGACCGTCAAATTCGCGGGTTTCTTTACCTTCAGCAACTAAGGTACCAACGCCAGTTGCGGTATAAAATGCCGGAATACCTGCACCACCTGAACGCAGTTTTTCTGCCAATGTACCTTGCGGAGTCAGCTCAACTTCCAACTCGCCTGCCAAGTACTGGCGCTCAAACTCTTTATTTTCACCCACATAAGATGAGATCATTTTTTTAATTTGGCGCGTCTGTAATAACAATCCCAAGCCAAAGTCATCGACACCAGCGTTATTACTGATGCACGTCAAATCTTCAACACCACTATCCCGCAATGCTTCGATTAACGCTTCAGGAATACCGCATAGACCAAAACCACCTATCGCCAGCGTCTGTCCGTCACGCACAATACCACTCAACGCCGCTTCTGCGCTGTCATACACCTTTGATTGACTCATGCTTATCTCCTTACACGTCTCATTTTTATTATTTACATTGATTCATTATAGGTTTTGCTTATTTAAGCAAACACTAGACTACCAATCAGTTTTATATTTAAAGCAATACAATTTATATCACTATAAAATATAGAGTACAGCTGTAATAACTTAACATATAATTCTAGCAGCGACTAGACAATAATATAAAGCGCGTACAAGGCAGCGCAGCTTGAGCAATATGGGTGAGGTCACCATCCTAATTGTCTAAAATAATGTTTGATAAAATACGTTAAATAGCCCGTTACGTTTAATTTTATTGACCTATTTCCCTATGCCCTGCATACTCTCAGGCTTAACTTAGCCAAGGAGGGCAGTCATGTTTAGCACACTTGCTATTATTATTACTTTATTACTTTTGATGTTCTTTGCTTATCGCGGTTATTCCGTACTGATTTTAGCGCCAATTATGGCTGCTTTAGCCGTACTGCTTTCAGGTGATTTTTTAAGCAGTATTCCTGCTTATACTGATGTCTTTATGGGCGCATTGAGTGGCTTCCTACTCAAATTCTTTCCTATCTTCTTATTAGGCGCACTCTTTGGGCGTTTGATGGCAGATTCTGGGGCGGCAACAGCGATTGCCAAAACGGTGGTCGAAAAGCTTGGTGCCAGTAAAGCAATTTTGGCGGTTATTTTAGTTTGCGGTATTTTGACCTATGGCGGTGTGTCACTGTTTGTCGTGGCATTTGCTATTTATCCAATCGCCAAAGACTTGTTTAAAGCCGCTGATATTCCTAAGCGCTTGATTCCAGCAGCGATTGCCCTAGGTTCGTTTACCTTTACCATGACAGCATTACCTGGCACGCCTGCCATTCAGAATGCTATTCCGATTCCTTATTACAATACCAACGTATTTGCCGCACCTGTCTTGGGACTTATTGGTGGTACGATCATGTTTGTCTGTGGTTGGTTGTGGTTGCAATCGCGTGCCAGAAAAGCGAATGCCGCTGGTGAAGGATATGGTCAGCATGATGAGAGTGATGTAGGCGGTGTTGGTGGAGGCGCAGCAGAGACCAACTTGCTTAGTACCCATCATACCTCATTCACCGTTGCGATGATTCCTCTGATACTGGTCATCAGTTTGAACGCTTTACTAACTTACTTTGTCTTCCCATCGATGGATTTTAGTGGCCTACAGGCTCAGTTCCCAGATTTGAATATCGCAGGTTCGCTTGGTCTATGGTCGATTATCCTCTCATTGGTCGTAGCTTGTATCGTGCTAATCGTCATGCGTCTCGGTCATTGGACCAATCTACAAAAAACCATCAACCGCGGTACTTATGACTCGATGTTACCGATCTTTAATACCGCGTCGGAAGTAGGCTATGGTGCCGTTATCGCGTCATTAGCAGGCTTTCTGCTCATTCGTGATAGTATCTTGAACCTAACACCAGACAATCCACTCATTTCAGAAGCAGTCGCTATGACCACGTTGGCTGGTATCACTGGCTCATCATCCGGTGGTTTGAGTATCGCACTATCAACCTTGGGTGAAGACTATTTAAGAATGGCAGTCGCAGCCGGTATTGATCCAGAACTCATGCACCGAGTGGCGGTAATGGCAGCAGGCGGTTTGGATACCTTACCACACAGTGGTGCGGTCATTACCTTGTTGGCCATTTGTGGTCTGACACATAAACAGTCCTACTTAAACTTGGCAATGGTCACTATGGTGATTCCACTGATTGCTGTCGTCGTTGTCATTACCTTGGGCACGATGTTTGGTTCATTTTAATTGGGTTGAATCAGTAAAGCATATAATGAAGTCAATCTAAAAAAGGGACAGCTTCACTGTTGTAAATTGACTACAAAAACCCCGCTAAGCTTTTGCTTAGCGGGGTTTTTATGAGCGCTTTATAAGGATTTACTATGTTGGACTTTTATCATAAATATCAATAAATACATTACACTTATTATAACGTACTGCTGGTATAAACTTTTCTTGCTTGCTGTACCTACGCAGACAGAGTCTACGAATAATTAATACCAGTAGCGCTGCACTCTTCTAAAAGTGAATCAACTATAGCGCTTATTACCATATTAATTCGTAAGCAATATCACAAATTTAGCCGAATTACGGTATCATAGGCACACTTTTTCAATTTCTATTGATAACCAACCCGTTTATATAAGAATATAGGTGATGAAAGTGCGTGAGATTTTAGTAACCAGTGCCCTGCCCTACGCCAATGGAGACATTCACTTGGGGCATCTTGTAGAGTATATCCAAACTGATATTTGGGTACGGTCGATGAAGGCGCAAGGCCATAAGGTGACTTATGTCTGTGCTGATGATGCTCATGGTACTGCCATCATGCTCAAAGCCGAAGACAATGGCGTAACACCAGAACAGCAAATTGCCAATGTGCAAGCTGCTCATGAAGCCGATTTTGCTAAGTTTTTGATTAATTTTGACAATTATCATTCAACGCATTCAGAAGAAAATCGGGAATTTTCTGAGCTGATTTATCGCCGCCTTAGAGATGCAGGTCATATCTCTACTCGTGATGTGGAGCAGCTATTTGACCCTGAAAAACAGCTGTTTTTAGCCGATCGTTTTGTTAAAGGTACCTGCCCTGAGTGCGCCGCTACCGACCAATATGGTGATAATTGTGAAGTTTGTGGTACGACTTATGATGCGACAGAACTTAAAGATCCGTACTCTACGTTATCAAATGCGACGCCTATTCTAAAGACTTCAAAGCATTATTTCTTTGATTTACCAGAGTTTGAGCAATTTTTAAAGGATTGGACGCGCAGTGATAATCGCTTGCAAACCTCAGTTGCCAATAAGCTACAAGAGTGGTTCGATGCCGGCTTGACCAGTTGGGATATCTCGCGTGATGCGCCTTACTTTGGCTTTCAAATTCCAGACACGCCAAGCGATGAGCCAGATAAATACTTCTATGTATGGCTAGATGCGCCTGTTGGCTATATGGCAAGCTTTCAGAACTTGTGTGATAAACGTGCAGGTACAGAAGAGGCTCTAGACTTTGACCATTATTGGGCGCAAGAAAACGAGCATAAAACCGAAGTGTATCACTTCATCGGTAAAGATATTGTTTACTTCCATGCGCTATTTTGGCCTGCCATGCTTGCTGGTAGTGAGCTGCGTACCCCAACTGGCGTCTTTGCTCATGGCTTCTTGATGGTCAATGGCGAAAAAATGAGTAAGTCGCGTGGCACCTTTATTAAAGCCGACACTTATGCGGAGCATTTGCATCCTGAATACTTGCGTTATTACTTTGCGAGTAAGTTATCTGACAAAGTCGAAGACATTAATCTTGATTTAGAAGACTTTATGCAAAAGGTTAACTCTGATCTCGTTGGTAAAGTAGTCAATATCGCCAGTCGCAGCGCTGGATTTTTGGTCAAAAAGTATGATGGTATGCTGACAGACGTCTGTGCTGAGCCAAGCCTATTAGAAGACATCACCAAGACGGGCGATGAGATTGCTGCGGCTTATGAAAACCGTGAATTTTCTCGTGCCATGCGCCTGATTATGCAGTGTGCTGATAAAGCCAATGAATACATCGATGACAAAAAACCGTGGGCGCTTGCCAAGGTTGAAGGCGCAGAGCAAGAAGTTCAAGATATCTGCTCTGTGGCAATCAATATCTTCCGTCAATTAATGGTATATCTTGCGCCTGTATTACCTGAGCTGACTGCCAATGCTAAAGAATTCTTGAACATTGATGATTTAAGTTTTGCCAGCCGTAATGAGTGGTTGCTTGGTCATCAAATTAATAAGTTTAAGCCACTGATGCAGCGTATTGAAGAAAAAGATATTGCAGCGATGGTTGAAGATTCTAAAGCCTCATTGACACAAGGAGGTGCGCCTACCGCTAGCCTAGACGATAAAGCAGCAGCAAAAAATACCTCACCTGCAGCAATGCCAAGCAGTACCGAACAAGCAGACTATATCGGTATCGAGGACTTTGCCAAAGTCGAGATGAAAGTCGCTCATGTTATCGCTTGCAACCATGTCGAAGGCGCGGACAAACTACTTCAGTTCACACTAGATGTTGGTGAAGCACAACCTCGCAACGTCTTTAGCGGTATTCGCAAATTCTATGAGCCTGAGCAATTACAAGGTAAAAAGGTTATTTGCGTGACCAATTTGGCACCGCGTAAGATGAAATTTGGCATATCGGAAGGCATGATATTGTCGTCAGGCGACCCGAAAACAGGTCTGGTGGTAATGACCTTACCTGATGAAGCCGTTATCGGTGATTCACTTGCTTAAAAACGTTAAATTAATTAAGTAATAACAAAAGAACAAAACAAAAAACGGTCTAAATAGACCGTTTTTTATGTTAAAAAGAATAGAAAGTAAGCTTGCTGTTTATCTGGTCAAAATATCAATGATCTGCAACGTATCATTAACGACCGTCACAATTTTATTTTCTGGCGTGCGAATACGAACATAGCGGTCATCATAACGGTCTAAAATTACTGAACGATCATAAATATCTCTATCAATGTTGCCGACTACTCTGTAACCGTATTGATCGAGATCACGCTTGAATGAGGCGTTTGAGTTAGCATGACGATAAGCATTAATGTTAGGCTGGGCATTGCTGCTATAACCATTTTTAAATTTATATTTTTCTGACTGATGCTGCTTGAGCTGTACTTGTTCATGCTTATCTTTACCGACATACGCAGATTTGCCCTTGCCATGATTATTACCGTGACCCTCTTTTGCCATAGCAGGTAAGGAAATCAATGAGATCGCTGTAATGCCAGCGATGGTTAATAACTTAAGATTAGTAGTGTTCATAATGTCATCCTTAAAATATTCATTTGAAAAAGATTAAGTAGATGGTAGAGTCTGTTGAACATTCACTAAGGTCAGCATGATTAATAATGATATGGATTTCAGACTCACTGTAACTTTCGTATAAAAATTAGCTTACGTTTATTATAAAGTGCGTTTGTAATCGCTGAATTGCTGGTTTGTGCGTTTTTTAAGCAGAGTTTTGCCGAATAAAGATGATTTTGCCAAATAAAACAGTCAATACTTGCTTTAATAACACTGGTGACGAATACGCTTTAATTTTTTATTGCGATAAGTTACATTACTGTCATAATATGAACATAATGATCAATGGATTGATTACTTTGATGTTAGCCCGTTATCTCAGTATTCACATAACATTGACTCGGGTAACCTGCACTTTCTAACCTACGAGCCACTATAAAATGATTTTTGCTACTACTTTACGCTTTAGCCTACTTGGTGCTGCGATGAGCGCCGCGCTTGGATTATCAGCCTGCTCTAAACCTGCAGATACTACAACGACTACCGATGACAGTACCACTACTGCTCAAAAACCTGCCAAAACATTGGCAATTACTCAAATCGTTGAGCATCCCTCATTGGATGATATGCGTCGCGGCATTATTGATGAGTTGGCGGACAACGGTTATGTCGAAGGTCAAAATCTAAAGGTTAACTTTCAAAGTGCGCAAGGCAATACCGCAACCGCAGGACAAATTGCCAAGCAGTTCGTCGGCGACAATCCTGATGCCATCGTTGCTATCTCAACCCCATCGGCACAATCTATCGTCTCTGCAACCACGACCATACCAATTATATATACCGCCGTCTCAGACCCACTGGGTGCCAAATTGATCACTGCAGATGGTAAACCCTTTCAAAGCAATTTGACCGGACTCTCAAGCCAATTGCCATTAGAGCCGCAGCTAGATTTGCTACAAAAAATCAAGCCTGACCTCAAAACCATTGGCTATGTATACAGTCCTGGTGAAGCCAACTCAGTATCACTACGTGATGCGCTTAAAAAAGCACTGCCAGCACGTGGCTTATTATTACTAGATATTCCAGCCAACCGTCCAACAGATATCGGTATGGCGACACGTAGCTTACAGGGTCGCGCGGATATTATTTATACCTCGTTTGACAATAATGTTGCCTCAGCCTTTGAAGCGATGGCACAAGCTGCCAATGAGCTAAAGCTGCCTATTGTTGCCTCTGATGAATTCAGTGTCCAACGCGGCGCCACAGCAGCACTTGGTGTCAATGATTATGACTTTGGTCGTACGACAGGTAAGATGGTTTATCGCATTTTAAATGGTGAAGCGGTCAGTACCGTTAAGCCTGAAGTCATGAACGAATTGACGCTCTACGTCAGCCCTAAACATGCTAAAACGCAAGGTGTAGTACTGTCAGATGAGCTGTTGAAAAATGCTATTAATGTCGATGAAAAAGCAAAAACTGCCAGCAAATAATCGCTAGTAGATAAGAGTGAATACGCAGTAGATAGCTTATAATTTATAACAAACACTGTTTATAACCGCAGTACGTAAGATCTTCTATTTATCTTTTATATAATGTACGGACACATTATTATTTTCAGGAGTAAGACCCATGTTGTATCAGAATCGTTTTGCCAAAGCTCTTTTATGGGGCGGTATATGTACCGCTATTTTGACTGGTTGTAATCAGCCAGCTAAAGAAGGTACCGCGACTGATGGTACTGCGGGCACCGATACCACAACAGAAATGAAAACGGTGGCTATTACCGCTATCGTTGAGCATCCAGCACTTGATGCCGTACGTAAAGGCGTAATCGATGAGCTAAACGATGCCGGCTTTAAAGATGGTGAAAACCTGAAAGTTAACTTCCAAAGTGCTCAAGGTAATACTGCCACTGCTGGTCAGATTGCCAAGCAATTCGTCGCCGACAATTCAGACGTTATCATTGCTATTGGTACGCCATCGGCTCAGTCAGTTGCTGCTGCAACCAGCAGTATCCCGTTAGTGTTTTCAGCAGTTACTGATCCGGTTGAAGCCAAACTGGTCTCAAAACTTGATGGTTCTGGCACCAACGTCACTGGTGGTTCTGATGCGCTTCCTTATGAGCCACAAATCGACTTGATGCGCCAAATTATTCCTAGTCTCAAAAACGTCGGCTACGTTTATAGCCCAGGTGAAGTTAACTCAACGATTATCCTAAAAAATCTAAAAGAAAAACTGACGCCACTTGGCATCAAAGTACATGAAGCCCCTGCCCAGCGTAGTACTGATATTGCGATGGCAGCACGTAGCCTAGAAGGTAAAGTCGATATGATCTATACCTCAACGGATAATAATGTGGTTTCAGCTTATGAGTCACTATATCAAGCCGCTAAAGAAAGTAAGATTCCGTTAATTGCTTCGGATACTAGCTCAGTTGAGCGCGGTGCCATCGCAGCATTGGGCGTCAACTACTATGATCTTGGTCGTGAAACTGGCAAAATCGTTGTACGTATCCTAAATGGTGAAAAAGCAGGCGCAATTCCCGTATACACGCCAAAAGTTCTTGACTTATATGTCAGCCCAAAACATGCTAAAGAGCAAGGCATCACCTTACCACAAGCGGTTATTGATAAAGCAAAAGAAGTGGTAGAGTAACTGCCTTTTACCTAATCAGTATAAAACAAACAGTAGATGATAATGTTGATTGCGCAAGCTGTCATTATCGTCTACATTAGCTTTACCTTGCTATTTATTGGTGCGAATTATTGCTACAAACAAAACCCAGCTATGTGTCAGTAGGCTGGGCTTGTTGTTTAAAGGCTTTCAATAAGCAAAGATTATGATCATTTATGACAGTGATCGGTTGCGCTTTACCCTAGCTGCAGATTATACAATCTGTTACATTCACCGCCTAAGTGTTTGGCTTGTAGATGATGGCTGATATATGCCACTCGTCTCAACCTCATGGTTCTCTAAACACTTGGTTATGACTTACTGATCTCTTATGTCTTTAATTGCTTTTTTTGGTGCACTTGAAAGTGGTCTGATTTATGGCCTCGTGGCGCTTGGCGTCCTTATCTCATTTCGTACCCTCGACTTCCCTGATTTGACCGCTGACGGTAGTTTTCCATTAGGTGGTGCGGTCGCTGGCATCTCTATCATCGCTGGTGTCAATCCATGGCTTGCTTGCGCCTTTGGTATGCTAGCCGGCTCAATTGCCGGTATCGTCACTGCTTGGTTGCACGTTAAGCTTGGCATACTACAGCTCCTTGCCAGTATCTTGGTGATGGTTGCGCTCTATTCTATCAACTTGCGGATTATGGGTGCGCCAAACTTGCCACTGTTGGGTGAAACGACTGTCTTTAGTACTTTGGTTAATGATGGCAATGGCTATTGGATGCGCTGTCTGATCATTGGTATTGTCGTGCTACTGGCCATGTTATTTTTAAATTGGTTTTATAGTACTGAAACCGGTTTATCTATGCGAGCAACCGGCTCAAACCTACGTATGGCGCAAGCACAAGGTATCAATACTTCATGGATGACCATCATTGGTATGGCAATCTCTAACGGTTTGATTGCATTAGCTGGCGCGCTGTTTGTCCAGACCCAAGGTGGCGCAGATATCTCGATCGGTATCGGTACTATCGTTATTGGTTTGGCAGCGGTCATCATCGGTGAGACGATTATTCCAGCTAAACGCATTTGGCTGATTACATTTGCAGTGGTCGTCGGTGCGGTGTTATACAAGCTGTTTATTCAAGTGGCACTATCGAGCGATACGCTACGTAGTATCGGCTTTGGGCCGCAAGATTTGAACTTGATTACTGCCCTACTCGTGGTATTGGCATTGGTATTGCCAAAAGCTAAAAATAAATTCTTAAGTCGTAAAGTTCGGGCTTAATGTCAATGTGCACCCATAAGGAATAATAATTATGATGCAAGCTACAGATTTGCGGTTGACCTTTAATCCTGGAACGCCCATTGAAAACCCTGCCCTACGTGGTATCGATTTAAATATCGCTGATGGTGAATTTGTCACCGTCATCGGTACCAATGGCGCCGGTAAATCGACCTTTTTAAATGCGGTCAGTGGTACCACACGCGTTGATAGTGGTTCAATCTTGTTAAATGGTATTGATGTTACCAAAAAAACCGCCCATCAGCGTGCCCACTGGGTGGCTCGTGTCTTTCAAGACCCAATGGCGGGAACGTGTGAAGCGTTAACGATTGAAGAAAACATGGCGCTTGCCTATAAGCGTGGTGGTAAACGTGGTTTAAACTTTGCTCTAAACCAAAATAACCGTGACTTATTTCGCGAAAAATTGTCGGTCTTAAAACTTGGCTTAGAAAATCGTTTGACTGACCGCATGGGTCTGTTATCCGGTGGTCAGCGCCAAGCCGTTAGCCTATTGATGGCATCACTACAGCCGTCTAAGATTCTATTACTTGATGAGCACACGGCGGCGCTTGACCCTAAGACTGCCGCTTTTGTGTTAGAGCTAACAGATAAAATTGTCACTGATAATCAGCTCACCACCATGATGGTCACGCACTCGATGCAGCAAGCGCTCGCGCATGGCACACGTACCGTTATGCTCCATCAAGGTCAGGTGGTATTAGATGTGGCTGGTGATAAACGTCAAGGCATGACTGTGCATGATTTACTCGATATGTTTGAGCAAACGCGCGGCGAGAAAGTTGATGATGATAGTTTGATTTTGAGCTAACCGATAACACGTATTTCTTTGAATATAAATAAAAAACGCCTACGATGAAGTAGGCGTTTTTTGCTTTTGATTTACGATAAAAATAATATCTGATCGTTATTCCCAATTGAGAATCTAACGTCACTATAGTCAACATACCCTAAAAACGCTACGGTACTGCGGGTACAATTTTTTTTGCAGCCTCTGTCTGCGTAGGTACAGCAAGTAAGAAAAATTGATACCAGCAGTACATAATATGTCAATATTACTTTTCATTGACTATATCTTTTGAATCAGCTCGCTTTTTATATACCAAAGCCCTCTACTCATCAGCCACGCCTAATTTGCTTTGAGGTTTTTGTTATTGATAAGTAATGATAGCACCACTTTGCCACTAGCCATTATATAGTAAGCGTTTATACATCTGCTCTTAGTAAAACAACCGTTATCTATCAGCACTCGCTTATAAGGTTTATCATGCGCAAAATTCCTGTTTATATACACCCTGCAGCGGGCTGGCCTGCACTGATTGCCTCTACGCGTACCTTAATGGATTACAAGGCTTTTTTGCGCGGCAGTATCAGCGTCTTACATAGCAATCAGCCAAAGGACGGCTTTGATTGTCCGGGCTGCGCATGGCCGGATCACAAGTCAAATAAGGCCATAGATGTCTGTGAAAACGGTATCAAAGTCATTGCCAGTGAAACGATGAACAGACGAGCAGATGCGGCTTTTTTTGCTAATAATACGGTCACAGCGCTACAAGGCTGGTCAGGCTATGAGCTTGAACACAGTGGACGCTTATCAGAACCACTCTATTATGATGCTGCTCAAGACCGCTATCTGCCGATTTCTTGGCAAGCAGCTTATGAGATTATCGCTGACCAATTGCAACAGCTTGATTCGCCAGATGAAGCACTGTTTTATACCTCAGGACGGGTAACCAACGAACCTGCTTTTATGTTTCAACTATTTGTGCGCTGTTTTGGCACCAATAACTTGCCTGATTGCTCAAACATGTGTCATGAGCCAACGTCAGTGATGCTAGGTAAGCAGCTAGGCATCGGTAAAGCAACCGTAATATTGGAAGATTTTGAGCAAGCTAAATTGATTTTAATGTTTGGGCAAAATCCTGCAACCAATCACCCACGTATGCTTGAGATGCTAGCGCACGCGCATAAGCAAGGCTGCCGCATTATTTCTATTAACCCCATGCGCGAACAGGGTCTAAGCAAGTTTAGAAACCCGCAAAAACCCTCCCATATGGCAGCAGGTCAAAGTGATGAGATGGTCGATGAGGTTATCCAAATACAAATCGGTGGCGATGCGGCTTTATTAACTGGCATGGCTAAATGGCTCACCAAAAACGGTAAAATAAACAGTGGTTTTATTGAGCAGCATACCTCAGGTTATGACGCTCTGGATGCTTGGTTACGTCAGCAATCTTGGACGGATGTAGAGCTTGGCTGTGGCATTAGTAAAGCAGAGATTATTATGCTCGCAAAGTTAGTTGCTGAGAGTCCAGCAACGATTTGTACATGGGGCATGGGCATCACTCAGCATGTCCAAGGCGAGGATAATGTTGCCATGATTACCAACTTGCTATTGTTGATGGGTATGATTGGTATCGATGGTGCAGGCGCATCGCCTGTACGTGGACACTCAAACGTGCAGGGTGATCGTACCATGGGTATTCATGAACGTCCTAAGCAGAGCTTGCTTGATAGTCTTGAGCGCGTTTTTAAGCAGCCGATGCCACAAGAAGATGGTCTTGATGTCATCGCCGGTGCAAAGGCACTAATAAAAGGCGGCATCAAAGCCTTTGTTAGTATGGGTGGCAACTATGCGGTTGCCGCGCCAGATAAAAGTGCGATTCAAGCGGCTCTGACTACCACTCAGTTGAATGTCTTTGTCGCAACCAAGCTTAACGAAACCATGCTATATCCTGGTAAAAACAACCTTATCCTGCCTTGCATCGGTCGTACCGAGCGCCTCATCACTGATAAAGGTGAGCAGTTTGCCACTATTGAAGATTCAATGTGTCAAGTTGTGGCGACCAGAGGACGTTTAAAACCCATTAGTGACACGCTAAAATCTGAAGCACAAATCGTTGCAGACATGGCAACTTATGTGCTTGGCTCTGAGTCTTCCATTCCTTGGCAGGATATGAGTTCGGATTTTGATATTATTCGTGATTATATTGAGCAAGCGATTGAAGGATTTGAGGATTTTAATCAGCGTATTCGTGCTGCTGAGCGTGGTTTTCACTTGTATCATGCGGCGCGTCATCGGATTTGGAATACGGATAGTGGCAAAGCACAATTTGAAGTACCGCAATATCCGATCACCTACGTTGCCGCGCAAATGGCACAACCGACATCTGATTATCAAAATAATTCAGTAAACAATCAAATCTTTGATATGAACCAGTCCGCTGAGCAAAACGTCTGGCAACTAACCAGTGTCCGTAGTCATGATCAATTTAATACCATGATATTTGGCTTCCAAGATCGCTACCGACAGACTGATCGTCGTGACGTGCTCTTTATGCATCCAGATGAAATCAGTCGCTTAGGTTGGCAAAAAGGCGATCAAATCATGGTATCGCGCCAAGACAGTCAAAATTCTGAGCGCACGTTAGGACCTTTAATACTGACAGAGATGGATATTGCAGCGAATGCAGTGGCAACCTATTATCCTGAATGTAATGACCTCCTTGATTTGGACAGTCATGCGCCGGAATCCAGAACACCTGCTTATAAGTCTGTTATCGTGGTATTGAAGTGTCTTGAACAAAGCAGTATGGCAACTGCCGTATGATGGGTGTCTCGGCACCAGGACTTTTATTTTATTAATAACACAGGCTAATAAGCACTCACAATGGCAAACAAACCTCACTTGGCGGCAGAAGATAGCTTTAAGAAAGATGCGCCATTGTCACGGCTACATGTGGCATATAAACACAGCTATGCATCAGATACATTTTTAGATGCTGCTAAGAAGGCGCCGCTGGATATTGATACCAAGTCAGGAATGTTGGCTGTTGAGGCAGCTGTAGCCATTGTAATTAATGGCATTCACTACGCTGTCTTGATGGCAAGTCCTTATCAGCTCGAATACCTTGCCATCGGCTTTTTATATAGTGAAGGATTGATTCAGCATAGTCATGAATTACTAGATTGGGATATTACTCAATTAACAGACGATGAAAGTTATCCAAATTTTACGCCTGATTCTTTCATTCAAAATTCTTCTAATAAAGACTCTCTTAATTCTAATGTGACTGATGAGCTTATAAGCTTGGATCAGCTCTCAGAGCAGCTGCAAGACTATGATATATACGTGGTCGAGCTAGTCTTAAACCAGCGCTGTCATCAGCGTATTCAAGCGCAAAAACGCCAATTGGCAGGACGCACAGGATGCGGTATGTGCGGCATAACGGGTTTAACGCAGGCACTACCCGATCTAAGTAAATATCAGATAAACAAGCTATTGCTTAGTAGAGCGATGCCTAGTCTTGACGATTTACTGAGTATGCAGGCACAAATCAATGCAGCCCAGCACACCCATCAGCTCACAGGTGCTGTCCATGCTGCTGCAACCCTATACGAGCAGCAACTGTACCTATTTGAGGACGTGGGGCGCCATAACGCCCTTGATAAGCTCATAGGATGGCAGTTGCATCATAAGGCAGAGGTTGACTATGTGCTAATGACTTCGCGTTTATCGATTGAGCTGGTACAAAAATCCATTCGGAGTCGTATACCTTGGCTGATTGGTATGTCTGCACCGACCAGTACCGCGGTACGGGTTGCTGAGCGCTATGGCTTAGGTTTGGCAGGATTTTTACGTGATAACCGCGTGACTTACTACGCAGGTTATGCCGACTCTTAAAATACGTAGACCCTCTTCTACTCTAATGTTTGAACACATTCTTTGTCTAACCACTTCCATCAAACTTTGTTTTTTAATATCTTCCTTATCTGTCGAACAGACTTTTCAATGGTCAGTTTTATATATCATTATTTATAATAATTAACCATAAAATTTGTGATTGATAGCAGAATAGGTTAGTCTTAAGGCACAAACATGTTACTAATATTTAACATTACTGTAGTTTTAATTATCAATGCTATGTATGTCAAGTTAAATGCTTAGACATTTATCACTTGCCATCACGATTACGGATTATGTTTATTAGACCATAGATAAGTAAAGCAATACTCGATCCATGGTTATATATATCTGATACACGCTATCTAAACCTAGCATAAGTCAAGCAGTTGCGACTTACCGCTCATCCGTATTATTGCTATAGATGCTTGTACAAGCCTTTATCAGCAGCCAGCTATATCACGTATGCATCATTCGTAGTGTAATGGTTCAGCCATTTACAGACGCATATCGAGCGTTGTCCCTATGATTTTTGACATATCCTTCATAATTTATGATGAAGTCATGCAGAGGCAAAAGCCATCCGCTTTCGATTTTTTTTGTGACGGTTCATCTCGTTGCGTGCTACCTATAATTGACCTATAGACTGAATAGGTCGTTTTTGCATACCTCATAGTCTGGGAGAATACGTTTTAATCTACATTTTACTTATAACAATTGCGAGGTAGGAATTTGAAAACTGAGTCATTGTTCCAATTTTCAGCATTAACCATCATTTTGCTATTACTGGCATTTTATGGTGGCACGTATTTGCTGTCTTTATTAATAAAAAAAGATAAGGAGACGACCTCAGGCTTTATGGTCGCCGGTCACAACGTCGGTTTTGGTATGGGTGCTGCCAGTATGACCGCTACTTGGATCTGGGCAGCGTCATTTTATGCAGCTGCCACGTCCGGCTATAAATATGGCGTCTCAGGACCATTACATTATGGTTTTTGGGGTGCCTTAATGATTTTATTCATCTACCCTTTTGGGATGCGATTTCGTGAACTTGCCCCAAATGGACATACCTTGGGTGAACTTATTCACGCCCGCCATGGCTCATCAAGCCAATTAATTTTAGCCATATCTAACCTTATGGGCAGCTTAATTAGCTTGATGGTCAATTTCACCGCTGCTGGCGCATTGGTATCAGTATTATCACCTTTGTCATTCCAAACAGGGGTAATTATCGCCGGCGTCGGAGTGCTAAGCTATACCTTAACTTCTGGATTTCGTGCTTCAGTATTCACCGATTTTGCCCAATTGGTCGCGTTAATGGCGATTGGTGTCATCATTATCCCAGCGGTACTGTTTTCCATGGGTGGTCCTTCCGTCATGGTCAGTGGGCTTTCAAATCTAACATTGCAGCAACAAGACTTCTTTTCATCCGAGGCCTTTTTTCAGCAAGGTGCGCCCTATTTTGTCGCAGTATTGGCTTATGCTATTGGTAATCAAACCATTACCCAACGTCTATTTGCCATTGATAAAAGCAAAATTAAAGCAACCTTTATTACTGCTACTGTCGGCTATGCCGGTATTGTAATTGGTCTCGGCATGATTGGACTTATGGCATTAACCATAGGTATTGAGCCGCTCAATGGCAATATGAATAATTTGATTCCGCAAATGGTCAGCACTTATCTACATCCGGTATTCATCGCCTTATTCTTTATCTTGGTTATTGGTGCCCTGTCCTCAACGGCTGATTCAGATTTATCAGCACTATCTACCATTATGATGGCTGACATCTACGGCAAGAATATTGCCAAAAAAGGCGGCGTAAACCCAAAAACCATGATGCTTGTCGGTCGCGGAACCATGATTGTCGCTACGGCAGCAGGATTGATTTTTGCCAGCTTTAAGCTTGATATTCTCGTGATGTTAGTCTTTGTCGGTGCGTTATGGGGTGCGATTGTATTCCCAGTGATTGCCAGTGTGTTCTGGAATCGCGTGACAAACACTGCCTTTACCTCAGCCGTCATCGTCGGATTATTATTATTCTGTATCGCTCGCTTTGAGCTCATCCCTATCATTGGCGTTACGGCGCTATTTTTTGAAGTATTGGCAAGCGTTGGTGCTGCTGTGGTGATTGGACTGATGGTATTTGGCTTTTTAGGTCGAAAAATGGCTGTAGCAGCTGCTGCCCTTACACTGATACTGATGCTGATATTTGCCACTGGTTTCTTGCGTCAATATATGGTGCTGCTTGCATCACTGACCGCTTATGGTGCCAGTACAATCGTCTGCGTCATTATCAGCCTCATGAGCAACGAGCATTTTGACTTTGACCTTATTAAACAGCGCGTTGGCGACTATGACAATAAACCCAACATACCGCCGACAACCAACGTTCAAAACTAGATTTATATCTTATCGACGTTTTGATGAATTTTTTAATGGCTTGATGTATTCATCATTCATTTTTAATACCTAAAATAAAGGAGTTAATATGGAAACCACATTTTTTTATGGGCTTTATATCTTAATCTGGCCAGCAATCACGCTGAGTGTACTGATACTTATTTGCACTGCCACTTATAGAGATGTAAAAAAGGCTGTAGATAACAATAAAAGTATCGTTTAGCGGCTTAATTGAGGCTAGGATTTATCGTGATATGACGCTAAATAGACCTAACCTGTTAAATAATCGGTCTTTATATCAAAAAGGGCTTGTAATTTAAATTATATTTGCTAATATAGGCGTCCTTGATTGGCTGGGTGGCAGAGTGGTCATGCAGCGGACTGCAACTCCGTTAACGCCGGTTCGATTCCGACCTCAGCCTCCAATTATTTAGGTTAAAAATTTATTAGGATTTATATTAATTTTAGCTTGCTTTATTAATGTAAATGCTTATAATAGCGACCACTATCTAACAAGTAGAAAGCTTACTTATTAGATAATACAAGTTTTGCCCGGGTGGTGAAATTGGTAGACACAAGGGATTTAAAATCCCTCGCTAGTAATAGCGTGCCGGTTCAAGTCCGGCTCCGGGTACCATTATATTGAAAGGCTTCCAAGAAATTGGAAGCCTTTTTCTTATTGTATATTATTAACTTTCTGTAGCTACCTCTTACCTCTACTATCAGCAGATTATGCTGTAATTCTAATGAGAAATTCAGGCATAAAAGCCAAAAAGCGCTTTAATACTATCTTATTCTCTATCGTTACGTGTTCTATGAATAGACATAGATTATATCCTCTAAGTTATTAATCGATTGAAATAGCATCACTTTATTTATTTAGAAAGTACTAGCTAATGATAGCCGTTAGATAACACAAAGCCTTATTCAACCTGCTTGTTTCATACAAGTTTTTTAGCTACAGTTAAAATTCTTATATTAAATAATGACGATGAACCGTCAAATAAAAACAATCTTTCATAAGCTGGAGTACATTATGGAGCTAAATCTGAATGAGCTCTCCGATAAAAACAATTTAAATAGTCATCATGGCGAACATATTATCCTGCGTCTGACTTATGTTAGCCGCTATAACACCGAAAATTCAAATATCGAAGTAGCACGTATTCTTGAGCAGGCGCAGCGTAATAATGAGCGCAATGGTATTACTGGTGCATTAGTAATTAATGAAAACTATTTTCTCCAAGTTATTGAGGGCGCAAGACCAGTTATTAACAATCTGTTAAAAAAATTGATTGATGATAAGCGACATTTTTCTTTGCAAATTATTGAGTGCCGTGAAATTGAGGAACGGCATTGGAATAAATGGTCAATGAAATATTTAACGGCTAATGATCAGAATAAAGAGTATGTTCTGAAATACTCAGCCAGCAATGAATTTAATCCTTACCTAATGAATACTTCTCAAATTACTATGTTTATAGACAAGTTATCAAAACTCCAAGAGCGACAAGAAAAACGCGAGTCTAAGATGAAAAAATCTTAGTTTTTGACCAGACGATTAGAATGAGTATATTTTATAGGGTAAGAACAACTTAATCGTCTAATGTATAGCCTACTATATAAGACGCTATACCCCTATATACCTGAAAAACGCCCAAAATAAAGGGCTAACAGTCTATGACGGTCAGCCCTTTATCGTTGTTTGGTGAAGATGGCGGAAACTAAACTATAGCCTCAAGTCATTGATTTATATAACTATATAAATTTAAAAATAAGACGACACCAACCATAATACCAACAATCGTTTTTGATTTTGCCGTTATTCAATGTTTACCCTAGCAGCTAAAGATTATTTTGTAATTATTTTCACTGTTTACCGTTTCAACATTTCTCAACATGCAGACATCTCTATAATCAGTATTCTTTAGTATTAACCAATGGGCTATTTACTCTTAGGTACATTCTATATATTCGGTTATCCAGTTATTAATTAATCGATACTATTATGAGCTTGCTACTTTCTTTCATGGGGTTGAATTGCTAATTAATGCACGCGCTCAATAATAGCGCTTAAATGCGTGCGTTTCTGTGCGTTTGCTCGCATCAATTCGCATAGCCTTACGATCCCTGTCCAAAAAGTCCATTATGCTGCCTCGCGATACTTGTCGCAAAAGTACCTTTAACATCTCTTAACCTTCTTAACATGCTTATTTATTCGATTATAGGTGCTAGGCTATATGTTGTGAGGGTTCGGCTAAGTTTATGGCTTTAACCTCTTTTTGAAACGGTTTTTATTTTGTGCATGTGAATAGGTGCGCTTTTTTAGTTGATACGCTCAGCACTCAAAACAATACCCCCCTCGATACTTGTCCCAAAACTATCAATCATGGGCAAAATCTACCCCGTGCGCGTACTGTTCCATAAAGTCCGCCTAACGTGTCCAACAACTCATTTTTAGCCCTGCTTACGATGTCCGAAAATTAACCCTTTTTATGGACTCTAAGTATTATTTTAATGCCTCTTTTTTTGGACTCCAAAAACTACGCTTTACGATGTCCAAAAACCTGCTCAAGTTCTTTTTAAAGCAGTCCGAAAAATTAGCCCTTTATGGACTCCGAAAACTCCTTTTTTATAGTGTATGAAAACCCCTGTAATTGCTGCTTGCCTCGCGTGCGCGCGCGATACTTGTACAGAAACTATCTAAGCCCTTATGCTGCATAGCTTTGTGATATTGGCAATGATGGGTGATTGCGTTGCAAAATGTCATGTTTTGTCATGTTCTTGGCTGTGCAAAATGTTGGGTTTTGTGGGGTTCTAAATGTTAAGTTTAGTTAAGTCGGCGGCTGTATTAATCGGCTTTGAATGTTAGGTTTTATCAGGTTTTAATCTTGCGGTATTCTTGGGGTTCGCCATGATGACTAGGCGCTGCCAATGTAGTAAAAAGTAGTAATTGGCTGTTGTGCTGAATGTAAGGTTTAGTAAGGTTCTAACGTGTCCGAAAACTAACCGTAATCTTACCGTTATTCCTACCCTTTGATATGAGATACAACCAAAATAGGATTTATCCATAATCTGCTACAGCCCTCCTATAATTCAACCCTAAAACCGCCTTATAGCCCATGATTGGTAAGTGTTTGCGGCTCATTCACTTTTTATCAATCCGTAACCAAATAGTTAACTTAAACCACGTTTAATACGCGCAAAACTGCTCACATCAATTTAGGTTTACAGCTCCATGCTGATTTGCTGTTAAAACTGCCTTATAGCCCATGACTAGCCAGCGGTTGCCCTCCATTGGAGTTTTGGCAATCCGTAAACACTGGTAAACCTAAATCATGCTTAATGCGTCCAAAAATGGACTTATCTATTTTGTTTGACGGCTCTATGCTGTTTTAGTGAGGCTGCCACGCTGTAGGCTAATGATGGTCATGCTTTGCGCTAATACTTACCCCATTGGGGGGTTATGCAATCGGTAAAACGTGGTAAAAAGAATTATGCTTTTAAACCTTAACATTTATTAACATGCTGGCAGTCGGCAAACTGGTTTGAACGTTAACTTTTGACAACATGCTACCCGTGATTTTCAAGTGAGTATTGAGCGCAAAACCTTAGGGTTTCCTTAGGGTATCTTTACACTATAAAAAAAGGCAGACGATAAACGCCTACCTTTGATTATTTTTTCTGCACCTTAGTTTTTTACTTGGGACACTTGGGACAACGGGACAACGCCCGTACTTACTGGCTTGTAGCTGTCCCAACCCGTTTTTAGCCTTTGGGACACTTGGGACAGATTAACAAATTGAGCTATTTTGTCCCAGCTGTCCCAGTGGTGTTTTAATGCTTGGGACAGTGTCTAGCCCTTGCTGCTTATGGGTTGTCCCAGTTGTCCCAGCTGTCCCAGTGCTTTTAGTAGTTTCACAACTTAATATCTCGTTTTTGATTGCATAAACGCGCGTACGGTTCTTTTTAAACGGTAAAGCAACTCTACACGTTTTGCGGTCGCTTTCTGTCACGTTTAATAGTCCAGCCTCATCTAATACTTGTAAGACTTTGCTTTTGTTAAAGGGTGAACAGACTTCATCAAACGTACTGGTAGAGAAATAATATTCCCCTGTGTCGTAGTTATGATAGCCAGCACGGTTTGTTATCTTGGGTTCAAAGTCTTGGTATGTGTGAATGTGGCAAGGCTGAAAGCGACTACTGCCATGCTGTTCAATAAACGCCTTGATATGCTCTATAATTTGCCGTTGTTCATGCTCACCATCACGCCCATAGTTATCAAGCCAATTATCTAAGCATGTCATAACGGCTGTGGTTGCTTGTCCTGCTTGCCAGCCTGTAATACCTGCCTGTGTTGCCATTTCACCAGCAGCAGCCACAATAGCGAACCTTTTAGCCACTCTATGCGCTTGTGGGGCAAGGTCGCTATAGTTGCTCATAAAGTCATTTACAAGCTGCTTAGCGGTGGCTGTGGTCGCTGCCTTGTTATTGGTGATATGTTCTAGCCATGCGATACCAGCCACACCATAGTAAGCCTGTGATAACTCCTTGATCTGATCGGCTTGTCCTGCGCCTGTGTCTGCCAGTACCAAACTATCAAACGTTTTTAAGCCTTTGCCAGCATCAGCATCTATATGCGCCACTCGAACCTCAATACCTGCATTGGTTTTTTGTCCTGCTTGCGCCATGAAGTTCTGTAATGACTCCTCACCATTAGATAAGAAAATAATGCGCCATGTCTTAGCAGTGCGGTTATGCCCTGTGGTGGTGCTTCTACCTTTGCCTTGCCCATTAGCCAGCATGTAAACGGCTTTGCCTACTATTTTGGTGTCGCATTCGCTGATCTCATCAAGTGGTAAAAAACTGTCGTTGTGCTCGCTTGCTGTGCCCTCTAAGGCGTTATCAGTGCTGCGCCATGTCTTAGTGTAGCTGTCAGGCTTGCCCCATACGCTAGCAGCCAGTTTAAGCGATAAAGATTTGCCCATGCTTGATGAGCCTAAAAGATGAAAGCCACCCCCGTCATCATCTAACAGTGCGAGTAACTGACCAGCAAACGCGCAAGCAATAGAGAAAACAAAACGGCTTTGATCTGCTAGCTTTTTACATAACTCATCACGCCATTGTTCTAGTGTGCCTTGCTGGGCTATGGTGCTGTTGATTGCATGGGCAGACTGATAGACGATTAACTGCTTACCATCACTGCCTATTGCGCCATCAGGTAATATATATTGCGCCTCATGCCAGCCCAGCCTATCTACGCATAACGCCCGTTTGTGAATAGGGTAGTTTTGAATATAAGTGTCTAAGTAGCTGCGCTGTTTGGGGTTGGTGGTAATGTTTAATCCCTGACCGGCAAGCTCCTTGCGGTATTCCCTTGCATCACCTTGTAGCAGTGATAACGGCATTGACCACGTATGTAGTACGCTGTCATCATCACGCCATTGCAGTAACCGCCCCCATGTTCCGCTACTTGTGTCCCTAGTCTTAGCGATAACCTCAATCGGTGAACAAACAAACGCCTTAAACTTAAAGGTTATGTTTGCTGGGTCATCATCGTTATACTTCACGAAAAACAGTCCATCGTGATATAACTCAAAACGTCCATCACTATAGATCATCGGGTCATTCAGCTGGGGATCGTCGCGCCATTCAGGATAATAGGCAGTATCTTTTAAGTTAATGATTTGGCTATCATCAGCTGCCAGTATCGCCTCATAGCTATGGTTAGCATGTAGCATCGTGACAATATCAGCCACGGTAACCAATGCCCTAGCATTTACACCTGCCAATAGATTTATCATGCCTTTGTTATCTATGGTCATTGGTATGGTTAATAGTGATCCGCTGCTCCAATGCTGCACCATCTTTTTAAAGCATTGCTTTGTCTTTTGAGGGCTAATAATAAAATTTATGTCATCGGCTGCCATACACTGATAAGCATCAATGCCATGTTCTGGCTCATCAAACGCTATTATCTCATTAGCTTTGTTTAAGTCACCAATGACGATAGCGCCATACCCTGTAGGATCAATAACAATGGGCTTTGCTTTGCTGTTTGGTGTGTAGAATACCGCGCCTACTATATCGCCTTGTTTATCGTGCAAACGTAAGGCTATAGTGCCAGCTGTCGGTACTAATGACGCGTCATTTGTAGTAAGATCATCAGTAATGCTTAATAAGCTATTGGGCGGTAATAGCTCATATAGTTTTATTAAAGTAGGATCGTCTGCCAGCCCTTGCCGTGTGGCTGCATCAAAACTATTTATTACCACTGTAAAGCCTGTGCTAAATGCACGGGCTTTTTCATGGGTGGCTGTTTGTGTAGTGGTCATCGAGTCCCCCTTGCTTGTGACTGTTTCGGCTTGCGCTGCTCTCTATACTTCTTGTAGTAGCTTTTGCGCTTGGCGTGTTTACGGCTCTGCTTTGGTGGGTAGGTTTTCACTGGCTGCCCTCCTTACCGTAACGAGTCATTGCTAGGGTTTTCTTTATTGAACCTAACTGGCTTTGTAGCAGTTCGTGCCACGTTTCAGTGGTGTCATGCGTTAAGCGTGCCATTGATATAGCGGTATTAGCGTCTATTTTTTCGTAGTGAATAAGGGCTAATAGCTTGCCAATGTCACTTATAACAACGGCTGCGCTTTCAATGTCGCAAGCAATATCTGATAAATCAAAAGCAGATATTAATATCACTTCTTTGTCGTCTGCTTCGGTAGTGTCTATTATTGTGCGTTGGCTGGTAGGTATGCCACTGTATAGAGTGGCTATTGCTTGGCGGTTGGCTGGCGTGTCGTGGAATAGTGACGGCAATACGTAGCAGTCATCATGATAGGCTCTACCATCAGCGCGATATAAACATTCAACATTGCCAATATTGATGGTTAAGCAGTCTTTTGACTTGTTGACTAGGGTGTAACTACCATTGCCCACAGACGGGCACAAAACGGCATCACCTGCCTTGAATGTGACTGGTGTGCTGTTAATAGTGGTTTGAGTGTTTAAGGTCGTACGGATTGAATTACCCATGATGGATAGCTCCTTGTAGTTTTTGAGTTAATGCCACGCTATACAGTAAAGATATAGGGTGACGGGTCTTACTCTCGGTTCTACAAGAAACCGCCCTGCATATTCGCCTTACGGCTATTTTATTTTGCAGCGTCAACCCGTCATAGTCGGTTAGCAAGTGACTTGCTATAGATATGAGGGAATGCCCCCTTGATGCGCTTAAATGCGCGTTTAGGGCGGTGCTTGATGGCATAGTGACAGCTTGAGAGGCTGCGCTATTATCAGGCACAAAAAAAGCCAAAAAGTCACGGCTGGCTTGTCCGCTTGTAGAATTTGAGAGGTCTATATAGTAACCATTGTTGGTATTGGTTGCAATCGGTTTTGGTTGTACTGGCTGGCAAGCGATTAATGACAGTAGCAAGCCAATACCTATAACCCATGCCATAAATATGATAAAGCTAAGTAGTAAGCCTCGCTTATGTGGCTGTGGGCGATTGTGTGCCCCGTGGCTGGCTTTTAGACTGGTTCTGTTATCTTTGGTCATTTCTTACGTCCTCCACGTTAAAGGCGATTTCTGCAATGCATGTCGATAGCTCTTTTAATGACGCCACTTGTCGGCTGCCTGTCGGCAACAAGCTGCCTAGCATCTGCGTTTCTATTTCTGCTATTTGGGTCATGGTGTTAATGGTTGTCACATTGGCGTGCAAGGTAATGATTAGCTGGTCGATAAAGCCATCAGGTATCATCAAGTAACCCTGTTCTTTTAGCCCGTCCATGACGCGATTTATAAAGTCGTTATCACTCATGGTCTGTTGCCCCCAGTTCAGGCAGTAATATAAGCCCGTCCATCATCTCGCTTAAGATGGTTGCCAGCTCACTATTAGCGAGTAAGGCAGACTTTACAGCGACTATAACGCCGCGGCTTGCGTCATCATCGGTCTTGATAGCACTAAGCGCCATTGATAGGCTCTCCGCATCGTTTGATAGGTCTTGTATGCGGTCATTAATGACAGACAGATAATAGCTATCTACTGCCACTAGGCGCGGCTCTAATATGTCGTTTGACTGGCTCATAGCTGCACCCCACTAGCGTTATTGTGGTTATCTATCGGTTGATCTATCCAGTAGCGTTTAAAGCGTTTGCCGTTATTCTTTATCCATTCATCTTGAATGGTTACGCCTTGATCTCTTAGCTCACTGACACGCTGTAAAAAGCACGTTATGTTATAGAGGTCGTACGCTTCATAAGTGGATAGGCTCTTACCTGCCAGCATGTGATTAAGAATGATTTGCTTGTACTTCTGCTTTGTTTGCCGTGTGTTCATGGGTTACACCTCGCTAGTGTTTGAGGTGTGAGAGCTAAGCCATTCGTGAACGTCTGCATAGCTCCATGCGGTCATGGTAGGGCTTAGCTTCTTGCCAGCTGGGAAACGTCCATCTTTTGACCATTCAAAAAGGGTGGTTTTGCTAAAGGGTAGAAACGGCAAAATATCTTTAGCCCTGCCCATGCCAGTAGTAGGCAGTTGCATAGCTGGATTGTTTGCGTTGGTTGGTTCGGTGTCGTTCGAGGTGTTATCAGTAAAAGGAATTACTGGTGTGTTTTGGGTGGGGTGTATCATTATGTGTAGCTCCACTAAATGACGCTACGGTGTGTAACGTCCAGTGATTGCTACTTTACGGGGTGGAGTTATTCGATAGTTCTAATTAGAAAAATAGGCTTTCTAGTTAGAAGCTAGTTAGAATTAAATACTATTTTCGTGTGCGAGCTTTAACCAGTCTGCAATAACATCTTTACTAACTGTATTACCTTGTTTCTCAATAGCTGCCATTATTTTGCCATTACTATCATTAGAAAATGGCTGTGTTAAGTCCATTTTTAAAAGTTCGCTAGCAAGGGCTGCTATTATTTTACTAGCATTATTGGCAGTTCTAGGGTGCATAGGTTCGTCATTACTTGATACAGCTTTTCGCTCTAAGTTTTCAATTTTACTTAGTAAATCTTTTATTTCATCGTCTTTTTTAACTAATCGCTTAAGAGTGTAGTCATACACATTAGGATCAACTTTTTGCATTCTAGAATTTCTTACCTGTTCTGCTATCAGTCTTTCCTTAAACTCTTTCCTTTCTCTAATATACTTAAGGATCATACTAGGATCACTATTTAATGCTTCATAGCATTCTTTGAAAGCGTTAGCATCTAAGCCTATATTGACTATACAATCCAATGATAAGACATCTTCGATTTTCCAATGTTTATCATTGAAAATATCCTCTACATGGTCGTCTAAAACTTGTTCTAAAAAGAATTCTGTTGGGTATTGCTCTTCATTGCTACTCTCATCATACTTTTGCCTATGAAACCCATATTTACTAACTAGTTCGTCTAAGTTTGGGATTTCATGTAGTGGTATTTCAAGGTTAGTAGTTTTTGAAAAGTAAGAGTCGTAAATATAGTAATCTAGCTTTAAAAATTCATCATCTCTTATGAGATACTCAGCAACCATTTTTTCGCTGTCATCTCCATATAAAGTAAGAATAATTATAAACTCATAAAATAAAACATAGTTTTCATTCTCGTCATCATCGAAAAACTCTCTATTACTTTGTTCTTCTATTTTTCGCATAGCCTCGTAAATAATGCCCACAATTCACACCTTTACACACCCTTAAATCACAGTAGGTGCAAGGCAGTGCCAGCCTAAAGGTGTGTGAACGGCTGGCTTTCGGGTAATTAGTCCTAGCCTTGCATAGTCGTTTACTTGCTCAGTTTATGGCAAATATTCTTTAGGTTTTTAATGAAGTCTTGCGTGTCTAAGAAGTAGTTTGGATAAGCTTTTTTAATGTCCTTTAAGTTACCAGCGGCTATCAGTACCACCTCAATATTGGGCGTATGCTGGGTCGCTATTTCACGCATTTTATATAAGCTTTCGGCAACTTCTAACTGTGACTTAGTAAAAGGGATTAGGCTTACGGCTGGGCTGTCCTTACTGGTGTCTAGCTCCATCAAGTGATATTCATCGCTTTTGCTGCTACTGGTTTCAATATGCTTTGCGGTTACGATTAACCCTTTGAGCTTGGCATATATCTGTAATTCTTGTTCAAGGGTCATTAACTCCTCTGCCAGCTCATCAATGCCTTTGTTTGCCAGCTCATCAATGATGGGCTGCTTTTCATGGTGGGCAAATAAGGCACTTGCCAGCTTAAAGAAATGCTTAAATTCTTCTGCACCCTCACCCGTTTTAAATGATGATTTCTCTACCAGTCCTAGCGTTTCAACGGCAGTTGCCCATGAATGTTGTAGCTTGGTTCTTATCTGTAGCTCAATGAATAAGCCGTCCAGTTTAGGCATATTCGGGTTTTTATACTTAAAGATTTGGTGCAAGCTTCTATAACCATCAGCTTTAGGCAGTTGAATATAATCATAAGGCGGTAGTAGGGCTTCGTGTTCGAACCGTCCTTTGCTTTTTACAATGTCATGATGCAAGCGATAAACATCACTGACAGTAGGCAATACAATGCGTATGCCGCCTATGTCTTGCATACGTGACAAGCTCATACTGGGAAAACGGGTAAGCTTGCGGACAATAGAGGGGGCGCGTTTTAGGCGCTGGGCAATGATAGGGGATTTAAACCCCAGTCTTTTTACCTTACCTCTTAGCATGGCTTGAAAGGTATTGATCGGATAACTGTGCAATGAGCGCCATTGCGACATGACCGCCATTGCTTGCTCAAATTCATCAGCCGTAGCATCAATATTAATTAATACTTTACCTGCCTTTTTCACCTTTTCGCGGCTTGGTACGTCATACGCCATAGTCGTTACTCTCATGCCTGATTATTAGAATAATATGTATAGAATTGTTTAGCCTAGCTTTTGTTTTTGTTGTTTAAAGCTGGTATGTATGACGTTATCCAATTTGCCAGCATAAGCATCATCAATGAAGTTTGCCCATTCATTCATCATGTCTATTCTATATGGCAAGTGCTGCGCCCCGTTATAGGCTGCACTGATCTTGTTTTCTCTATCATGTGCCAGCTGTAGCTCTATGGCTTCGTGCATAAACTCTTTTTCATGTAGCGTGGTACTGGCAAGCCCTCTAAACCCGTGCCCTGTCATCTTGCCTTTATAACCCATATTCCATAGCGCGTTAATAAATGCACTTTGGCTGTATGGCTTACGGGTTGAGCTATTAAAGAAAACATACTGATCCGAAAAGCCCAGCTCTTTGATCTGCTTTAATATCGCTACTGCTTGCGGTGCTAGTGGCACGATATGCAAACGCCTAGCTTTCATCTTTTCAGCTGGGACAGTCCATAAGCCACGATTAAAATCTATGTCCTGCCATTCCATAAATCTAATCTCATTGGTACGCACAAACGTATAGCATAAAAACCATAAGCCTAGCTTCACCAATAGATCACCCTCATAAGCATTAATATCTTTGAGTAGCTTAGGTAATTGCTGGCTGGTGATACGGCTATGATTGACGGTTTTGTGTGGCTTGATGGCTTCGGCTAGGTCGGTGGCTGGGTTATGTGTGGCTAGTCCATTGCGTATGGCATGCTTGAATATCTGCCCTATCTCTCTAATGGTACGCCTTGCCATTTCATTAGCGCCACGGCTTTCTACTGCTTTGCCAATGGCTAATATATCAGGCGCGGTAATGTCGTTTATGTTTTTTTGACCAATAGAGGGCTTAACATCGCGCATGTAGGCGGAATAGTTACGGGAAAAGGTGCTTTCTGCTAGGTAGGTTTTGCGTTCTGCATACCATGACTGGGCTATGTTATCGAAAACATTTAAACCGTCTTGGCTGGCTCGCTGCTCTTTCTTGTGATCTTTGGGGTTCACACCATCAGCTATTAAACGTTTGATCTCAATATTGCGTTGGCGTGCATTTTGAAGGCTCATTACTGGATAAGTGCCAATAGTGAGGGTTTGCTGCTTACCTTGCCAACGATATGCGCTAATCCATGACTTAACGCCCGTGTAACGCACCCATAATTGCAGCCCATTACCGTCACTATGTTTGTCAGGTCGCTTTGTATCAATCGAGGTGCTACTGGGCTGTAGCTTATTGATAACGGTATGAGTTAAGGGCATTGGACTATCCTTTGTTGGTATTGAGAGCGTGTATAAACTCTAATACCAACAATAATACCAACATTCTATATGGGACGCCATACCCCTATACAACCCTCAATCCTTGAAAAACGCCCAAAATAAAGGGCTGACAGTCTATGACGGTCAGCCCTTTATCGTTGTTTGGTGGAGATGGCGGGAGTTGAACCCGCGTCCGCCAGCATTACGCTCATGAATCTACATGTTTAGTTTCTGTCTTTAATTTTAGTCTGCACCGATCCGACAGTCAGGATGGATTAGCCGATTCTCTACTTTTAAACCCAAGCAATTGAGACAATCACTTGTGGCGCTTCTACATGCGGACGCTTCAACTTAGTTGACCAACTGTAGATGATCAGCAACCAAGTAAACAGGGTTTAAGCTGCTAGAGCGTAATTTTCGTCGTTTGCGACTATAACAATATATGTTTGATTAACGAGAGGACATATACTCTCGACATGCATCATTGAGTTTCATCACCAGCGTCGAAGCCAGAACATCCCCAATAAGGTCGATGATTATATAGTATATATATGGCTGCTTGCAACCTATTAGAGCTCTGTATTACATTACGTTACAGCTCAACCATCTAAGCCAGTATGGTATTTAACCATTTACCGATATTTTGAATCTGCGGCATACATACCTGATGTGCCATAGGATAGGTATGATAAGCAACACTGTATCCTTTCTCTGATAATAACTGCTTTGCTTGTTCGCCTAATATAACGGGAACAACTGGATCATGCGTACCATGCTCAATCAAAATGGGCATATCTGTGTTGGCAGCACTATAGTGAACGCTGTCGTTGGTTGCAAAGTAGGTAGAAAGCGCCATCAAGCCAGCCAAGCGCTGTGGGTAACCGAGTGCCACATGATACGCCACTGCCCCGCCCTGCGAAAATCCTGCAATCACAATATGCTCAGGTTTCACACCGCGCTCGATTTCACGAGCAATCAAGTCATGGATTTGCTGTGCGGACTCTTCAATCTGCGCAATATCAACTTTGCGCTCAAGGCTCATCTCCAAGATGTCATACCATGCAGGCATGACCATACCGCCATTTACCGTCACTGGGCGGTTGGGTGCATGCGGAAAGATAAAACGTACTGCCATTCCATCCGCTAAGCCGAGCTGCGGCACTACTGGCTCAAAGTCATGACCGCTAGCACCCAAACCATGCAGCCAAATCACGGATCGATTAATCGCTTTGTTTGCAGGATTGTGCTCGACAATAACGGCATCTAAATACTTATTCATTAATTATCCTTAATGAGAGTCAAAATTTAAACAAAATTAATATTACAAAATTACTTTGGTTGTCATCATTCCTTAAACATAACCCTATATTTTAGGAACTAAGTCAGTAACCATAAAATTAGTAATGATGATTCATGCACATTTATGAGGGTAGTTTACATGACAATTTCAAAAAATTCAGCGAATGAGCGGGCGCAGCTATACAACGCAGTGCTGAATAGATTCAAACGCCAAGGTTTTACTTTACCTTTAGCCCTTATCAGCACTTTTTTATTAATAGGCTGTAATGAAGATGACGGTTCATCAATGATCGTACCACCTACTCTACCGCCAACGATTGAACCTATACAGTCGCTAGCTTATACCTATGGTATTCGACCATTTTATCTGGTCAACGATATGGATGACAGCCCGCTAAAAGATGAGTTGCTGGCATGTAAGGGTCAAACACCTAGCAAGACAGGTTTCTCTATCGCCCATCGCGGCGCGCCTCTACAATTTCCTGAGCATACTTATGACGGTTATGTAGCTTCAGCACAAATGGGCGCAGGCATCCTAGAGTGCGATGTGGCCTTCACTAATGATGGTGAGCTGGTATGTCGCCATGCCCAAAACGATTTGCATACCACTACCAATATTGTTGCTACGCCACTAGCGAATCAATGTAGCGTACCGCCTATAATAGATGCTAATGGATCTCTTACCAACGCCGCCGATATTGAATGTCGCACTTCAGATATTAGCGTCAGGGATTTTAAAAGCTTAACGGGAAAAATGGACGCCGCTAATCCAAAAGCCACCAGTATTAGTGCCTACATGAATGCGACTGCCCCATGGCGAACGGATTTGTATTCACAAAATGGTGAGGTATTGACATTAAAAGAGCATATAGCACTTGCCAGTAGCTTGGGTATGAAACATACACCTGAGCTCAAAGAACCCGTGGTTACTATGCCATTTAATGGATATAGTTTAGATACTTATCGTCAACAAATGATTGACACTTATAAAGTTGCAGGCGTGCCCGCCAGTGATGTATATCCGCAGTCATTTAATCTTGCAGATATTGACTATTGGATTAATAACGAACCGAACTATGCCACCAATGCCGTCTATCTTATCGATGATAGCAACGAGAGCGCGGCGGGTAAAATATTTGATAAAAACGACCCAACGACGTGGAAGCATTCATTGGCTGAGCTGAAAGCGCGCGGCGTTAATATCATTGCCCCCGCAACTTGGCTATTGGTTACCAGCGATGGTAATGGCAAGCTGCTACCGTCGGCATATGCCTTGCAAGCCAAAGCCAATGGCCTCGACATTCTCACGTGGTCGCTTGAACGGTCAGGGCCATTAAAAAGTGGTGGTGGCTGGTATTATAGTGGGCTTAGCGCCGCCATTAATAATGATGGCGATATCATGAATGTCATTGATGTGCTGGCGCAAGAAGTTGGAGTTAAAGGCATCTTCTCAGATTGGCCAGCAACGGTCAGTTACTATGCCAACTGTAAAGGTTTGAAGTAATATAAAGGGTCAACCCTACTCATATTATAAAGACATTAAGTAATCGATTGGACTGGTTGCTTAATATCCGCATTTTGACCACGATGACGCAGATAATGATCCAGTAACACAATCGCCAACATAGCTTCTGCAATGGGCGTTGCACGTACACCAACGCAAGGATCATGACGACCTTTTGTCAGCATCTCAATCGCCTCCCCCTCTGTATTGATACTCTTGCCAGCCGTAGTAATACTAGAGGTTGGCTTCAGTGCAATACTGACACGGATATCTTGTCCTGATGAGATACCACCCAAGATGCCGCCTGCATGATTGGCGGTAAAGCCATCGGGTGTCATTTCATCACGAGAGCTATGCCCAAATTGTCCTGCCACTGCCATGCCATCACCAATCTCAACACCTTTAACGGCATTGATACTCATCATGGCATGGGCAATATCGGCATCTAAACGGTCAAAGACAGGCTCACCAAGTCCAACTGGTACGCCGCTTGCAATAATCTCAAGACGGGCACCACAGCTCGTACCTTCACGGCGTAAACTATCTATCAAGGTCTCAAAGCGACTGACAGCATCGGCATCCGCACAGAAAAACGGATTGCTATTCACAAAATCCCAATCGATTGTGCTTGAGTTTAGGACATCACTGTACTCATTACCAATTTGGGTCACATGACCACGGATTTGCACACCTAAGCGCTCTAGCAAGTATTTCTTGGCGATAGCACCAGCAGCGACACGCATGGCAGTCTCACGCGCCGATGATCGACCACCGCCACGATAGTCGCGAAAGCCATACTTCATACTATAAGTATAATCGGCATGACCGGGGCGAAAGGTATCTTTAATTTCACCATAGTCTTTAGATTTTTGATTGGTATTACGAATCAGTAGGCCGATAGAAGTACCTGTCGTTTTACCTTCAAAAACGCCAGAGATAATCTCGACTTCATCAGATTCACGGCGCTGGGTCGAGTACTTAGAAGTACCCGGTTTACGGCGATCCAAATCTATTTGCAAGTCGGCTTCGGATAAGGCTAAACCTGGTGGCACGCCATCGACGATTGCCAACAAACCTGCGCCATGCGACTCACCGCAGGTGGTGACGGTAAAGACCTGCCCAATACTGTTGCCTGCCATATTTATCCTTAAACAAATGAAGTCGATTTTTGACTGTTTTAATTATAGTATCAATCGTGATTTATTGATTGCTATCTAGTAACTGTACATAATTGGCGAATAATGAGCGATAGCTCATAAGCTCATCATAGGTAATCGCAAAGATGCCATGACCGCCATGAGCAAACCTTAGCCAATCAAACTGAATCTCAGGATAAGCTTGTTTTAACGCCCACTCGCTATCGCCCACTTCACAGACTAGCAAACCTTCTGGGCTAAGATAATCTGGCGCTTCAAACAAGATACGATGTACCAAGTCCAAACCATCTTGACCAGCAGCGAGTGCATGCTCAGGCTCATATAAAAACTCTGGTGGCAAATCTGCCATGATAGCGGCATCAACATAAGGAGGATTGGTTACAATCAGTTCATATTGATTTTCGGCAGGGATTTTGGCAAATAAGTCAGACTCAATTACATTGACTTGATGACCAAGGTCATGATGATCGACGTTGACCATCGCGACTTCTAGCGCGCCTTTATCAATATCTACAGCATCAACCAGTGCATCGACAAAACGGGTCGCCAGCGCGATAGCAATACATCCAGAACCGGTACATAAATCTAAAATACGCTCAGGCTGCGATAGCTGTTTAATTTCTAAGCCATGATCATGAAAAGCTGGCGCTTGATTATTGACACTTACGCCTATTGGTTTTGCCAGCTCGCTCACTTCAAAATATGGGTGGAACTGCTGACGAATCAATTCAGCAATAGGTGAGCGAGGAATCAATACGCGCTCATCGACATAGAACGGCAAATCACAGAAATAAGACAGATTAATCAAATAGCTTAATGGCTTACGCTCAGCGATACGCTCTTCTAACAAGCTTAGAACCAATTGCTTCTCTGAGGTGGTCAAACGACAGTCCAGAATCTGATCATTGGCAGACCAATCCAAAGATAAAGAATGCAATACAATCGCAGATGCTTCGGCAAACTCATCGGTGGTGCCTTGGGCGACAACCACATCATAGTTACGTAATTGCGTCACTGAAAAACGAATAAAGTCACGAATAGTGACCAGTTGCTCACGTGCCTCTTCAAGCTCCGCACGCAAAGTCGCAAATTCATCGTGCTCACCGACCAGCCCTGTCTCTAAATCGTATTCCATATCATCATTGATACCTTGTGACTCATCATCATTAAAGTATTGATTTTGAAATTCTTCTGCGCTCATTACTTGGTCTTCTGACATATCGCACCTTGCTGATTACATGCTCACTGACTACATGCGGATGGGTTAAATCGCTTTCAATGACTTCACTGAACAGCCAATTTATTAAATAAAAATCTCGTTCCACATTATAGACGGAAACAAGATGATGCGCCAATGACTGTGTTTTTTACTTCAACAAAATCTCCAGCAGTATTCACAATTAAGTAGCCCATGGCTTTAACAGAAGGGTTAAAAAGGCTGATTTAGCATAGCCATATAACACTATCTTAAAGCTCATAACGTATTGTGGTAACTGTTAATTGAGCGGAAAAGGCAGCCCTAGCCTGACTCAACTCTTGCTTAATTGTAGTGAATACGTCAACTGTTGACGTTTGGCAAGTCTTAAACGAAAAAATATGTGTCAAAAGTTTGCGAAGCATCCAAATTATGCGCATAATAGCCTCATTAGCAGCCACCACAAGTATGTAAATATGATGAAAATAAAACCTCTTATCACCGCTATATCTATCGCTGTTGTTAGTATGAGTGCTATTGCTGCACCTACTGATGGTACACGCACTTTACCTGTACGCACAGCTGACTCGCTTCCTAGTATTGCGAAAAAAGTCAGTCTGAATGTGCAAGAAAGTCGCAGTAGCTCAGTCGTCGACTCTAGTACGACCGTAAAGCTAGATACGAATAAAGCCAAATCAGCGGACCGTATGACCCAGCTGATTGATGCCAAGCAGGACGCTGAAGTGAAAGCATCGGTCGCCGTTACCGCTGACAATATGACCGTAGAGGAATTGACTCGTAAGGATGAGCAATCAGACAGTGACGATATTAGCGAAGGTCAAGCGGTATCAGCACCTAGCTCTGCGATGGCTGATAGTGCAACGGATACTTCTATCAAAAGTATCGCCGATGTTGATGGTAAAAAACATACCACGCTGAATTTGTCTAATTATGCCAAACAAGTAAACGGTGCCACATGGACACCGAGTATGAAAGTTAACTCAGCTATGACTATCAAAATGCAGGCGCTGCTCGATTGGAATCATGCGTCTCCGGGTGCTATTGATGGCGGCTGGGGCATGAACAGTAAAAAAGCACTGATCAACTTTCAAACCATGCAAGGCTTGCCAGCAAACGGTAAGATGGATCAAAAAACATGGGATGCTTTAAATAAAAATATTCCAGCTAACAAGCCAGTTTTAGTGACGTATACCATCACTGAAGATGATGTGAATACCAATTTTGCTACTATGCCTGCAGGCTCAGAAGCCAAGTCAAAAATGAAAGGCTTGTATTATCAAGACATCAAAGAGATGTTTGGTGAGCGCTTCCATATGGATGTGCGTTATTTAGACAAGTTAAATAAAAACAAACAATATAAAGTGGGTGAAACCATTACTGTGTTAAATACGCGTGCTCCGCTTAAGCAGCGTATCAATCGTGTCGTCGCCAATAAAGCCGATAAAACCCTTTATGCTTATAATGATGACAAGCTGGTTGCAACCTATCCTACAACCGTCGGTAGTGACAGCACGCCATCACCACAGGGCACCTTTAAAATCGTTAATAAAGTAAAAATGCCATGGTATAAAGCAACTGTTGGTGAAGGCGCAGATAAAAAAGTACATATGTTACCACCAGGACCGAACAGTCCCGTAGGTGTGGTATGGATGGGCTTATCTAAACCTTCTTACGGTTTACATGGCTCACCTAAGCCAGAAGGTATCAGTCGCCAAGCATCAGCAGGCTGTGTGCGTTTGACTAACTGGGACGTTTTAGAGGTTTATGCCAATATCGAAAATGGCGCAACCGTTGAGCTAAAATAGTTCAATAGATAGTACGCAATAAAAAAGACCTTGATCATCGTATCAAGGTCTTTTTTTATTATATTCCAAAAGATTCAGTACCAAAATTTTAAATGTAATAAATAAAATGAATAGCATATATAAAATGCTCGATTAAATGATACTACGATCTTTTTTACCGCAATCTATGCTTTGTAACCCTCTTCATTACCTGTAATGCTGCCAATTTTTTTGGTGAAAAATAATGCTGTGGGAATAGAAACTAAGAAACCGATAGCGACTGCTATTTGAATATGCGGAATCTGGTTAAAACCCATGACCAAAGCGCCGATCATAAAGAGACCGATGATTACAGTTGCTGCCATTGAATAGACAACAGAAAAAAGTGGCCAGTTCATAACTTATTCCTTACTTTTATTATGGGTATAACTACTTTATACACTATATCCACACTAATAGTAAGTCTTTTATTATTTATGCTCAGCCCAATCATAGTAAGTAATTACTATTGATAACCTTATTATAAGTATTGATTTATAATAAGTGTTTTTACTAATCCCAAACCACCTTTTATTTAAAAGTTTTCCACCCTTTGTACTGGTCTAATTTTATTCAGGAAGACCTATGACTACGTGCTTGTTTATCCTTGCTATTGAAATATTCGACTGACAATCTAAATAAAATTGTCTGGTTTATAGCAAAAAATGAGTAGGGTTTACCATGTATTTACTTAGGAATCTTCAACACCCTTGGCACGTTTGTGCTAAAATCGCTTGCAAAATTATTTTACTTATTCTACTAAATACATCCGTCAGTAAGGAGCCGCTGTGAGCCAGCCATTTCGCTCAGCCGATATTCGTCAAGCTTTTATCGATTTTTTCATAAGCAAGCAGCATACCCCCGTCGCCTCATCGAGTTTGATTCCGTATAATGACCCGACATTGCTATTTACCAATGCCGGTATGAATCAGTTTAAAGAGACATTTTTGGGTATGGAGCCACGTGATTATACGCGTGCGGTAACCTCGCAAAAGTGCGTACGTGCTGGTGGTAAGCATAATGATTTGGATAACGTCGGCTATACGGCGCGCCATCATACGTTTTTTGAAATGCTTGGTAATTTCTCTTTTGGCGATTACTTTAAGCAAGCCGGTATTGGTTATATTTGGGAATTTTTGACCTCAGATGAATGGCTTGCGATTGATAAAAATCGCTTGTATGTGACCATTTATGAGACTGATGACGAAGCCTTTGATATTTGGCATAAAGATATCGGTATCCCAAGCGAGCGCATTATCCGTATTGGTGATAATAAAGGCGCGCCTTACGCCTCTGATAACTTTTGGACGATGGGCGATACCGGTCCTTGCGGTCCTTGTACCGAAGTATTTTATGACCATGGCGCTGATATCGAAGGCGGTTTACCGGGTACGCCAGAAGAAGACGGCGACCGTTATATTGAGATTTGGAACTGCGTCTTTATGCAGTTTAATCGTCAAAAAGACGGCTCTATGCTACCGCTACCAGCCCCAAGTGTTGATACTGGCATGGGACTTGAGCGTATCAGCGCCATCATGCAAGGCGTTCATGGCAACTATGAGATAGATTTGTTTGTACACTTGATGGATGCGGCGGCTGAGATTTTAGAAATTGAGAATCAGCAACAGTCATCATTAAAAGTCATTGCTGACCATATTCGCGCTGTTTCATTTTTGATTGCTGATGGCGTCACTCCAAGTAATGAAGGTCGCGGTTATGTACTGCGCCGTATCATTCGTCGTGCCGTACGTCACGGTAATAAGCTTGGTGCCGATAGCGATTTCTTTTATAGAATGGTCGCACCGCTTGTCGCTGAGATGGGCACTGCCTATCCAGAGCTAAAAGACAAACAAAGCGTCATTGAAAATGCTATTCAAAAAGAAGAAACCCAATTTGCCAAGACATTGGCGCAAGGTTTACGCCTGCTTGCCAGCGAACTTGAAGGCTTACAAGATGGTGACACCCTCTCTGGCGAAGCAGCATTTAAGCTATATGATACCTATGGCTTCCCTGTTGATTTGACTGCTGATATCACCCGTGAGCGCGGTATCGTAATTGATGAAGCGGAGTTTGATGAACATATGCAAGCACAGCGTGAACGCGCGCGTGATGCAGGAAAATTCGACGTCGATTATAGTAGTGTCATACAAGTAGAAAACCCAACCACCTTTATCGGTTATGAGCAGCTTGAAGAAGAAGGTGTCACGATTGATGCGCTGTATCAAGATGGCAATCCAGCCGATAGCCTAACTGAAGGTATGGAAGGTGTCGTAGTACTTGACCGTACGCCGTTTTATGCGGAAGGTGGTGGTCAGGTTGGTGAGCTTGGCGAAATCCGCACCGCGACTGGCGTTTTTGAAGTGCAAGATACCAAAAAATCTGGTCAAGCCATCATCCATTATGGTGTGGTGACCATGGGTGACATTAACACCAAACAAACCGCTGATGCGCAAGTATTGTCGAGTATTCGCGCAGCCAGTGCCAAAAACCACTCTGCCACACATCTATTGCATGCTGCATTAAGAGAAGTATTGGGCGACGCGGTCACGCAAAAAGGCTCGCTAGTATCAAGCGAAGTATTACGTTTTGATTTCTCCTATGACAAGCCCGTCAGCACTGCTGAAGTTACACGTATCGAACGCTTAGTTAATGAGCAAATTCAAGCCAACACCCTTGCTCGCATCAAGAATATGTCTATCGACGAAGCGATGAAACAAGGTGCGATGGCATTGTTTGGCGAAAAATATGGCAGTGACGTTCGTGTACTGACCATGGGTACTGACAGTATCATCGATGGTCAACGTAAGCCCTTCTCTATTGAGCTTTGTGGTGGTTTGCACGTTAAACGTACCGGTGATATTGGTGTGTTAAAAATTACCAGCGAATCAGGTATTGCTGCTGGCATCCGCCGTATTGAAGCTGTCACTGGTATGAATGCGATTAAAAACATTCAGCAAAGTGAGCAGCAGCTGAGCGAGCTTGCCAGTCAGCTAAAAGTAAAACGTCCTGAAGTGGCGCAGCGTGTGCGTACCATGGCGGATAAGCAGCGCGAACTTGAGAAACAACTAGAGCGTTTAGAGCAAAAAATCGCCAGCGCCCAAGCCGCAAACTTGCTTGATGACGTGCAAACCATCGCTGGTACGCCAGTACTGATCAGTACACTAAGCGGTATCGACGGCAAATCTATCCGTACCCTAATGGACGATATTAAATCTAAACTTCCTGATAGCGTGATTGTATTAATTGGTGATAAAGATGAGCAGTTAGCACTAGCCGCCAGTGTGGCAAAGTCTGTGACTGTTAAAGTAAAAGCCGGTGACATCATTCGTCATTTGGCAGGTGAGCTGGGTGGTAAAGGTGGTGGTAAACCTGACTATGCCCAAGGCGGCGCGCCAAAAGCTGCCAATACTAGTGCTGTTGTCAATGCGCTACCTGCTTGGATTGCAGACCAGCTTGGCTAATACCTTAAGCTGAGCAATATTGTAATAAATCAGAAATAAGATACGCGATTGGTTATAACGGTTATAACCAATCGCCATGTATCTAATGTCTACTAATACTTAAATTTACGACGCTAATATGATATAAAGGTCAACGCTTAGACTTATTTCAGCGTATGAAGTCTATTGGCATAATAAGACAGTAAACCATCAAAAAGTAAAACAAAGGGCGCAGTTCTTATAATCTGGCTTTATCGTTATTAAAATCAATCTAGCACTTAATTTAGACAGTGCCATGATGAATTGATGTCTCTCAATAACAGATAACCATTGGTGAATAATAGGTAGATTTTTATGGCGTTAATAGTACAAAAATATGGCGGCACCTCGATGGGCAGTATCGACCGCATCAAAAACGTCGCCAAACGAGTCAAACGCTGGCATGACAATGGTCATCAAGTAGTCGTTGTCGTGTCTGCCATGAGCGGTGAAACCAACCGTTTGATTGATTTAGCACGCCAAATCAGTAGCCAGCCCGATCCTCGCGAATATGACCAAATGGTCTCAACTGGCGAGCAGGTGTCTATCTCACTGCTTGCCATGGCGATTAAAGAGTTGGGTATCGGTGCACGTTCATTTACCGGTCGTCAAGTCGCTATTAAAACCGATAATGCTCACAATAAAGCGCGTATCGAAAGTATCGATGACAAAAACATCCGTGAGCAGCTAGATGCTGGTAACGTCGTTATTGTCGCAGGCTTCCAAGGTATCGACGAAGAAGGCAATGCGACGACGTTAGGGCGCGGCGGATCTGATACGACAGGTGTGGCGATTGCCGCGGCTTTAGGCGCTGATGAATGCCAAATCTATACTGATGTGGATGGCGTCTATACTACTGACCCACGCGTCACCTCAAAAGCCAAAAAACTTGAAAAGATTACTTTTGAAGAAATGCTTGAGATGGCAAGTCTTGGCTCTAAGATTTTACAGATTCGCTCAGTAGAGTTCGCTGGCAAATACGGCGTACCGCTGCGTGTACTCTCTAGCTTTGATGAAAACAACGATGGTAGCTTCGACCAAGAATTTCAAGACAATGTCGGCACCCTAATTACGATAGACGAAGGAGACAATATGGAACAGGCAATCATCTCAGGTATCGCTTTTAATCGAGACGAAGCAAAAATCGTCGTACGCGGTGTCCCTGATCACCCTGGCATTGCTTCTGCTATCCTCAGCCCTATTGGCCGCGCCAATATCGAAATTGATATGATTGTGCAAAACCTATCTACCAATGGTATGACTGATTTTACTTTTACCGTTAATCGTACGGACATGGAAAAAACCATGAAAGTACTGGAAAGCGAAGTCAAAGATGAAATCGGTGCTAAAGAAATATTGGCCAATGATGAAGTGGTTAAAGTCTCATTAGTCGGCGTCGGCATGCGCTCGCACGCAGGTGTTGCTAGTCTTATGTTCCAAACCCTTGCAGAAAACAACATCAATATTCAAATGATATCGACCAGTGAAATCAAGGTATCTGTTCTTATCCAAGAGCAGTATCTGGAAAAAGCGGTAAGATCACTGCATACGGCCTTTGGTCTTGATCGTGAAGACGGTGAAAGCAAAATCGCTGGTTTATAAGAATGAGCGTATAAACACTTTACTAAAGCCGTATAAAAATAATAGGCTTTAATATTTGTTCAATAAACTGCGATTTATTATTTTCAATAATGCTTAATACTTAATTAAATAGGGTCTTATTAAGACCCTATTTTCTTTTTTTATTATTGCTGAGGTTATTATAAAACCAATAGTTTTGTGAAAACCCGTGACAGTATCTGTTATGCCCCCTATAATGAGGGTTTCATTTGGGCTAAATGAATTTATCTATCATTATCGCTATTAGCATCCTATTTTGGGTAAAATTTATAAAACAATGTTTATGACATTTACTTTATAACAGCTGCCTATTTTGTGCAGCGATAATGTCCTGTAATTGAGACGCAATCTGATGAGTAATAATCTGTTGATGCGACATAAGGAGTGTGACGCATGTTAATTTTGACACGCCGTGTGGGCGAAACGCTAATGATTGGCGACGAGGTCAGTGTGACTGTCCTAGGTGTCAAAGGCAATCAAGTACGTATCGGCGTTGATGCGCCAAAAGATATTGCCGTACACCGCGAAGAGATTTATCAGCGCATTCAACATGAGCGCACGGTACAGTCGCAAATGCAGCATCTCGAGCAAGGCAGCTTTGCGCCTTCATTTGATGATGAAGACTATTTTAATCGCTAACCTGTTAGCTTCATATCCAACTATCAATAATCATTAAGCTTGTATCAAGCATGCTAGTTTTGGCTTTTTAACAGCTTTGAGGTCATTTATTTATGAGTATCCGCCAATCAGATGTATCGGCTCTACTTAATGGTTTGAATAAAAAAGCCATTGGATTCAATGATGTCATCAGTTTTATTGATGATTTTTATCGTTATGCGCCAGCGCCTTTTGTGAATGGCATGGCACATAATGCTGCTGGTGAAAACGAAGGCAGCGCCAAGATTTTTGGTTTTGCAAAGCATCACGGCTTAAATCAATTAGATACGCTAAAGTTGTTTGGTGAGCATTACCAAACAGTTCAAGTGACGCCTAAAGGAGTTGATCATCCCAATATTCGCAATTTTTTACATTGGGGCTGGCAAGGTTTTTTAATGGAGAAGAATCCATTAACACTGCGTCCTAGCGTAGATACCAGCACGCTTTAATGGTTTATGATTGAAGCATAAAAAAAGCCACACTATGATGATAGCGTGGCTTTTTTTATGCTTCATTTTTTATCAGTGCATTTAGATAGTAAGTCTATTTATCGCGAAACTTCACGGGCTGTACCGCGCCTTTCGGATTTGGCATATTGGGATAATGATGTTCATGTTCAACATCACATTCAGCGCCAACGACCGAACCATCTTCTCTGACCGGCTTATGAATATAGCCAGTTCGCTCAGCAGGCGCCAGATGTTCATGCTCCCATACCATCACGGCTTGCATACAGGTCTCGCGCTGCTCAGCAGTCAGCTTACGACCGTCTTGCCATTTGCCAAGCTCAATTGCCATACGAAATTTATCGACCACTTCAGGTGTTAGGCTTGCTAATATCGTTTGTTTGTCCATCGTGCCTACTCTCCACTACTATTTTTATATCACATTTTTGTCTAATAAAGACGCTTATTCATCGTCCATGATATCATCATCAGCGTCGAGACTGAATTCCTCAGCATGCACATTCCAGTGTAACTTCGTCCGGCACGCTTCATAAAAGTCAAACCCTGGCGGATGTAGCAAGGTTAATTTGTCCGGATGCTTACGAATATATAGACGCTGCTCTTGTTCAAGCGGCGTGCTTGGTTTACCGTCAGCACTGACCATCGGCTGGGTGCGGTTGTCCTCGTGAATACGAATACAAATCTCGCTGGTGCCACTGACCACAATAGGGCGACTTGACAGCGTATGCGGATGCATAGGCACCAAACATATGGCATCCATGCTTGGATGGATAATAGGACCACCACCAGAGAGCGCATAAGCTGTCGAGCCCGTCGGTGTCGCTACGATGAGACCATCACTGTGCTGCCGATAGACATCATGCCCATCGATTTTCATCTGAAAATCAATCATATGGACAGACTTACCAGCGTGCAACACGATATCATTGAGTGCCATGTCTTCATGAATAATCTTACGACCTTCACGAATCTCCATCGTCAGTAAAAATCTATGGTCTAACTGATAATCGCCCATCAGTACTTGGCGCAATTTAAACGCCGCTTCATCAGGTTTGACATCGGCTAAAAAACCAAGGCGACCACGGTTAACCCCCAAGACAGGTACACGATAACGCGCTAGTGCTTCGGCAGCATGGAGTATAGAACCATCACCGCCAACCACGATGACCAAATCACAAATCTCGCCGATAAGGCTACGCTTAACAATTTTGACTCTCTCAATATCAGTGAGATTCAGAGTTGGCAAGTTAGCGGTTTGCACATCCATAATCAACGTAAGGTTCATATCGTTAATTATCTGGGCAATCTGCCCAAGACTTTGGGTTACGCTGCGCTTTCCAGCACGTCCCATCAAGCCAATACGGCGAAAAGCTGGATTTTTGATAGCGTGGAACAGCTCTGACTCATGTAGGTGCGGCAATCTTGCGGACTGCGCTGAGGTTTCCATAAAACGACTCGGCATGATGGTAAATTACAGAGTAATGATAACGAGAAATGGGCGATTAGACTAGCCTGTTTATCAATTATCGTTGTTAACGGTCGTAATTGACCCCATATAAAAGCCAACATACGCTGTTTTGGGCGTATCTATCTAGCTATTTGATATCGCTGTGTATAGGAGCGAAATCGACTCAATAGTTGCGCAAAGCCTTATACGCTGTCACGTAAACACCGTTGACAATAATGGCGATTTTGCTAAAGTAGCTGACATAACTATTATTTATATTTTATTGAGGACAACTTTATGGCCAATCCTATTGTCAGTCGCGCAGAGCTTGCCGTCGGCGGTGCGCCGATGACAGTGAAGGGCGTGATTCAAAAAACCAGTTTATTGCTTGGCTTATCGGCGATTACTGGTATTGGATTTTTCTTTTATGCGTTGATGGCAGGTTTATCACAAGGTTTTATCACGATGGCAGCCTTTGGTAGTATGTTTGCTGCTTTCGGCTTAGCGATCTTCATTACCTTTAAACCGCAAAAAGCCAAAACCTTTGCCGTACCTTATGCTTTATTAGAAGGTATCTTTTTAGGTGGCATCTCGCTATTCTTTATGCGCATGTACCCAAGCGTGCCTGTCACTGCGATGTGTGCGACCTTTGTCACCGCAGCCGTTATGCTAGGGCTATACCGTTCAGGTTTGGTTAAAGTGACTGAAAAATTCCGCTCAATCGTCACCTCAGCCTTGATCGCTATCATGCTAGTTTATGTGGCGCAGTGGGTACTTTCTTTAGCATTTGGTTCAAGCTTGCCTTTCTTGTTTGAAGGTGGCGCTATCGCTATTGGCTTTAGCTTATTTGTGATTGTTATCGCCTCTTTTACGCTGTTATTAGATTTTGATAATATTGAGCGTGGTGTGGCAATGGGTGTGTCAGAAGACTACGAATGGTTATTCAGTATTGGTCTTCTTGCAACGCTAGTGTGGATGTATATCGAATTTATGCGTCTATTAAGCTATCTACAAGATTAGTCAAATAGCTGTTCGATAGTCATTGAAATAAAAAAACCGTCTTTTATAAAGACGGTTTTTTTATGGGTAATCTTCAGAGATTTTTTTAAATGAGTTTAAGCTGGTTTAAATTAAGCGCGCTTTAGACGCAGCGCATTTAATACGACAAATAATGAGCTTAGTGACATGCCAATAGCAGCTAGCCAAGGTGGCACATAACCCAAAGCTGCTGGTATCAATACACTACCATTATAAATAAGTGCCCAACGCAAGTTTTGTTTGATAATGCGTTTGGTTTTATCAGCGATACGTTTCGCTGCAATAATAGCTTCGATTTGTCCGTTTAGGATAATACTATCACTAGATACTTGCGCCAAATCTGCTGCACCGGCAATCGAGGTTGAAACGTCTGCCGCTGCCAATACTGGCGCATCATTAATACCATCACCAACCATCAATATTACTGCACCTTGAGCTTGTAGCTGCTGAATATGATTGACCTTGTCCATTGGTGACAGACCGTTATACGCAGACTGCATACCCAAATTTTCAGCCATGACCAAGGCTTGCGGACTTGGGTCACCTGTGAGCATGACAGGCTCGATACCTAGTGCTTTCAAGCTATCCAGCATAGATTGAGCGCTATCACGTACCTTATCATTAAAATAAAAACATGCCAGTGCTTGCCAGCTTGCTGATTCAGCCTTTTGACAAGATAAGACTACCGCTGAGCTGGCGCGCTCGGCAACTAAATCAATCATTAAGTCTTTATCTGCATTGGCAACATTATTCATTTTGTCTAAAGCAAAATCTACATGACCAATACGATATAGCACATCATCCATCATTGCTTCAACGCCACCTGCTGGATAATGCTGCAGCGCTTGTGTCGCTGGCAGATGCAGTTGATATGCGGCGGTCAGTAGCGCATGAGCAATAGGATGACGACTGCCCACCTCTAACGCTGCCGCAATGGCTAATACACTGTCTCTTTGCTCATCTGCCTTTGTGATGACACCTGTATCAGTAAGTAGCTTAATGTTTAATAAATTGGGTTTACCATAGGTCAAGGTTCCCGTTTTATCAAATGCCACATGGGTAATTTCAGCCAGCGTTTGTAGGGTATGCCCGCGCGTCGTCAAAAACCCATAGCTGGCCAATCTATTAGTCGATACGGTAAGTGCAATTGGTGTCGCTAAAGACAGCGCACAAGGACATGTCGCGACCAATACCGCCACCGTTGCCCAAATCGCTTGGCTTGGATCCACGATATACCAGCCAATAAATACCAAGACAGACAATACTAAAATACGCGCCACAAACCAACGTGCTAGCTTATCTGCTTGCTGTGCAAGTTTTGGCTTTTCACTCATTGCCCGATTCATTAGCCTGTCAATCAAACCGATTTGGCTGTCTTCTGGTAGCGCTGTGACCAACATCTCAAATGGTTGGCTGTCGTTTTGTGCACCGCCAACGATATAATCGCCTTGGGTCTTAGTGATTAAATCACCTTCACCTGTCAGTAGGCTTTGAGAAACTGTGGCGGTTGAGCTGAGCAAGATACCATCACTGATAATCTCAGAACCTGCCTCAACCATGATGATGTCGCCCACCTGCAAGCTATGAGCGGTCACCATCTGCTTTTCTTTTGCCTCATCGTTTGTATTTGAGACAGTTAATCGTTGCTGACGAGTCTGCTGCCATTCTTGAGCAATACGTGATGTTAACTGATAGACATTAGCATCCATACTTTGCGTAAAATTAGGCGTAGCACTCACTGTATTTTGACTATTTACCTCATTACCAACTACGATAACAGCCCCATTAACAGCTCCATCATCAACCTTATTAACAGACTCTTCGCTTTCTTGTTTAAGCGAACTTTTCTGAACGCTATTTTGTTCTAATAGCTGCAAAATACTTGCAGCAGAGTCTTTGTCTTCAGCAATTTTCTGTACCAATACTGGCTCAACTACCACCAAATCGTTTGCCATAGTTGCCGCTTTTAGGCGAGCATTGTGCTCAATATAACGACCTGCCAGCAAGAAGAAAATAAACATACTAACTGAGTCATAATAAGTCTCCCCTTGCCCAGTAATAGTGGCAAATAGACTGGCGAAAAATGTGACAATCAAGGCAATACTAACGGGCACGTCCATATTGACTTGGCGAGCACGAATCGCTGACCATGCTGACGTAAAAAATGGTACACCGGCATAAAAGAATACTGGCGTACTGACGAATAAAGACACCCAACGCAAAAAATCTCGCTGAAATATCAGCATATCGCTATATTCACCGAAATAAATTGCCACGGCATACATCATCGCTTGCATTGAGCCGAGTGCCGCAATGCCAAGCCTTATTAGCATTTGGTTGTTATGACGTGCTAGCATGGCTTCGTGGGTATCTTGCCGATAAGGCTTGGCTTCATAGCCAATTTCATTGATAACCGCAAGAATCCGGCTAATCGGTAGCTTGGTCTCATCCCAAATCACCCGCATGCGTTGATTGGTCAAATTAACCTGACATTTACTGATGCCATCTAACTCATCAAGCCGCGATTCAATCAACCACGTACAAGCGGCGCAACGCAAATTATTGACAGACAACTCTGCTACCGACATACCGTCTTGGGCGTAGACAAACTGTGATTTTATTTCATCATGATCATAAGCTTCAAGGCGGGTCATCTGAACGGGTAAGCTTGCCGTACGGTTAATCTCCGAGCGATCAAGATAATATTGCTCAAGACCCGCTTCCACGATACTTTGTGAAGCTAACTGGCAGCCCATACAACACATCTCACGCGATTTACCTAATATATCAGTATGAAACGGCGGCTGCGGCACGGGATCACCGCAATGAAAGCAATGACCCGCCAGCGGCAATACCAGACCGTCAATAATAGAATTGTCTTGATAATGAGTATTGGTTTTTGATGACCTTGGTAATGTCGGTGATGTTGGCGGCATAGGAGATGGAATACTGGACATAATCGCACTTATTTCCTTTAGACAGAACATTGAGTAGATAGCTTTAAATCAAGGCTCTATCATCTGATCTACTCGATATCGAGAAAACCACTATGTTTGATGTATATTGGTTAACTGACTACTATATATTTGGGGCTACGCGACATTGATGGTTATGCTTCTTTAAAATAGTGCGTGTTAATGCAAACCATTACTCTTATTCAAAATTGAGACAGTGTTACGACAGTAAGAGGTGGCGGATACTTTCAAATAACCATCATTGCTTTTATAAAGATTATACTATAAGCACAGGCGCTCAGCAGTATAACTCCTGAGCGCTGAGAGCAAATGAATGCCTGCGTTGATGATGATAGATTGAAAAATTTGTCAATTTGCGTCATTATGAGGCAGTTTTTCATCCCAAAATGGTGTGTCATCAGTGCAAAAATCTAATTCTAAGCAACCACAGTCCTCTAAGCCTGCTATCAATACGCTACCTTCCCAGCAGCGCGGTGTGGTGTTTAGTAGTATTTTATTAATTGTTGTCATCGCTGGCATGGTGCTATTAGCACTATACTTGGTCAAACTTGATCGCACCATTACTCACAAGTTTGAGGGTAAACGCTGGGATATTCCTGCCAAAGTATATTCGCAGCCATTAGAGCTGTATCAAGGCGCCAACGTCGATAAAGACACGATGAAGAAATGGCTTGAGCTACTTAATTATCAAAGTGATAAAGCCTATGATCGCACGGGCACTTATCATAAATCGGGTAATACCTATTTTATTCATACACGTGGGTTTACTTATAGCGCTAATGATATAGATCAAGAGCAAGTCATTAAAATGACTATTGCTGGTGATAAGATTGAGTCAGTACAAAGTACTGTGGCGGCGAAAACCGGCATTATCCGTCTTGAACCGGTGAATATCGGTGGTATTTACCCAGATAGTAACGAAGACCGTATGGTTGTCTCGTTAGATCAAGTACCGCAGCCGCTTATTGATGCGCTGATAGCGACAGAAGATCGTGGTTTTTATGAACATAAAGGGGTATCGATACGTGGTATCGCTCGTGCAGTCATCAATAACTTCTCTGGTGGATCACGTCAAGGTGGCTCGACCATCACCCAGCAGCTGATCAAAAACTTTTATCTGAATTCAGACCGCACAATGAAGCGTAAAGCCAATGAAGCCTTGATGGCTGTGCTACTTGAGCTGCATTATAGTAAAGATGAGATTTTGCAAGCATATCTCAATGAGATTTATCTGGGTCAAAATGGCAAACGCTCTATTAATGGTTTTGGGTTGGCATCACAATTTTATTTTGATAAGCCGCTCAATGAGCTGCGCCTAGATCAGCAAGCACTGCTTGTCGGGATGGCAAAAGGACCGAGCGTTTATAATCCGCGCCGCCATCCAAACGATTCAAAGGCACGTCGCGATGTTGTGCTTAGCAATATGTTGGCCGTCGGCTCGCTCAGTCAAGAAGACTACGATAAAGCGTTAAAAAACTCACTTGGGGTAGTTGATAAGCCTGTTGAAGGTAAAAGCCAATTCCCTGACTTTTTAGATATCGTCAAGCGTGAACTAAATAAAGTCTATTATTCCGATGATCTCAAAAACGAAGGTCTGATTATTATTAGTACCATGGACCCTATTGCCCAGTTGGCAGCGGACAAAGCGGTTGAGAGAAAGCTTGGCGAGCTACGCCGTAGTAGTAGCAAAACTAAAGATTTACAAGGGGCGCTGGTCAGTGCCAACCCTGAGACGGGTGAGCTGGTTTCTGTTGTCGGTAGCGGCAGCGAATTTACTGGTTTTAACCGTGCGGTCGATGCCAAACGCCAAGTAGGCTCATTATTAAAGCCGATTATTTATATGACCGCTCTCGAAAGTGGTCGCTATAATTTGGCAAGTTCGGTTGATGACTCCCCTATTACGGTCAGTCTAAGCGACGGTACCGAATGGAATCCCAAAAACTATGACAATCGTGATCATGGCTACATACCCTTTACCACAGCGCTATCGCAATCGTATAACCATAGTGCCGTACGCTTAGGGATGGAGTTTGGAGTCGACACCTTTGCCAAGCAATTAAAACGTATGGGTGTTAAAGAGAAAATACCCCCTTATCCTGCGGCATTATTGGGCTCAGTCAATCTAAGCCCGATGGACATGCTTGGGGTCTATCAAGTCTTTGCAACGGGTGGTTTCCGTACGCCTATTCATAGTATCCGTAGTGTGATTGATGATCGCGGTAGTATTTTGCAGCGCACAGGCTTAAATACTCAGCGCAGCATTCCGCCTGAGACCAACTTTTTGATTAATTATGCGTTGCAAGACGTCGTCAAGAACGGTACAGCTAGACGCGTGCAATCGCTTGGTAGCAATCTAAATCTTGCGGGCAAAACAGGTACTACCAATGATTACCGCGATGCGTGGTTTGCCGGTTATAGTGGCAACTATGTCAGCGTGGTTTGGGTTGGACGTGATGATAATAAACCGATTGGGCTTAGTGGCGGTAGCGGTGCTTTGCCAGTTTGGGTTGATTATATGAATCGTCTAAAACTGACACCTGTTGCGCTACCAGAGCCAGAAGGCATCGAATGGCTATGGTTAGAGAACAACTCAGGCAAGCTGTCTAATGAGCGCTGTGCCAGCGCACGCTATTTGCCTGTTATGTCAGCATATTTGCCCCAAGAAGCCAGCAGCTGTGCGATTGGCTTATACCAACAGGATCGTGCGCGCGAGCAGATGCAGTGGCAAAATCAGCAAGGCAATATCAATAAGCAACGTCGCCGTGAAGGATTAGAGATTCCAGATGGTGAAGTTATTGATAATAGTAGCAATGATGCCGAGCAAGACGGTGATACACCCAATCGTGTAGATACTTGGTATGATCGTGCTGTTGAATGGTTTTAGTGAACTGCTTCTATTTCAGTCGTGATAGCTGAAAATTTGACTTTAAAGGTTAGTAGCTGAACGATTTTAAGATTTTTAAAACTTAGAAAGGGTTTTAATATGGCGTTATCTATATTGCAAGCATTGTTGACTCAGCAGACGATTGAAGCTCAGTCCAAAAAACAGCCAAAGCATTTGCATACAGCTCTGTTAATTAGCGCTTGTTTTGGCATGCTAAGTTTGAGTGCTTGTCAGACTGCACCAACTTCAATAAAAGCGCCTTCTGCTGAAACCTTACCATCAACCAGTAGTCAAAAAACGACGCAACCTGAACAATCCACAATAGTGACCCAAACCCCTAGCACTGATCATAGTGGTTATGAAAGTGTTGAGAGTACTAAAGCTGATAAGACTGACGATAATTATCCTATCGAGCCTTATCATCCACCTGCATCAATAGAATCGCCAACGGAATCGATAACAGAAAAGCCACCTGTAATCTTGGGGTCTAATCAAAGCACGAGTCAAACTCCGATCGTAACTCAGCCTAATATCGTGATCCTCACGCCTGCTCATGAAGATGAAGTGATATATGTGCCATCTATCCCGTCGCATAATGAGCTACTAGAGCGTGCGCGGCAGAATTCGCAGCGCAGTCAGAAAACCACCAACAATAATAGTAACTTGCCCGCCTTTCGTACCCTGATGCAAGTGGGCACTGAGCAATTAAAGGCAGGCAATTTAAATGGCGCTGAGAATAGCTTCACCCGCGCTCAGCGCCTAGCACCCAAATCATCAGCGGTATATTTTTATCTTGCGCAAGTGGCACTCAAGAAAAACCAACCGCGTAAGGCTGAAGCAATGGGACGGCGTGGGCTTAGTGTCTCTCAAGACAGCAGTCGCCGCCGTGCGCTATGGCAAATTATTCTACAGTCTGGACAAGCACAAGGTAATGCACGGGTGATAAAAGAAGCCAAACAAGCATTACGCTAACCGTATTATCTTTTTGATTAACCATGACGACTGACTATAGAAGCGCTAGAATAGGCTTTTATAGTCGGTCGTTAATTTTTATTATCTATTTTTTATTTTGAAACAAGGTTACTTTTATGGCATGGCAACAACTTCACTTACAGTGTGAAAAAGACAACGCAGATCTTGCTGAAGCACTATTATTAGAAGCAGGCGCGCTATCTATTGCACTTGATGATGCAGGCGACCAACCTTTATTTGAGCCACTTCCTGGTGAATCACCACTATGGGACGAGGTAATTTTAACAGGGCTCTTCGATGCTACGATAGAGACTGGAACTCGTGATGTTATCGAGCAACTCAGTCATGAGATTGCAGCACAAGTACAGGCGAGCCGTAGTTGGGTAAGTGCTGTCGATGACAAAGATTGGGAGCGTGAATGGATGTCCAATTACAAGCCCATTGAGTGTGCCAATGACTTGTGGATTGTACCTAATTGGCTGACTCCGCCCAATCCTGAAGCGACCAATATTATTATGGATCCAGGCTTGGCATTTGGTACTGGCTACCATGCGACTACTCGCCTATGTCTTGATTGGCTAACTGAGCAGGACCTTACAGACAAAGTAGTGATTGATTATGGTTGCGGCTCAGGTATCTTGGGTATCGCTGCCTTATTGTTAGGGGCGCGCCACGTTTATGCCGTAGATATTGATCCGCAAGCGGTACTGGCAACCAATCAAAATGCAGCACGCAACTCGGTCGACAATCGTTTGCAAGCGTTTTTACCAGAGGACTTCACTGTCTTTTGGCAACAGCAAAATATAGCGCCTGTAGAAGTGATGGTTGCCAATATTTTAGCCAAGCCACTGATAGGTCTAGCGCCTTATTTTGTCACCTTGATGGCACCAAAAAGTCGTATCGTCCTTGCCGGTTTGATTGAATCACAAACTGAGCAAGTGACGGAAGCGTATCAGCCTTATTTTGCGCTTGATCCTAAGCATGCTTTTACTGCACAAGAAGATCAACATTGGCAGAGATTGTCTGGTACATTTACAGGCTAGCAACATTAAATTACATCTGTTACGATAGAGTAGTAGTTAAATGTTGTGTATTTGGCGCTACTCTAGAGTTGCCTGTAGTTTATAATTAATAATACTTCAACAATGACATTGAAGTAATTGGCAGCGGTTGGTGAGTGGCTATACGGTATTCTTACTGATACCTTTTTGGATTCAACTCTATGACCACACCCATTAAAACCCAGTGTCCTCATTGTCATACCATTTTTAATATAAAAAACACCCAGTTAAATCAAAAAACCGCGACTGTCTGTTGTGAACATTGCCAGCAAATGTTTTTGGTGAATAATAATCTTATCGTCACTGCTGATATTGACAGCAATCGTAAGCTAACAGATACAGAAGTTTCTAGCGAGCGTGATAAGAAAATTAATGACATAACCTCTCATAAGAAACATTCTATTTTAGCAGCTGCAAACTCAAATGATACAGATATCCTAATTCATGACGATATGATACATGATGACATGATTCATGACGATATCGATATCGATATTGAGGCATCTGCTGACAAGAGTCTAGAATACGACTCACTAGATAGTATGGATGCTTGGCTTACACAAGCCACCGATAACAATAACGTTACCCAAAGCGCTCTATCAGCAAGAAGTACTGCGAAAAAATTAGATAAACATTCAGATACATCCCTTAATTTATTTGAAGAAACTTCTACCTCTACTAAGCCTTCAAACCGCTCTCCTTCGTCCGCAGAAGTGGCTTTAAGCTCAACGGCGGCTAACAGTATTCATGCCAATATTGATAATGATGCTGATGACTCGTGGCTCGAAAAACTGCTGAAAGAACAGCACCCACCCGAAGATACGCCAACCAATGATACTGATTTATCGCAATTACTCATTAGTATGGGCGTCGACTTTAAAGAGGAAGACCGTAGTAAAGCGGCACATGCCAAAAGATTACAAGCGCAAGCCACATTCTCACCAACACCATCCTATCGTTCAGTAGCTTCATTACTATGGACATTAGGCTGTTTGGTGCTAGTACTACTACTTTTTGCTCAGTACATTATGTTTAACTTAAATAACTTAGTTAAAAATCCTGCACATGCTCAACGCTTACAGACGATATGTACGATTGCAGCTTGTAGCCTGCCCAGTGCTGACTTGACTGCATTAACTCTGAGTGATATCAGATACCGAGCCGGTCAAATAAATAGTGCAGCTGATTCTAGTGATATAAGTGCTACTCTAAATAACGAAAGCTCACAAGCACAGCTATATCCTCATATAAAAGTCAGTGTATATGGTGCCAATGCGCTGATTGGTGAGTTTATCGCTCCACCAGATAAGTACTTGGTTGGTAAACAAAGTCAATTAGCTTCTAATGGTCGTAAGCAGTTACTCTTTACGGTACCTATTGCCAATGCTCAAATTAGTAAAATTGCTATTAATCCCATTTACTGATGTTCGCTGACTGATATTCGCTCATTAACCTCATCTTCTTAAGATGATCGCTGCTGATTTTGATATAATAGCCAACGAGAGCCTCATGGTTTTACTCTTTAACCCCAAGGACATTATCTTATGACACCACAGGCACAGTATAATGCCAGTCATGTTAACAAAAGCGCTGGTAATCTTGATTATTATGAAGAGGACTACCATCGCTCAATCCGTAATGTGGAATCTGCTTTAGATGACACAGGTCATGCGCATGAGCCATTACGGATACATGTTGAACGCGTGGTGCGTCAATATTTTGCAATGTTAGGTGATGAGATACCAACTGACTTATATGAGCTTATTTTAAAAGAGATAGAGCAACCTTTGCTGTCTGTGGTACTAGAAAAAAGCCGTGGTAATCAAACCAAGTGTGCACAGATTTTAGGTCTAAATCGCGGTACACTACGCAAAAAGCTCAAAATATATGGTTTAATGTAATACTATAAATAATGTTTTTGATACATCTGACTTATTAATAAGTACCATCAACCCTATTTATGAAATGCTTACCTACCCTAACTGATATTATGTATGGCAGTTTGTAGTTTATGATCTTATCACTCACGATATGTTCTATACTGATTGTCATTGTTACCTTGCCAGACGTTTACGTCAGGCTTTTTTTATGGAAATTTTTTTATGAGTAAAGCCCCACTAGCACTACTGTCGGTCTCCGATAAATCCAATATCGTTGAGTTCGCTCAAGGTCTGATTAAAGCAGGTTTTGGTCTGTTATCGACTGGCGGTACTTTCCGTTTGCTCACAGAGCATAATGTCGCTGTCACCGAAGTATCAGACTATACGGGTTTCCCTGAGATGATGGATGGTCGGGTTAAAACGCTTCATCCCAAGATTCACGGTGGCATTTTGGGACGCCGCGGCACAGATGATGCGGTGATGAGTGAGCACGCGATTGAGCGTATTGATTTGGTAGTCGTAAACCTTTATCCATTTGCAGAAACGATTGCCCGTAGTGACGTTACCATGAATGATGCCATCGAAAATATCGATATTGGCGGACCTACGATGGTGCGTTCAGCGGCAAAGAATCATGCACACGTTGGTATTGTGACTGATCCAGCTGATTATACGCGTGTACTTGAAGCATTAGGAGATGGGACGACATTAACCCATGCCTTACGCTACGATTTAGCGGTCAAAGCGTTTGAGCATACGGCACAATACGACGGGATGATTGCCAACTTCTTAGGCAGCCGTGTTAACGAGAATCAAGAGCCGGAAGATTTTTCACGTACCTTTAACGTTCAGCTAGAAAAAGTGCAAGACCTGCGCTACGGTGAAAACCCGCATCAAAAAGCAGCGTTCTATGTTGAAAACAATGCGTTAAAAAGCAAGCAAGCATCTATTGCTACTGCTAAGCAATTGCAAGGCAAAGCATTGTCTTATAACAATATCGCTGATACTGATGCCGCGCTTGAATGTGTGAAAGCTTTTAGTACGCCTGCCTGTGTGATTGTCAAACATGCCAACCCTTGCGGCGTTGCTGTCGACACTGATCAAGTAGCAGCATATCGCACTGCTTTCAGCACCGATCCTGAATCTTCTTTTGGCGGCATTATCGCTTTTAACCGCCCGTTAACACTTGCCACTGCTAAAGCCATTATCGACAATCAGTTTGTTGAAGTCATTATTGCCCCAAGCATTGAAGACGGTGTCCTTGAAGCGACAGCTAGCAAGAAAAACGTTCGCGTTTTGGTCTGCGGCGACTTGCCAGCACCTGAGTTACGTGACCGCCAGCTTGATTACAAGCGCGTCAATGGTGGCTTACTGGTGCAAGAGCAAGATTTAGGGTTAATTACTGCCAATGATTTAAAAATCGTCACAGACGTGCAACCAACCGAAGCACAAATTGCTGACTTACTGTTTAGCTGGAACGTTGCAAAATACGTCAAATCTAACGCCATCGTTTATGCTAAAGGTCAGCGTACCATTGGTGTCGGCGCAGGTCAGATGAGCCGTGTTAACTCAGCTCGTATCGCTGCTATTAAAGCGGAGCATGCTGGACTTGCAACCGAAGGCGCGGTTATGGCATCTGATGCTTTCTTCCCATTCCGTGATGGTATCGATAACGCTGCCGAAGTAGGTATTGCGGCGATTATCCAGCCGGGTGGCTCTATGCGTGATGATGAAACCATTGCTGCTGCAAATGAGCACGGTATCGCCATGGTATTCACCGGTATGCGTCATTTCCGTCATTAATTTGTGATTGAGCGCTATCCTCATTAAAAACTCATCCTCTTGAATAAAAAAAGCCACTGTATGATTACAGTGGCTTTTTTAATGGTCAAAAATAGCTTTATTTAAAATGGATAGCGCACAAAGTACTTATCGCCCTTGTGCATTTTCCATATTGGCTTTATTAATCTCAACCTTATACACCAAACGCAAATAGTCTAAGTAATCTTGCAACTGATCTTGGCCTAAATTATCACGGATAATCGCTGCCGTTTGCGCTCTTTGGGCGGCAGATAATGGTGATTGCTGCTCTGTTTTGATACGGTCACCAACCAATACCGTTGCGCCCATTTCTGTTTTACTTGCTACGGCAACCACACCGTTCTCAGGTGCTTGCTTACTAAACGCTAAGCCGCGCTCTTTTTCTGTCAGCTGCGTAGTCTGACGATTGATCTCACCAAGCGCTTGGAATGTTACCCCTTGCTTATTGATATCAGCGGTAGTCTTAATACCAGCCGCAAGTTTTTTCGCATCATTTAATGCCAATTCACTAGCCTTTTGCTGACGTAATAACTGCGTGATTCTAGGCGTCGCAGCAGTTAAGGACAATGTTTTGGTCGGACGATAGTTACTTGGCTGTACCCATACTGTGCCATTACCAACTTCGATACCAGCGGTAACCGCTTGGTCTTGAATGGTAAACTCATCAAACGCTTGTTTAATCACCGCTGGCTGGGCAAGGACAGATTTATTGTTCTCTTTGCGATAATCTTTAAGACGTTTTAATGACACATTTTCTTGCTGAGCAATATCTTCAATGCTAAACCCATCTGCGGCTAAATCGTTAATCGCCGTTACTTTGTCAGCGTAGATTTCTTGACGCTTGTACTCTTTTGCTTTGGCAGTTAACTCATCACGCATACTCTCAAGGCTTGGTATCTTGTTACCATTATCTTCAGTCACGGTGAATATCTGATAACCAAAGCTGGTCTTCACCGGTACGCTGATATCGCCTACACTCAAACCTTCTAACGCTTTTTCTACTGCTGCAGCGTCATTGCCAAATACTGAGGGATTAAAGCGTCCGATATCGCCGCCTGTTTCGCCTGATGGATCATCTGACTCAGCTTTAGCAACCTTCGCAAAGGCTTCACCTTTGGCAAGACGCGCTTTAATTTTATCAGCACGTGCTTTGGCATCGCTACCAGTTAATAAGATTTGGCTGACCTTACGCTCATCGACGACGGCAAGGCTTTGCTTATAGGCTTCGTACTGCTGCTGTAAGTCCTCTTTAGTGACCTCGTTTACTTGGATGGTCTGAGGGCTAAGCTGCAAGTAAGCCAAATCGACCATAGCAGCGCTCTTTAGCGTGTCTTTATTGGCATCATAATACGCTTGAATGTCATTTTTACTCAATTTAACTTTTGACACATAATCTTGCCAATTAAAACGATGTAGCCAAATATTGCGTGCCTCTAGCTGTAAATCAATCAGTTGACTGACCGCTTTCATCGGATAGGCAGCAGTACCAACGATACTGGCATTCAGCTGATCTAAGCTCAACTGATTGCGGAACTCATCAAACAGCTGATTTTTTGTCATATTGCGTTGACGTAAAAAGCTTGCAAACTGATCATTTGAAAACTCACCATCTGCACCTTTAAAGATCTCTTCTTGACGCAACAGACGATTAATGGTGTCATCAGAAACGGTCATACCAAGCTTGCCAGCCTGCTGCTCTAGCAAGGTGCGGTCAATCAGACCTTTTAACACTTGCTCATGTAGCACATCTTCATTTAATAAACTGGCATCATCAACTTGGTCTAAAAGCTCAGTACGGCGATTGTTTACTGCCGTTTGATACTCTGATAGGCCGATACTCGCTTCTCCTACCTGAGCGATCTGATTGGGATCGACATTACCCCCAAAGTAGCTTTCGACGCCCAATAGAGCGAGCGGCGATAGGCATAAAATCAATAAAATGCGACCCGGCCAGCTTTTTAAGAAATCGCGCAATTTATCCATAGTTATCTCTGCTTTATTAACCTATATTGATGAAAAACCATTGTAATACTATTAATAATATCAACGCTCTACAAGCTGGCAATGGTAAGAAAATGGTAAAACTAAGAAGGGGTGCATTTTATTATCGTTGCTCAAGGCGGATAACACCGTCTTTGTTCGAACAACATCTCTGTCGCGCGCCCTATGATACGTGATTTTTGATGCAGACTCAAAATATTCAGGCGATATAATACAAACCACAGCACTAAAAAAAGCACCTATTATCTAGGTGCTTTTTTGATGAGTCGCTCATAGCTGTTATAAGCCATCACCTTTTATCACTTTACCGTCAACAAACGCGGTTCTTATTCGGGTATCATGCCATAAGCTGCGACTGTCTTTAAATAGATACGGCTTAGTTCAAGCGTTCTTTTAGGTTTTTACCAGCTTTAAAGCTTGGTACTTTGCTAGCTGGGATACTTAGCTCTTCACCAGTCTTAGGGTTACGGCCAGTACGTGCTTTACGGTCTTTTACGCTAAAAGTACCAAAACCAACTAGTGAAATGCTATCGCCAGCTTCTAGAGCTTCGCCAACGCTTTCCATAACTGCGTTCAATGCATCGCCAGCTTGAGTTTTATTTAGACCACTTTTCTCAGCAATGCTATCAATTAATTCTGACTTATTCATAAAATTTCCTTCAAGTTTTAGGGGGTAAAAAAACGCTCACGCCAAGCATTGTATCGCTCTCAGAGCACTTAAGCAATAAAAACCACTTGGCTTATGCATAAACAGGTTTTGCTTTGTTATCGCCTTTATAGCAAGGCAACATAAGGAGCGCAAGCAATTTTACATATTTTTGTGCACTCTACAACGTATTTGACACCCAATGTTACCTAAACCTGCTGCAATATGATGACAAAAACGCTATTTTAGCTTTTAATTTGTGTCTTAGCTTTTATTTACTGAACGCTTATCTAGACGCTGATGTTTATCAACACCAACTATAAACTATGATACTTAACGCATAAAATAAAAGAATTATTGTCAGGTAATAATTTTGCAACTGACAGAAACCCGCGTTACTTTTTATCATAAAGGCGTTACTATAAGCGCAATGTCATTGCCTACTTTGGGTCGGTTTTAACCCTTACTTATCTTATTATGTTTTATTTGAACAATAAAAACGGATTATTTACATGAAGCGTTCTACGTTGTCTCACTCTTTTCTTAATGTCATCTTGGTGTTTATCGAATCGGCGCTGACCCTATTGTTACGTTTAGATCCAGAACTCCGTAAAGCCGCTTATCCACTTGCTAAGCAAGAAACTGTCGTTGCGCTTAGATTATATCTACCACACGTAGAGTTGTTCGCTACTTTTAGTACCAAAGGCGTGTTATTAGATGACAGGCTACCTATTGGTCGCAGTGAGCCTGATGTCGTGATCAATGCTTATAGCCTGCAAGTGATTAATGCCATTACCACGCATGATAGTGAAACAACTGAAAAGCTGCAAATGCGTGGTGAAACGGTACAGGTTCAGCTGGTTAAGCAATTTATTATGCAGCTTGGTCTAGGTAGCTTAATTCAAGGCTTAATCAAAAAGATTAAGGGCGGTAAAAGCAAGCCCAAGCCGACCGAAGCGGAAATGGCAGATAAAAAAGAAAGCTATAAGCTACGTATTAAAGAACAGCAGATCGAAATTACTACTTTGACCATCAAAAATCGTGAGCTCGAAATCGCTGTCAAAGAGTTACAAAGTAAACAAAAGACTTTTATCATCACGACAATAATTGCTTCTATCATTGCTCTTGCTGCCATCATTGCACTGTTTGTGATGAATTAATGTTCAAAAAACAACCTGATGTATAGATGATTTTTTAAAAATATCTCTTAAGAGCGTTTGATATGACAGATCGTCTATCAAGCGCTTTTTTCGTTTTATCTTCAATCATTGTTTTTATCAATCATCGTCATTAACATCACTAACCATTCAACCACACTTTAATCTTGACTAAATTACTCGGGATTGAGTATAATTACCTTATCGTTGCACACATCGGGTAAACCATCTGTTGTTTAATAACGATAAGACACACTTAGTCGACAGATGATTTTTCTTATTAGCAGCATAGCTATTTATATGTGACTGGCTATCTCTTAACCATCTGACCGATACTAAGATCGTTGTTAAATAAAATTATCCTTAAAAAGTTTGGAGATAACACATGCGTTTAACTACTCGAGGCAGATATGCCGTGACCGCTTTACTAGATTTGGCATTACAAACCAGCCAACAAGAAAGCGCGGTGTCTTTATCCGACATTGCCAAGCGACAGTCCATTTCTATATCCTACCTTGAGCAGTTATTCTCAAAACTTCGTAAGCGTGGTTTGGTCACTAGTATTCGCGGCGCAGCAGGTGGCTATTATTTAGCAAAGCCACTTGATCAGATTGATGTCATGAGTATCATTTCTGCTGTCGATGAATCGGTCAATGCCATGCAGTGTGAAGGACGCGGCGACTGCCAAGGTGGTACAATGTGTCTGACCCATGATTTGTGGTGTGCATTATCAAATCATGTAGAGCAGTACTTGAAAAATATAACATTAGCGCAATTATTAAACATGGAGCACGTGCAGTCTGTATCAGATCGGCAGCACAGCGATGCTCTAAAAGATATTTCTACAAAAGACATTAACACTATTACTTTATCGACCAGCGAGGCAAACCCAGCATGAGCCAACATAACACCCTTATATATTTAGATTATGCCGCCACGACGCCAGTTGCTAAGTCAGTCGCTGCCAAGATGAGCGAATATCTGACGGTAGATGGCATCTTTGGTAACCCAGCATCACGCTCGCATGGCTACGGCTGGCAAGCAGAAGAAGCGGTAGAAACGGCTCGTCAGCAAGTTGCTGAGGTCATCAATGCTGATCCTCGCGAAATCGTCTTTACCTCTGGTGCGACAGAATCTGATAACTTAGCCATCAAAGGTGCTGCTCATTTTTATCAGTCTCGTGGTAAGCATATCATTACCAGTAAAATTGAGCATAAAGCGGTATTAGATACCTGCCGTGAGCTTGAGCAAGAAGGTTTTGAGATTACGTATCTTGAGCCGCAGCCAAGCACTGGCATGATTTTACCAGAGCAAGTAAAAGAAGCTCTGCGTGAAGATACTATCTTAGTATCTCTCATGATGGTGAATAATGAGCTTGGTACGGTGACTGATGTTGCAGCGATTGGTGAAATCACGCGCGAAGCGGGTGTTGTTTTTCACGTTGATGGCGCACAGTCTGTTGGTAAAGTACTTATCAACCTTGCAGAGATGAAAATTGACTTAATGAGTTTCTCAGGTCATAAAGCTTATGGTCCTAAAGGTATTGGTGCTCTATTCGTTAGTCGTAAGCCACGTATTCGCCTAAAAGCGGAGCAGCATGGCGGTGGTCATGAGCGCGGCATGCGTTCAGGTACTTTGCCGACTCACCAAATCGTTGGTTTGGGCGCAGCATTTGAGTTAGCCAATGAGCGCTATCAAGAAGACAATGCACATGCGGCAAAATTACGCCAAAAACTGTGGGATGGTCTACAAGATATTGAAGAGATTTATCTAAACGGTGATTTAGAAAACAGCGTACCTAATATTGTAAATATCAGCTTTAACTTTGTTGAAGGCGAATCACTGATGATGTCGCTAAAGGACTTAGCGGTCTCATCAGGTTCAGCTTGTACGTCAGCGACTCTTGAGCCATCTTATGTCTTGCGCGCTATTGGTCGCCCAGACGAGTTGGCACATAGCTCAATCAGATTTAGCTTTGGTCGCTACACTACTGAAGACGACATTGATACGGTTATCACTCAGATGCATCAAGCTGTTGATAAATTACGTGCGCTATCGCCACTTTGGGATATGTATCAAGAAGGCGTTGATTTAGACTCAGTAGAATGGTCTGAGCACTAATACTACATTCAAGCTTTATAATTTAAAAAATAATGGCAACAGCGATATTTTTATTTACTTTTTCTACTAAACATAAAAATATCGCCATAGCTAATGAATCAGACAATTATACATTAAGTGTTTGACCCCAATTATCGATGAGCCAGTAACCCATTAACAACGACAGTCATTACATGACAGCTCATCATCTAACCAGGAGAAAACCCCATGGCCTATAGTGACCAAGTTATTGATCATTACGAAAATCCACGCAACGTTGGCAATCTTGATAAAAATGCCAAAAACGTCGGCACTGGTATGGTCGGCGCACCAGCCTGTGGTGATGTCATGCGTTTACAAATCCAAGTCGATGATAACGGTATTATCGAAGATGCACGCTTCAAAACTTACGGTTGTGGTTCAGCCATTGCGTCAAGCTCGCTCGTTACTGAGTGGCTAAAAGGCAAAAGCTTGGATCAAGCTGGTGAAATTAAGAACAGTCACATTGCTGAAGAATTGGCATTGCCACCAGTAAAAGTGCATTGCTCAGTCCTTGCAGAAGATGCAATTAAAGCGGCTATTAGCGACTATAAAGGCAAGCATGTTCCTGCCTGAGCCCAGTCGTCGTTAAAATGACCAGCCATATTAAGTAGTGTACAAGCTGTTTAATATATAGTGTTTAGCAACTTGTTCTCTGTATGAAAGCGCAAGCTGCCAAAAAGCGGCTAACGCCAAGGAGGTGACAATGACGCTTATGTAATTGTCACCTTTTATTTATTTCGTTATTTATTTTGAATTTTTATCCCTATTATTGATAGTCAATGGGAGTTGGCATGATTGAAATGACAGAACGCGCCGCTCAACATGTGCGTGAGTTTTTGGACAATCGCGGTAAAGGCGAAGGCATACGCGTGGGTATTCGTACGGCAGGATGTTCAGGCTTGGCTTATGTTTTAGAGTTCGTTGATATTCCTGACGAAAATGACACCCGTTATGAGAGCCTTGGTGTTAGTATTTTTATTGACCCTAAAAGCTTGGTATATCTCGATGGTCTATTAATGGATTATGAAAAAGAAGGTCTCAATGAAGGCTTTAAATTCAGTAATCCTAATCAGAAAGGCGAATGTGGCTGCGGTGAGTCTTTTACGGTGTAACCGTTTTTACTATATAAAATAGAAGCCCTTAAAATAATAAATAAAATAAAGGCAGACGATATGACAGACAACGCATTAGAACCACAGTTTGATAATTTTTTTGCCTTATTTGAGCAGCCTGTACAGTTTGAGGTTGTACAAGACAATTTGGATCAGCGTTTACGTTTTTTGCAAAAACGCTATCATCCTGACAATGTCGCAAAAAATATAGCCAATATTGCAAAAGCACAGCAGCAATCTGAGCAAGCATCAGCGCTTATTAATCAGGGCTATCAAACTCTGAGTTCGCCTGATAGTCGAGCCAGCTACTTGTTAGATATGGCAGGTCAAGCGCAAAGTCTAGAGCATTCCATCGCAGATCTGGACTTCTTAGAAGACGCTATGGAAATGCGCATGGATTTAGACGACGCTATTGGTGCTCAAGATATAGCAACGCTAAAGCAGTTACATCCACAGATTACAGAACGTCTAGCAAAGCAGTCAGCAAGCTTTAAAAACGCTTATGAGACTCAAGACTGGCAAACCGCTATTGATTCTACCCAAAAGCTGAAATTTCTGGTGAAGTTAAATGCTGACGTCGTGACAGCCATTGATGGAATTTCGGCAGCTACACATTTAGATGATGATGATTTATATGTGTAATTAATGCGCTTATTAGTAGCGTTATTATTGAATATAATAATAACGGCTCAATTTATAATACGTTTTAGAAGTTTTAAAAAGCGACGGTTAAAGTAAGACCAATTATCTCGTATAATCTTGACTCTAAAAGCCTTTAATGGCTAGTTTCTATATTCAAACATTTATAGCAAAACTATTTTATGTTGTACTAACGATAGTCTATTTATCGCCTTTGTATCATTTCACTTATTCATTTTATCTTTGAGTTATCTTATGTCCTTAATGCAAATTGCTGAACCCAATCAAAGCACCCGACCTCACGAGCATCGTTTTGGCCTAGGCATTGACCTTGGTACCACGCGATCATTGGTCGCCGTGGTACGCTCAGGCAAAGCTCAAGTTTTGCAAGCAAGCACAGCGACAGATACCTTGTTGCCTTCTGTGGTGTATTATCCAAGTGAAGGTAGCCCATTGGTTGGTTCGGATGCCCTCGCCCACGTAGTAGATGATCCAAAAAACACCATTATTTCAGCCAAGCGCTTTATGGGTCGTAGCCAAGCTGATATCAAATTCTCTCATCCTTATGAGCTAAGCGGTGGCAAAGATGAAATGCCAGCTTTTGTCACTGCGCAAGGAGCCGTATCTCCTGTTGAAGTGTCAGCGCGTGTCTTAGCAGCGCTAGAACAGCGTGCTGCTCACGCATTGCCTGAGGATAGCATTCAAGGTGCGGTCATTACCGTGCCTGCCTATTTTGATGAAGCACAGCGTCAAGCTACTAAAGACGCCGCTCAAGCAGCTGGTATCAAGGTACTGCGTCTGTTAAACGAACCTACTGCGGCTGCGGTTGCTTATGGACTCGACCAAGCAACTGAAGCAGGTATCGAGAAACATTACCTTATCTATGATTTGGGCGGCGGTACGTTTGATGTGTCGATTTTGAAACTAAACGATGGCGTTTTTGAGGTGCTAGCGACAGGTGGTAATAGTGCACTTGGTGGTGATGATATCGATCGCTTATTGACCAATTGGCTGATCAAGCAGTTAAATATCGATCCTAAAGACGTCAGCCTGCACGACAAGTCGATCCTTGCTCAGCAAGCCAAAGCCTATAAGCAAGCGTTGACGGATGCTGAGCAAGTTGAGATTGATATCATCGTGAATGAGCAATCTTTTAAGGGCATATTGCGCCGTGAAGATTTATTAGTCATTGTAGACCCAGTGAGTCGCCGCACCTTGAGCGTTTGCGAACAAGTATTACGTGATGCCAAACTTTCAACATCTGACTTAGATGAAGTTATTTTAGTTGGCGGCTCGACCCGTATGCCTGCTGTTAAACAAGTGGTTACTGATTTTTTTGCAAAGCAGCCACTTTGTCGATTAAATCCAGATGAAGTCGTTGCTTTAGGTGCTGCACAAACTGCGCATCAATTGGTCAACGGTGATAGTGATAATAATTTATTGTTGTTAGATATTACTCCGCTATCGCTTGGGCTTGAAACCATGGGCGGTTTGGTTGAAGTGCTTATCTCGCGTAATACCCCTATTCCAGTTAAGAAACGCCAAATATTTACCACTTATCAAGATGGTCAAACCGGCATGGTGATTCATGTGGTACAAGGTGAGCGCGAGACTGTCGATAACTGCCGCTCACTGGGACGCTTTGAGCTATATGGTATTCCGCCTATGAAAGCGGGATTTGCGCGAATCGAAGTGACTTTTAGCATTGATGCTAATGGGCAACTGACAGTGAGTGCACAAGAAACCACTACCAAGACCGAAAGTAAAATTGAGATTGTGCCCTCTTATGGCTTGTCTGATGAACAAAAAGAACAGTTACTCATTGCAGGATTTAAATACGCTGAAGAAGACAAAAACGCGCGCTCATTGATTGAAACCAAGGTTGAATCAGAACGTGAGATACTGGCACTGCAATCGGCATTGAAAGATTTTGACGCTTTACTTTCAGAAGATGCTAAGCAGTCTTTGGCACACACTATGCAAGACTTGCAAGCTGCGCTTGATACCAATGACTTAACCCTTATTGATGCAAAAAAGCTGGCGCTTAAACCGCATAGCGACGCCTTTGCTGCTCTTATCATGAATCAAAGTGTCAAGACTAGTATGGCAGGTACCAGCGCCAAAGACTGGTAACAGAAATAAGTTACCATATTACTGACGTGTCAAATTAAGCATATCTTTATACTTTTAGATGTTATTTTAAATGGATTAGCACCGGATAGACTACCTTATGCCAAAAATCACTGTACTACCCCATCATGAAATTTGCCCTAAAGGCATCGAAGTTGAATTAGCAGCAGGCGAAAACTTATGTAAAGCCTTACTAGAAAAAGGCATCAAGATTGAACATGCTTGCGAGATGTCAAAAGCTTGTACAACTTGCCATGTCGTCGTACGTAAAGGTTTTAATAGCTTGGATGAGATGGATGATATCGAAGCCGACTTACTTGATCGTGCTTGGGGGCTGGAGCCTGATTCACGCTTGTCTTGTCAGGTGATGCTCGAGGATGACGATTTAACCATCGAAATTCCTAAGTACACTTTGAACCATGCCAAAGAAAATCACTAATTATTGATGACTTTATACTCATAAAAAAGCCAACTATGTCTTATAGCTGGCTTTTTCCTATTCCAATATCTGATACTTTAAGTAATCACAATCTATTCATGAGCAAAGAAAATTATTTACTATCATTATAGTATTGCTATAAATTATTTATGCTTCCCTTCTTTTTTGCTGGCTGCGTCAATTTTAATAGCGGCAGATTTTTCTTCTTGCTCAATACGTGCAAGTGCAAGATTAAGACGACTTCTAATATCTTGATAATCGTTATCTTGCATGTCTCTAAAGTTCAAATGCAGATTAAAACCTGGAAGCGTGTGGTCTACCCATTTCGATAACTTGCCTTTATTTTCATCTGGATCCAATACTTTCCAAGCACTTATTTTATCATCGAAACCTTTTAGCGGGAAAGCACCTGCGTATTCGCAGTCAAAATCATGAGCGATATAGTCGTGAGTGCTCTCGCTAATGTATATTTCGCCCTTACCAGCGACAGCTTCAAGCCTTGAAGCCAGATTGGCCTCTTTGCCAATCAGCGTATAGCTCAGACGATTATTACTACCAAAGTTACCAACATGACAGTAGCCTGTACTAATGCCTACGCGTATATATAATCCCTCAAAGCCCATCAATCTCCATTTTTGCCTCAATGTGCGCATTTCACGGCGCATATCTATTGCCATAGCTACACAATCTAGGGCATCTTGACGCGGACCACGGCTATTAGGCTCTCCAAAAAAACACACCATGCCATCACCAATAAACTTATCTAATACTGCCCCATGTTTATTGGCGATCAAAGTCATACAGTGCATATAAGTGTTTAAAATATCAGCCAAGTTATCCGCACTTAAGCTATCAGACAGCTCAGTGAAACCAACGATATCTGAAAACATAATCGTCAGCTTAGCGCGTTTATTAGCGACAGTAACTGGACCGTCCGCTTTGACAATAGGCTCCCATACTTGCGGTGGTACGAAACGTGTCAACTTATTGATTACCGATACCATCGTACTTAAGCGCCCAACCACTTGCTCAGCCCGTGCCTCATAATGGATATACTCATAATATATATGGCGAAAGTGACAAAGCATTACCAGCATCGTTGCTAGCAAGATGATAGGCGTTATCCAAGTGGTGTGACAATCTATCTCGGCACTACTCAAAATGACACTAACGTAGTAAAAAATAATGATGGTAACGATGGATACAGAAACCAGCTTTAGATGATTCTCAGGGCTGCTAATAATAATACGCAATCCGATCAACGACGCTAAACTTAATGAGATAATAGGACAAAGCTGAATGGAACCAATAACAGAAGACAATAAAATAATAACTATATTAGACGTCCAAAAGCTTTTTTGACGACGAAAGTTATAAACTAAAATCATGAGGCTAGGTAAGCAGACGACGATTAAAAGTGCCATCGAAGTTGGACTGAAGTCAAAATGGATAGCGAGCAGTATCACGCTGAGTATGAGAACAAAGATTTCAGGATAATCAAATCGACAGACATCTGTACCCTGTATAGATTTTTTTGGGCTAAAGGTGTCTAAAAGTGCCATGAGAGCTATTCGCTTAAATCAGTAAAATCATTGAAAGTACTCATAAAGATAGTATAGATAATGTACCTTATCCTTATAAAAAATATTTATGCTTATAAATAATATAAGAGAAATTAAACAGTTAACTTGCATATTATACGTTTTAATTTTATTAACAGCTATGTCATTGATTCCTCAAAGTATACCGTTTGTCATTTATTTTGTTACCAAAGCCAATGAAATCATCATCTCAAGACCTTTGTACTAAACATAAATATCAATTTCGAGCTAATGGCAAAAAAGCCAGATAATATATCTGACTTCTTTTAACTGACATGTACCAAGCAATGTTAAAACTATCAATAAGTAGTTAATTACATCTGCCAATCAAACGGCATTTGATGATGACCGCGCAGTGCCATCATCAAAGTCTGTTGCATTTGCGCCAATACTTCTTTGCTATAAGGCACGGCAGGAACGCCCCATACCGGATTTGGCCACTGCATATCGTTTTGATAGCGGACAATATGATGAAAATGAAGCTGTGGTACTTGATTACCGAGCGCTGCCACATTCATTTTATCTGCCTGAAAAGTTTTAGCGAGCTGACTTGATAACCAGCTTGATTCACGCAAAAACTGCGTTTGGTCTGCCTCAGACAATTCATACAATTCTTTGATGCCTGATACTCGTGGCACCAATATCAACCATGGAAACTGGCAATCATTGATTAAGCGACAGGTTGATAGTGGAAAATCACCCACTAAAAAACTATCGGCAGCAAGTTTATGATGAAGTTGGAACATAATGGCGGTTCTCTTGTTATGAAACTCAAGTAAAAGAATAAGAAAGAAAGATTAGGCTTAAAATTTAAAACAGATATTTAAGGTAAAAATACAGTGACGCTATTTTATCAGTTATCCAATCGATAAAATAGCGTCATGATTTATTGTCTAAATGTCCTACTTTTTAAATCTCTTAGCCTATAAGGTAAAGGTTAAACAGCTATTTTCCATGGTATATAGTGATGATTGAATATCCTAAACCGACTCTACTACCATATGCTTGCTAAAATAGCTTAATAACTCTTGAATCACCGTGACACGCTGCTGTGGTGTTGCCAATTTATCAGCATCCTGATAGCGAATGCCAGAAGCACCATTCATACGATAGCGCTGCCCATTTGCTTGAATTAGCTTAATAATCGCCAAAGCATCGACCGGCGTATCGGGTGCAAACTCTAATGTCATGCTATTACTATCGGCATCAATTTTATTAATTTTCAAAGGCTCGGCTTGTATGCGTAGACCATGAACCGCAAATAACTGCTTGGTCTGGTCTGGCAAAACACCAAAACGATCAATCATTTCAGTTCGAATATCAGTCAGTGCCTCTTTATCATCGGCATTGCCAATCCGTTTATAAAATAACAAACGCTGATGCACATCATGCAGGTACTCTTCTGGTATCAGTGCCGAGCTATGCAGATTGATTTCGCTGGTTAGTGATAATGGTGTACTTAAATCAGGCTCTTTACCGGCTTTAATCGCCTTCGTTGCTCGCTCCAGCATATCCATATATAGACTGAAACCAATTGCCTGCATATTACCACTTTGCTGCTTACCAAGTATTTCCCCAGCACCGCGAATCTCTAAATCTTCACTTGCCAGCATAAAGCCTGCACCTAATGTGTTAGCGCGCTCAATAGCATGCAATCGGCGCTTGGCATCCCCTTTAAGCCCCTTAATAGACGGTACAAGTAGATAGCAATAAGCTTGATGATGACTACGACCCACGCGACCACGCAGCTGATGTAATTGAGCCAAACCAAACTTATCCGCGCGCTCTATAATAATAGTATTAGCATTCGGTACATCAATACCAGTTTCGATAATGGTCGAACAAATTAGCACATTGAATTTTTTATGATAATACTGCTGCATGACTTGTTCTAGTTGACGCTCTTGCATTTGCCCATGAGCGACCCCTACTCGCGCTTCAGGCACCAGTTCACGTATGGTCTCTGCCATGCGCTCAATACTGGCCACATCGTTATGCAATAGATAAACCTGACCACCCCGCAACAGCTCACGCAAGATAGCCTCTTTCATCAAAGCGTCGGTCTTCTGCATGACAAAGGTCTTAATCGCAAGACGACGGGCTGGTGGCGTGGCAATAATCGACATATCACGCATACCCGAGAGCGCCATATTGAGCGTTCTCGGGATGGGCGTCGCTGTCATCGACATACTATCAACATCAGTCTGAATCGCCTTAATACGCTCTTTATGGCGCACCCCAAAGCGATGTTCTTCGTCAACAATCATTAGACCTAGATTAGAGAACTTTACATCGGGTTGTAATAACTTATGCGTACCAATGACGATATCAACCTTGCCTGCCGCAAGGTCTGTTAGCACAGTATCTTGATGTTTTTTACCGCCAAAGCGCGAAAGCGTTTCAATACGTACTGGCCAATCAGCAAAACGATTGCGGAAATTGTCTTCATGCTGACCGGCTAGCAAAGTAGTCGGCACCAGCACCGCTACTTGATAACCAGCACTGACCGCGATGAATGCCGCGCGCATGGCTACTTCCGTTTTACCAAAACCTACATCGCCACAGATGAGACGATCCATGGGCTGATTTTGCTTCATATCTTCCATGACTGCATGAATAGCATTGGCTTGATCCGGCGTTTCTTCAAAGGCAAACTGACTAGCAAACAGCTCGTATTGCGAGATATCTATTTTAAAATGAATACCGACCTTTGCCTCACGCCGTGCTTGTATATTAAGCAACTCAGCTGCGACATCATGGATTTGCTCGAGCGCTTTCTGTTTAGCTTTGTCCCATTTTCCACTACCAATCTTGTGCAATGGTGCAAGCGCTGGGTCGCCGCCGCTATAGCGATTAATCATTTGCAGATTGGCAACCGGCACGTAAATACTGGCATCATCAGCGTATTTTAGGTGAATAAATTCTTGCTCACCATCTCCGACATCTAAGGTTATTAAACCATTATAACGCCCAATACCATGCTCAATATGGACGACTGGACTGCCATCAGTTATTTCAGTCACGCTTTTAACCAAGAATTCTTCTGATACACCGCTCTGGCGACGACGGCGCGTTTGCAGCACTTGCCGACCAAATAATTGTGTCTCACTAATCAACACCAAGCGCTCAGGAACATAGACGCCACGTTCAATAGGCGCAACCGTTAGACCAATCTGTGGCAACTTTTTATTATTAAGCCCCGTTGTTTTATCGGCAGCTAAAAATGCCTCAAAGCTGTCATAAGCCTTGATCTCAATCTTACCTTTAAACAGCTCGATGAGAATCTCACGGCGACCCGCTGTTTCAGCGACAATCAATACTGGTGTTGCTGTTTGCGCTTGTAGCTCTAAAAACGCTAGCAGCTCAGTAAGTGGCTCTGCTTTTTGATGATTGACTGCCAACTGTGGCGACTCTTGCGCACTTAAGGTCACCAAGCCTTGTTGCTTATTCTGAACAAAATCTAACTGTGGTTGCTCAGATAACTGTAATGGACTCTCCAATACTGTCTCGTCAATCGCAGATGCATCATTCATTGTCGACAGTTCATTACGTGCACTGAGTATCACCCGTGGATAATGATTGAGATGCTCGTTAAGAGTATTTGACAATAAATACAGCAACTCAGGGGCGACAATAGGTTTATCAATATCATGACGGCGCTCTTCATAGCGGCGCTGGATTTGCGACCAATAATCCGCCTGTTTCTCGTTAATTAGCTCATCAGTGATGAATAGCGTATCGCTTGGCAGATAAGCAAATAAACTACTCTCTACCGTCCAATCCTTTAAATCAAAAAACAGTGGCTGATAATATTCCAATCCGCTACTCGCAATGCCTGCCATTACATCTTTATGTAATTCGAATTTACGGCTATTGCTATTGGGGAACATGGCAGCAAAATTGATACGAAAGGTTTCACGCCCTTCATCAAGTGGAAACTCTTTTGCGGGTAGGATCTGAAACTGTTTAATAGGCTTTGAGATATCTGGCAGTTTATGCAGTAGCGACAATGACTCTTTGCCCATACTACTATCGTTACCACTCATCATTGACTTTAAATCATCAACGGTCAATGTCCGTTGGGTCTGCGGATTAAAAAAGCGAATGGTTTCAATTTCATCGTCGAATAAATCTAGACGTAGCGGGAATGGCTGACCCATGGCAAAGATATCAATGATACTACCACGTACCGCAAATTCCCCCGGCTCAAAAACGTTGTCTACCGCTCGATAACCTGCTTTTGCGAGCAGAGAACGCTGAGTATTGATATCAAATTGATCGCCAACACTTAAATCAAAATGCTGTCCAATTAACCAGCTTGGTGGCGCAATACGGTGCATTAATGCTTGCACAGATATCAATAACACGCCTGACGTTGGCATATCGGTTAATAAATTGATACGCTCGCTGACAATATCTTGATGCGGTGACAACTCATCATAGGTCAGCGTCTCCCAATCAGGAAATACATGAGCATCCACGCCGCAAAATGCCAGTTCTGTCTCTATTTGATTCAGCTGATTTTGGTCACGCGTCACTACGACTTTTAGACGCTCGGCAACATTCCATATAGGTGCTTGTACTAAACTTGCCAGCCATAAGCTGCTGACAGCACCATGTACAGGTGCAAGCCAGCGGCGCTGGGCATTTTGGATAGGGAATAATTGCTGGTTAATCGGGGCAAAGGCGTCAGTCAAAGCAGTGATAGGCATAAAGGGTAAGATCAAGGTTAAGAGTCAGAAAGCTATTATACGAATATTTGCGCAATTACCAAAATTTATGCCGTAACGGTTTGTCACATAGCATTATTATAGAAAACACCAAGAGCCAAACACTTTATAAAATAAAGATTTATTGCTAAGAATAGGGCTGATAAACGAAAAGACCTTAGCTTGCGAGCCAAGGTCTTTATAGGGAATTCTTCAAAAACAGACTTTGTCTTTAAATTAATGGCTTGTCACTAGCGATAATGCCGTTATTGTCTGCGTAGACAAACATACCAGAATTTAGCGTTAAATCACCAAAGCTGATTTCAAGATCGGTTTGACCTTCATCGCGGCGATTTGATTTACGCGGGATACAACCAAGCGCCATGACCCCGATGTCCATTGCTGCCATATCATCAACATCACGAACACAGCCATATACAATGACCCCTGCCCAGCCATTATCAATAGCCGACTGTGCAATCATGTCACCTAACAGCGCACAGCGCATAGATCCGCCACCATCAACGACCAATACTTTGCCATTACCGTCTTTGTCTTTACCATCACTGTTAAGCAACGATTTGACGCGACTATTATCTTCAAAACATTTGACGGTCACAATCTCACCGCAGAATTTATCTTTACCGCCAAAACTATAAAACGATTTACCTTCGATATTAGGCAGGCATACCTGTGATTCAGGATTGGCATCTAATAAATCACAAGTTACAAAGTTTTCTTTAGTCATTGTTGCTGATTCTGGCATGGTGAGACTCCTTGTCTGTTATGGTTAAATTGTTCTGACTTATTAAACCTAAATATTACTTAGGCTATTTACTATAGTATAGTTTACCTAGATAAAACCGATACATCATGTTTTGACGCGGCACTAGTATAAATTTTTCTAGCTTGCTGTGCCTGCGCAGACAGAGGCTGCAAAAAATTCATTCTAGTCCCGCTGTATCGTTTTTATACTGAGCTTACTATAGTAATAAATGTAAAAGTTATCTGATTAATAGCTTAATGTTTTACGCGGGTCATCGCAAGCATCTGTTTATTTTCGATAATATCAGTGGTTTTAATCGCGGGTTCGCTGCGGTATTTACTGCGATGATAGATATCATGGGCGCTCATCGCCATGGCACTAGCGACACGCTTAGCTGAAATAGGATGTAAAGATAATGACTCGGACACCAATGGCGAGATAAGCTGAAAGGCTTTTTGTCCCAGACTTTCAAGCGGACGACCCTTATGTTTACCAAGTAGTAACGACGGACGGAAAATAACCAATTGGGCAAACCCTAATGCCATTATGGACTCTTCCGTTTCAGCCTTTACGCGATTATATAAAAAGCGACTGTTGATGTCCGCATTCATCGAGGACAATAAAAAGAAGTTTTCAACGCCTTTCTCTTGGCAAAGTTTGGCGAAACCAACATTATAATCATGGTCAATCTTGCGAAAAACTTCATCACTACCCGCTTGTTTTTTGGTGGTGCCCAAGCAACTAAAAGCATCCGTTTTTCGATCAGCGCCAATGCTTGTAAAGATTTCAGCTAAGTTGTCAAAATCATTCACCTGATAAAAACGCATGCTCGCATTGATGTAGCGAGGAGGACGCCGTGCAATCACAATCAATGTGTCATAAATCTCACTCAGCTGCTTTACAAGATGTTGCCCGACCAATCCCGTTGCACCTATTACCATTGCTTTTCGCTGCATATCCTATCCATTTATAGAGTGTTGGAATACTTATGATCGTCAAAAATGTGACTTTTTAAAGCCCGTCGGTGACGCTGACCACTGTAGTATCATACCTAAATTAATCAATCATCGAGGCTATTATGCATGATTTATTGTAAGAGATTTTATCAGCAAACAGTTTTACTCAGCTCATACGCTCGTTTAGACTCAAATACTCACTCAATATTATGATAAATACCTTTATAAATACCTATTAAAGGCATAAAATCCCGCTCATCCACGTAATGCCGTAACTTCTTTGAGCATTAATCATCAAACTTATTGTCCTAAGGGCGATAATTTGCTAAGATAACCAGCTTTACACGTCAACGCTGTTTAATTATTCCAAACAGTTTTGGCGCTTGCGATGATTTATTACTATCAGATACTTTAATAGTAGGCATCGACATCATGTTCGGCGAGACGGCTGCTCGTTATCGATGATGGTTAAACCCTTTATTGCAATCCACATTCATAATTTTATCTGTCTTTATCAAGGAGATTCGCGTGGCTAATACTGCACAAGCTCGTAAACGCGCCCGTCAAAACACCAAACGTCGTCAGAACTCTGCGTCACAACGCTCTATGGTTCGTACTTATTTGAAACGTGTTGACGCGGCTATCGCTGCTAAAGATTATGACGCGGCTACCGAAGCTTACAAAAAAGCGGTACCGGTTCTTGATCGTATGGCTGACAAAGGTATTCTTCATAAGAATAAAGCTGCTCGTCGTAAGAGCCGCCTAAACAAAACCATCAAAGGCTTACTAGCTTAAGATTGGTTGCGTTTAGACCGTATGATGCTTCGATAACATCATAACTAAAACCTTGTCACTGGTTCTAATACTGGGGCAAGGTTTTTTTATGCCTGATCAAAAGTAATTAATAATTTCGTAAATAACGCTTATGTCCATTTTACTTCTGGTGGCAATAATAGCTTATTTGGATGAAAGCCAGCGGTACGGTAGGCTTCAAGCAAAGTGTGTATTGGACGTACATAAACTTCACCGCGCCAGACAAAATACGCACTTGCCTGCTCGAATGGCTTGTCATCAAACCACAAAAATACCCCTTCCATCATTTTTGGCCAATCGTTCCAATCAATCTCAACAACATCAAACATCACCGCTAAGAATGCAGATAACAAAGTGTCATGGCTGACAGCGAGCATTAGATGCCCGTGTTGCGGCTGATTTTGATAAAAAAGCGATAGAATATCGAGACCGCCCTGATAAGCGTTTTTAGTGCCTTCAAGATTGCCTTGCAAGAATCGATTGATAAAATTGAGAACACCAATCTCTTTAAAGATGGGATTTGCAATATCAGGTTCGGTCACTAAGCTACCAGGCTCAACCAACAATGACTGGTGCGCGATATCACGCCTTAGTCCTGCCCCTTCTTGCATCAGCTGCGCCGTATCAAGACAGCGACCAATCGGGCTTGAGATGCTATCAACATCGAGCGAATACGGCAGATGTCCTGCCAACCAACGACCCCAAGATTTTGCCAATACACGACCTTTGGGTGTCAATGGCAGCTGATAACTGGCAAAGCCATTACCATCAGAGCGCTCACGCAGGGAATGTCTGGTAAATAAAATCAGGCGCTTATCTTCAGGTAACAACCTGACCGACGACATCATACTATCAGGAAGATGTGAGGGCGCTGGTGCACTTGGAGTATGACTCGCAAGCTTCTCAGTGGATAGGCTCGATGTGGTGTTATTAGGAAGTTTACTCATCACATAAGCCTATCAGATTTTCTCTCAGGAATGAACCAAATATAAGTCCAATCGCAATATAATCTAAAGCAAATATATTGAGAGCAGACCCGTTAATTTTATGAGAACTGAAACGCTATGACACGGTGAAATCAAAAAATAAAGACTCATAATTATTACGTTTGACTAACTGATATCAATTACTCTATCCCATGTAAACGATAATGCCGTACTACTAACCTCATTTGGATAAGCACGCGGATTGACGATAACGCGCGTCTTATGAATGTGGTAATCAAATGCTTCATGCGTATGCCCATGCACCCATAGTGCTGGTGCCCACTCTTCATACATCCAGCTTGATAAATCACTGATAAATGCGGCATTACTTGGTAGCTCAGCATACTTCTCAGAGACAGATAATGGACTGATGCTATGATGACTCATTACCACGGTTTTTTTGCCCAGTGCTTTTGCCGTTATCAACGCTTGTTTAAGCCATTGACGCTGCTTAGCATGAATCTGTATCGACATTTCAGGTGAAAACAGCTCGCTGCCGGCATAGATCTGTTTGTAGTCACGCATAAATCGCATTGCTACTGCCCTAGTCTCTTCATTGGCTTGATATTGATAATCTGTCCAAAGCGTACAACCTAAAATGCGCACCTCTCCGACATCAATATGCTGACACTGCAAAAATCGTACGCCCTGCTTTGATTCACTATCATAATTGTCCCAAGTCGCCAGCTTTTTATCAAAATGCAGCACGTCTTCATTAAAGTACTCATGATTACCAGCGATAGTGATTAGAGGGACTCGTAAGCGCGCTGCTTGCTCTTGTAGCCATGGCATACCAATATCGCTATTTGCTGTATCTCCCGCCACCAGTACGATGTCTGCATCGGTTTTGGGGATATGCCCTATCGGATGGGATTGACGTATATAACTGTCAATATGTAAGTCACTCAAAATCTGTAATTTCATAGCAGCCAATATCATTAAATAAACATAAATAGTTTAGCACCTTTTCATCTAGCGACAAAAACTAAAAAGACAGCGGATTAGGCTGTCTTTTTACTTTTTGACTGAAGTATCTAATTGAAAAGTTAGAGACTTTGGAGTATTAACTGTAATTTCGCTGCAGGATCTACTGCTTGAGTAATTGAGCGCCCAATCACCAGATAATCAGAGCCATCAAGTAATGCCTGTTTTGGCGTACAAATACGCTTTTGATCATCAGTATTATCATCTAGCAGACGGATACCAGGCGTAATCAGTTTAAAGTCCTGACCACATAATGTCTTTAATGCCTTTGCTTCTTGTGCTGAGCATACTACACCATCGAGACCGGCTTGCTTGGTTAATTGTGCTAAGCGGCTCACTTGTGCCTCTAAGCCGTCGGTGATGCCCGTTTGATTGAGTGCTTCATTGTCCATAGATGTTAAGACAGTCACTGCAATCAGTAGCGTGTCAAAATCATTATCTAGCAAGCGCTGTTTTGCCAATGACATCGCATCGTAGCCGGCACTTGCATGGACGTTGACCATCCATATACCAAGCTCAGCCGCAGCCAATACTGCTTGTGCAGTGGTATTGGGGATATCATGAAATTTAAGGTCTAAAAAAACCTCAAATTGGCGCTGATGCAATGCTTTGACTATCTCAGGGCCACACCGGGTATACAGCTCTTTACCTACTTTCAATCGGCATAATGCCGGATCTAATTGGTCAGCTAATGCCAGAGAGGCATCTTTTGTCATATTATCTAATGCAACGATGACAGGAGAATTAATTGCGTTGTTCATTGTTATGCTTCTTTATATCAGGTTTATCAAATTATTATATTTATAATCAGCAGTGAAAATGCATATTACAAATTATTAGTAATCGCGTTTTTGCTTGGTCAAACTTGACCCATCATGCACATTAGCGTTGGGATGAGCATTGGGCATTGTCGTATCCTGTACATTGACCGCTGTTGCACCATAAACAGCTTCTTCTAAAGTAGGCGCATTCGCTTGACGATCAATCACCATATTGGCTTGGGTTATCTGCTCTTGCAAATTGGTATTTGCCTTTTGTAGACGCGATATTTCCCACTTATTTTGCAAAACACGGAAAATTAGCAGTGCTAACAAGATACCTATAACGATACCAAGTATGAGGCAAAGTATCATTAGCAAGCCTAAATTCATCGTTGGTGCTTGCGAAAACAAAAGATTGACGCCAACTTCAGTATTATTTGCCAATACCAAACCTAGCGAGTAGGCGAAGCTCAAAAATAGCAGCACTAATAATAAAATACGCATCAGACGTCCCCTTAAGTTTTTAACAGATTTTAATAGAACAGATAAATGGATAAAAACTAAGCCATACTGATTGATATTACTACGTTATAAAAGGGTTAGTATAATAAGAAAAATCGGCTCATACTTTAGTAGTATATCGGTAGGATATCTTATATTACTTCAATTAACTTACTGTCCGCCTGCTACTTTTTCGTTTACGGCTTCGCGTAATGCTTTGCCTGGCTTAAAATGCGGAATTGCTTTTGCAGGTACTGGTACGCTTTCACCCGTTTTAGGATTACGACCCATACGAGCACGGCGATGATGAAGACAAAAACTGCCAAACCCACGAACTTCTACTCGACCATCATTGGCGAGCGTATGAGTCATCAAGTTTAATATCTCGCGTACGGCATCATCGACAACGGTATCTGTCATCGTGTCACAATTTGCACTCAGATTACTAATAAATTCGGACTTATTGATTGTTTGCTGCATTATCATACTTGCCTTGTTCATTGATAGATAAGATGATGGAAATAACTAAAATGATTACCACAGATATTATAAAATATTAGCTGACAACCACGCGATTGTTGACTAAATATCTGTTCATTTATAATGACTTGGGTCTAATTTTACATCTCGTTACTCGATGTTGTAAATGATAGCGGATATTGAAGGAAATTGGAAACAAGAGTTCCTCTATCAAGGAAAAAACTGTATCAATTATCGTTAATACTAAAATTCAGCCATAAAAAAAAGCGACCGGAGTCGCTTTCTTTTATAAGATCATAACATTAGCGGTAAATAGCTTACTGCATTTGTTCTTTGATCAAGTCACCAATCGTTTTTGGTTGTGCATCAGAACCAGCAGCAGTACTAGTCGTAGTTGTGCTACTTAACTCTTTAATCGCTTGACGCTCTTCAGCTTCGTCTTTCGCTTTGATTGACAGGCTGATGTTACGTGTTTTACGATCAACACTGATGATTTTCGCTTCTACATCATCACCAACAGTTAGATGCTTAGTCGCATCTTCAACGCGGTCACGTTGAATCTCAGAGGCACGTAGATACGCTTCAACTTCATCAGCAAGTTCGATAGTAGCGCCTTTAGCGTCTACTTCTTTTACTTTACCATTAACGATAGCACCGCGGTCATTGTTGACTAGGTATTCGTTAAATGGATCTGACGTTAATTGCTTCACGCCTAGGCTGATACGATTGGCTTCTGAATCTACAGACAATACCATTGCTTCAACGGTGTCGCCTTTGTTGTAGTTACGGATAGCATCTTCGCCAGTTTCATTCCAAGAAATGTCTGACAAGTGAACTAGACCATCAATACCGCCATCTAGACCGATAAAGATACCGAAGTCAGTGATTGATTTGATCGTACCAGTGATTTTATCACCGCGCTCATGTTTCTTATCAAACTCATCCCATGGATTAGCTAGAGTTTGCTTGATACCTAAGCTGATACGACGACGTTCTTCGTCGATATCAAGGATCATTACTTCAACTTCATCACCCACTTGAACAACTTTCGACGGATGGATGTTTTTGTTGGTATGATCCATCTCTGATACGTGTACTAGACCTTCAATACCTTCAGAGATTTCAGCGAAACAACCATAATCAGTTAGGTTGGTTACGCGAGCTTTAACCACACTACCCACTGGGTATGTGCCGCCAACGTTATCCCAAGGATCAGTACCTAGTTGTTTTAGACCTAGGCTGACGCGATTGCGCTCACGGTCAAATTTAAGTACTTTAACTTTAAGATCTTGACCAACTTCAACAACCTCAGATGGGTGCTTAATACGGCGCCATGCCATATCAGTGATGTGCAATAGACCATCAATACCACCAAGATCAACGAATGCACCATAATCAGTTAGGTTCTTAACGATACCTTCAATCTCGATACCTTCTTCAAGCTTGTTCAATAGCTCTTCGCGCTCAGCTGAGTTTTCAGCTTCCATAACGGCACGGCGACTAACGACAACGTTGTTACGTTTTTGATCAAGTTTGATAACTTTAAATTCTAACTCTTTACCTTCTAGATGCGTCGTATCACGGATAGGACGTACATCTACCAATGAACCTGGCAAGAAAGCGCGTACTGAACCGATATCTACAGTAAAGCCGCCTTTTACTTTGCTAGAAATAATACCTTTTACAATCTCATCATTGTCAGAGATTTTTTCAAGGAAATTCCAAGTTTCAACGCGTTTGGCTTTTTCACGTGACAGTAAGGTTTGACCCATACCGTTATCAACCGCTTCAACCACTACGTCTACTGTATCGCCAACTTCAACTTCAAGTTCGCCTTCTTCGCTTAAAAACTCTTCACGAGCGACGATACCTTCAGATTTTAGACCCGTATCAACAGTGATCCAGTCGTTATCGATGGCGACAACAGTACCGGTGATAACCGAGCCACGCTCGATATCCAGACCTGTTTCTTCGATGCTCGCTTCAAATAGTTCAGCAAATGATTCCATTATGTCTACCTTTGTATAGCCGTATCCTGTCCAGCACAGTACGGATCAAATTTATGACTGTATAAAACGAGAATACTGGTTTTATATCCTATGCAGTCATATATAAAAACGTTTGTTGCTAATAAGCGAATGCGTCAGCAAACTCACTAGCAACAACTGTCTTATATTAAAATGCGTTATATTTTTTAAATTATGACCTTTAAACAGTAGATTCCATTATTTTCTAAAGATTATTGGCGTCTACTACTGTAATTTTATACTAAAATCAATCCTATAGGAAACCTTTTCATACTTACTAACTTGTTATTATTAGCTATTGAAGCAAATACCTTTAACCTGACAATATTGTTTTACTTGCTCATAAACCGCATCAGCATCTAAATTGGAGCTGTCTAATAGTAGCGCATCTGCTGCAGGCTTTGATGGTGCCGTTGTACGATTTTCATCACGATCATCACGGGCTTTAATCGTCGCTAGAATCGCTTCAAAATCTGCTATTTGACCAGCATTTAGTAGCTGTGTTACACGGCGCTCGGCACGCGCTTCAGCACTGGCAGTCAAAAACACCTTAACGTCAGCGTCTGGAAACACGACTGTACCCATATCACGACCATCCGCAACCAATCCTGAACGAGTTGCCATATCTTGTTGCAGCGTTAGCAATGCTCGACGAACTTTTGGAAATACTGCTATCTGTGATGCGTAACCGCCAACCGTTTCATTACGAACTTGCTCACCTACTGCATCACCATTCACGATAATATCGACACGTCCTGATGCATTGTTAGGTACAAAACCAATCTCTAAGCTTTGAGTTAACGCTAATACAGCCATCTCATCAATGGTTTGGCTTGCATCAGCAGTAATCAATCCAGCTTCAAACGCCTTAAGTCCAACGATACGATATAACGCACCTGAATCAAGTAGCTGATACCCTAAAGCTTGTGCTAATCGCCATGTAACTGTGCCTTTACCTGCGCCACTTGGCCCATCAATACAAATAACAGGATAACGCAATGAAGGCTTCTCACTGTTAGTACTCGCGTTAGGGTTGGCAACAGTCATAATACTCACTTAAAGTCGGTACTTTCTATAACCACATAAATAATCATAAAAGTATAAATAAGGCATTTTCCACTTACTTATCAAAGCATTATAAGAAAATCACTCTATTAACAAGTAAATAGGGCGATATTATAGCAAACAAAGCGACCTATCACTAGCAGCAAGAACCATATCTTGTTAATCGCTTATCTTGCGATTGGCTTTTGCCACTTTTCTACGCTGTCGAAAAAAATCTTTGAGCATCTGGCTGCTGTGCTCACCGCACAAGCCTGCATCGACTTGCATACGATGATTATAAAAAGGCTGTTCAGCCAAGTTCATTTGACTACCAAGCATCCCTGCTCTCGGCTCATGCGCTGCATATACTAGCCTATCTACACGTGCATGAATCATCGCACCCATGCACATGGTACAGGGTTCTAAAGTCACATATAAGGTCGTCTTTAGGGGCAAGCGATAATTCTTTAAGCGTGTACAAGCATCTCTTAACGCTACAATTTCAGCATGAGCCGTCGCATCACAGCGTCCAATCGGCTCATTAAATCCTTGACCAATAATCTGCTGGTTATGTACCAAGACAGCTCCTACTGGCACCTCTTCTTTCTCAGCGCCTTGCTTGGCAAGTTTTAGCGCCTCTTTCATCCACTTGATATCCTCAACTGACCAAAATAGAGCTGTTTTAATCTGCTCACCTATCAGCGGATTACCATTAGTAAATGGACTATGTATTAGCTGGCAAGGCAATAAACTAGCGTTTAGAAAATTTTTCATTTACTGTGGTAATTGCCAGTCGATAGGCGTTTGACCATATTGCACCAGATAATCATTGGTTTTTGAAAACGGCTTAGAACCAAAAAAACCACCACGGTTAGCAGCAAGTGGTGATGGGTGTACTGCCGTCAAAATCAGATGTTTATCAGTATTGATATACTTGCCTTTTTTCTGAGCTTTACTGCCCCATAAAATAAACACAGTATGTTCAGTCTGCTCATTAATAACATCAATAACCGTATCAGTGAACTTCTCCCAGCCTTGATTTTGATGACTGTTTGGTTCGCCTTCTCTTACTGTCAAAGAGCTATTTAACAATAATACGCCTTGCTGTGCCCAATACGTTAAATCACCATGTGCTGAAGGTTTGATGCCAATATCGTCCGCCATCTCTTTCAATAAATTGTTAAGTGACGGTGGCTTTGGGATAACTTTAGGGACAGAAAAGGACAGCCCCATTGCCTGTCCAGGACGATGATAAGGATCTTGCCCTAAGATAACAACTTTCACCTGTGATAAAGGTGTCAAATTAAACGCATTAAATATCAGCTGTGCTGGGGGATAAATACCATCCTCTGACTGATAGGCTTCTTTTAAAAAAGCTCGCAAGCTATCCATATTGTCAGAAGTTAATTCTTCTGACAACGCCTGCTTCCAATCTTCTGGCAAGCGTACATTGTCGAGAATCGCTTGCTTTTGCGCGACTGTTTTTGTGGGTTGTACGTCAAATAATTCCATGATGAATCCTTTTTTATTTGTTATCAGGATGCGTTAAGGTTGATATTAACAAAATATTAGGGTTGCGTTGTCATATATATTAGCAATAAAAAAACGGTTACCGCAGTAACCGTTTTTATCATAGTGCGAAAAATAACCTAACTGGCTAATGATTCGGAGTCTGGACGTGGCTCATGAGTCTCAACAACAGTCAATATAATACGGCTATCCGCTGACCCTTTATCTGACGACTTATCGAGCTTCACAGTATCACCATCTAATGCCTCTGGCTCCAAGGTTAAATGTACAACCCCGCCATTCACTAAATCACCAAATAGAATCATATTTGCCAGAGGCTTTTTGATTTCGTCTTGAATCAGGCGCTGCATTGGACGTGCGCCCATTAAGCGATCATAGCCTTTAGCTGCCAGATAATCACGTACCTCATCATCAATCTCTAAAGTAACTTGCTTATCGTCAAGTTGTACCTGTAACTCAACCAAGAATTTATCAACCACGGATACAACGACTGAGGTATCAAGCGGATTAAACTGGATAATAGCATCAAGACGGTTACGGAATTCCGGAGTAAACACACGCTTGAGTGATTCTGTATTGTCACGGCTATGATCTTGCTGGGTAAAGCCCATAGAAGATCGACTGATACTCTCAGCACCGACGTTGGTCGTCATGATAACAATGACCTGCTTAAAGATAGCAACCCGACCATTATTATCCGTCAATGTACCGTGATCCATCACTTGTAATAACAAGTTGAAGACATCCGGATGCGCTTTTTCGATCTCATCAAACAATAACACACAATGCGGATGCTGATTGATTTTCTCAGTCAATAGACCACCTTGATCATAACCCACATAGCCTGGAGGCGCACCAATCAAACGTGAGGCAGTATGTGCTTCCATATACTCTGACATATCAAAGCGCACCAGCTCAACACCCAACAGATTTGCCAATTGACGAGAAACTTCCGTTTTACCAACCCCTGTCGGACCAGCAAACATAAATGAGCCGATTGGCTTATCTGGTGCTTTCAGACCAGCACGAGACAACTTAATCGCATCTGCTAGAGTCGCAATCGCTTCATCTTGCCCAAATACCAGATGCTTAAGATCACGATCTAGATGCTGAAGAATACTCTTATCATCACTAGATACTGACTTGGGCGGAATACGTGCAAGCTTGGCAACAATCGCTTCGATATCTGCTACATCAATTTTTATCGGAGCGCGCTTCCCTTTTGCTTTCTTATCAACAGACGATTTTGCACGATCATTGGCTTTCGCAACATCTGCCTCATCCTGCATTTCATTATCACCATAAGTATCACTGTCGAGACCGTCAATATCAACCTCAATCTGTGCATCAAACTCTTGCTCTATATCAGCAATGAAACTTTCTTCCGCTTCTATATCGTCTGCATCAGCCACGACCCCTAAACGCTTATAAGCGCCAGCCTCATCAATAACATCAATGGCCTTATCCGGCAAAAAACGCTCATGGATATGTTTCGCTGACAATTGAACGGCAGTAACTAGTGCTTCATCAGTATAGACAACATTATGGAACTCTTCGTACCGCGGTTTCAGACCACGCAAAATATCAATCGTATCATCAACACTTGGCTCTTTCACGTCGATCTTTTGGAAGCGACGCGATAAGGCATGGTCTTTTTCAAACACTTGACGGTATTCAGTAAAAGTGGTTGAACCGATACAACGCAGTTCACCATTGGCAAGTGCTGGCTTAATCAGGTTAGACACATCCATATTACTGCTCATTGATGAGCCAGCGCCAATAATCATATGAATCTCATCAATAAACAAGATAGCATTGGGTTTTTTCTTCAGCGCATCTAATAGCGATTTCATACGTTTTTCAAAATCGCCGCGATATTTAGTACCCGCAATCAATGAGCCAATATCAAGACTATAAATCACGCAACCATTGAGTGGTTTCGGGGCTTTATCATTGATAATCAACCACGCCAACCCTTCAGCAATAGAGGTTTTACCAACACCCGGTTCACCGACCAATAGTGGATTATTTTTGCGGCGGCGACACAAAACTTGCGCGGCGCGTTCAATCTCAGGACCTCGCCCAATCAATGGATCTGTTTTACCTTCAGCAGCACGCTGATTTAAATTGGTCGCAAACTCAACCAATGGATCTTTACTGGTTTTTTCTGAGGCACTACTACGGCGCTCTCCCGTCATAGAAGCACGTGGCTCAGATGGCTCATCTTTATCTTGACCGTGTGATAGATACTGAGTCAGCTCAAGACGACTGATGCCCTGTTTTTTGAGCAAATAAACCGCATAAGTATCATGTTCTGAAAACATCGACACCAGAATATCCGACCCTTCAACCAAACGACCGCCACCAATAGACTGCACATGAAAAATTGCCCGTTGTAGAATACGATCGAAGCTTTGGGTCGGCTGCGGGGATTGCTCAGTATCAGGATCGACCGTTGGAGTATGCTTATTAATATAAGCCTCAAGCTCAGTACGTAGTGCTGAGACATTTGCATTACAGGCCGTCAATGTGTTGGCAGCGTGCGTATTTTCTAAGAGTGCCAGTAAAAGATGTTCAACAGTGAGATACTCATGCGATTTTTGGCGCGCAAGTGTCATTGCTAAACGCAAAGAAACTTCAAGATGACGACTTAACATAACGACTTCCTACGGTTATACCTATCTTTATAATTGATAGCTTTATGAATGAGTTAGTAAGTAAATCAGGGCGGTGGATGGATTGTTCAAGGGCAATATGAGTATTATTAAATGACGCTGTTAAATAATGGCTTCTATGGCTTGGCTATGATCCTCACTTTTCTTTATCTCAACATGATACTCAGATATAGTCAATCTATTAACACATACTAAAATGTATCGAAGTGTCCCTAGACCATTTTTCAATGATAATATTTATTCAACAATAATAGAGCGCATGTACTAAAGCTACAGACAATTCAAAAATTTGAATAATGTAAAAAGAGAATAAAGACACGCAGTAATGAGAAAAGCGACTATATAAGAAAGTCTAAGCTAGTTTAAAAAAGAGAGGTGCAGAGCAAGTTTGTGCTTAAATAAACTTGCTCTAAAAACACTAGAAGAAAATATTTTATTGAAAATATTAAAGATATATAGTTAAAATATAGTGAACTTGAGAGAAACATACGTCATCAAGAATTAGAGTAAGGCTTTACTCGCCTTGATGCGGTTCGATTTGGGTCAATAATGGATAGCCTTCACGATGTGCCAGACTGTTAACTTTTTTGGCCTTGGTCTCAGCAATATCTTTAGGATAAATACCAGCAATACCTTTGCTGCTATTATGAATCGTCAACATAATCTCAACGGCCGAATCCATACTGTGACGAAATTCAGATTGTAAAATATAGACGACAAATTCCATCGGCGTGTAATTATCATTATACATCACCACAGCATACATAGGCGGCTTGGCGACTTCCGGCTCTGCCACCAATACATCAGCCTGCGGGGCTGTTTCACCTTCAGGCTCACCCACTTGCGCAAGACGCATGGGTATATGTGGAAAGTGCCAATCTGATGTAACTGGCGTCGCTCTTGCTATCGTTTGTTTTATCATAATTGGAATACAGATGAATCAGTAGGTTTAATGAATGGTTATCTTTAAGAGACTATAAAATCGTTAAAAATAAGGGGTAACAATAGATATCTGGCTAGCAGCTACGACAACTAATGCTCAATAAGACTTAAGGCTCAATAGGACTTTCATCGACGTCTGGCAAATCTAACAGTGATAATGGCATATTATCAACTTTAGCACCAAGCTTCCAATCATACAGCTGCTCGACTTCTTGACCAGCGGCTTTTAGATTTAGTTTAATTTGTAACGGCTTAAAACCCGCTGGCATTGTGAAGCGACCACGTATACGCGTCACGCCTTCAATCGTGTAGCTGACGAGCTCTAATGGCACTTCTACAAAATCATCATCATCAAGTAAAGTTAGCGTTGGATTCAAACGTTTGGCTTTACCATCACTTGCGAGCATACCTATATCGAAACCATATTCAAATGCATTTTCAGGTAAGGGCTCAATCTTTGCACCTAGTATCTGTAAAGGCATGCCGCCCTTCTCACTCACAATCTCAGCATAGAGGTCATTCAGCTGCGCTACCTGTCTATTTTCAACCATGATGGCTTGCTGATTTTCGCGTAACTCTTTTAAGTTTGCCAAACTTATTTCTAATTCTTGTTTAGAAGTAGCAACTTCATTGGTCGCTATTTTATGACTGACACGCAAATCTTTTAGCTCTTGGAGCGACTCTTTGCTGGTAATGACTGCTTGCTGGGTTTCATTTTGCATTGAATAATAGCCACGTTGATAACCAAGTTTGTGACCAAATACTAATGCGACAACTGCTGTCACTAATATCGCAATCACAAATAACGCTAACACCAATGTGGAAGCGCCCTGCTGCGAGCGAGCAATGCTGTAATGCTTCATAACACTACGCTGAGTTTCAGTATTCAGAGATGAACAATGTAAGCTACGCTCCAATTTATACGAAACAGAGTCTTGGCACGATGGGCGTGCTGGCAGTGAGCAAAAGCGTAGTACACTCTTAAAACGCATTTAGGCAGTATCTCTTAACAGGAAAGGCAAGTTATTATAGCGGAATTTATAATCAATACCTAGTATCATAAATGAGGATAATTTAATCAAAAATAAACATCTGTTAAGGAACGATGGGCGCAAAATTTAAACCAAGAGACTCATCCAGTCCAAACATGACATTCATATTTTGCACTGCTTGCCCAGCTGCCCCTTTGACTAAATTGTCTTGTACGACAATGACCGTTAATTCGGCACGCTCATTGTCTTGGTGAACAGCAATACGTAAGCGATTGCTAGCGCGCACACTACGGGTATCGGGATATAGCCCTTTTGGCATAACATCTATAAATTGTTCTGATGCATAGCTTTGCTCAAATACTTGTTGCCAATCCACCAAAGCACCTGCATCGGTCAGCTCCATATGAATAGAGCTCAACATACCGCGTATCATCGGTACCAGATGCGGCAAAAAACGAATACGATGGCTAAACTGACTGTCTAGTAATTGGGCAACACCTTGCTCAATCTCTGGCAAATGGCGATGACCTTCAACGCTATATGCCTTAAAATTGTCTGTGCTTTCTGCATAATTCAGTGCAAGACTGGCTTGGCGACCAGCGCCAGAAACACCAGATTTGGCATCGATAACAATGCGTGATTCAATCAACGCTACTGCCTGCTGATTCTGCAAATCTATAATGGGTTTTAAGCCTAAGATAGCTGTAGTCGGATAGCAACCTGGGTTGCCAACCACCAAAGCATTACCGATTTTGGCGCGATTGACTTCAGGCAAGCCGTAGACGGCAGCTTTTAATAACTCAGGACAAGCGTGTGGTTGTTGATACCAGTGCTCAAATTCGCTCAATGACTGCAAACGAAAATCTGCCGCCAAATCAATGACTTTTACCCCAGCTTGAGTCAAAGCCTCTGCTTGCTTCATTGCAACGCCATGCGGCGTGGCAAAAAATACCACATCGCACTGTTGTAGTGTCGCTAGCGTCTCGTCTTCTAGATCACTAAACACAATATCTGAGATACCGCGTAAACTTGGGAATATCTCATCAGCGCGAGTGCCCGCTTCGCTACGCGAGGTTAACAAATCAATAGACACTTTAGGATGGGCAGATAATAGACGTATCAACTCAATACCTGTATAACCTGTGCCACCGACAATCGCTGCTGAAATCATAAGATATCCTTTTCTGCTACTTTGCTATTACTTAATGAATATGAGATATAGAATCTGCCCAATAGCAAAGAACATATCTCAAATCATACTTTTTAGATTTTATAATCATGTACTGCATCGATGAACACTTTGGCATTGTCAGGATTAACCCACTGGGTAATACCATGACCTAGATTTGCCACATAACCGGTCTTTTCACCGTTAGCATAAGCACTATCGAGCATCGCATTGACTTCAGCACGGATAGTCGCTGGAGAGCCGTATAAAGTTGCTGGGTCTAAATTACCCTGAATGGCTTTGCTACTTTGTAGTTTTTTATGGTGCTTGGTTAACTGACGCTGACTTTCGGTCAAAACTTGACGGGCACGATCAATCGGCATTGTCCAGTCTAAACCCAATGCATCCGCCTCACTATCCGCTTGAATATCAAGCCATAGCCCGCCGCCTTTAGTAAATAATATTACTGGTATTTCAGGATGGCGTACCTTTAACTCAGCGACAATGCGCTTATTATAAGCATGTGAGAAATCAATAAACTGGCGATGACCAAGAGCGCCGCCCCAACTATCAAATATCTGTAGTATCTGTGCGCCTGCCACGACTTGGGCATCGAGGTAATCAATCACTGATCTCGCCAATTTATCTAATAACTGATGTAAAAACTCAGGATTGCTATACAAAAAGCCTTTAGTATAGCGATAATCTTTGGAGCTACCACCTTCAATCATATAAGTGGCTAGTGTCCAAGGACTACCAGAAAAGCCAAATAACGGCACTTGCCCATTGAGCGCAGTACGAATACTGGTTACCGCACGCATGACATAGTCAAGAGAATCATTGACATCGAGCACAGGCAATCTATCTAAATCAGCTTGCTGGCGAATAGGATGTTTAAACTTAGGACCTTCACCTGCTTCGAAATATAGACCCAATCCCATCGCATCAGGAATGGTTAATATATCACTGAACAAAATAGCCGCGTCTAAATCATAGCGACGTAATGGCTGTAAGGTGACTTCTGTCGCACGCGCGGTATCTTTACACAGGCTCATAAAATCACCTGCTTCAGCACGGGTCGCTTTATACTCTGGTAAATAACGACCAGCTTGACGCATCATCCAGACAGGTGTGGTATCGATCGGCTCAAAACGAAGTGCTCGTAGCAATCTATCATTTTTCAAAGGCGCAAATTTTTGCTCGAGCGAATTATTATTGTCTGAAGCACTCATGTACAAATCTCCAAAACAGCACTATATGTCACCAAAGCGCATATAACACTGGATAAATTACGTTAAAGGAAAAAATAGCAAAGCGCTTGTTATCAAGATACTTATAGCTCTATAGATATTAATTTTTTTACATCGTCAATGCTAAGTTATCACGGTGTACCATGACGACACGTTCTTCATTATTACCAAGGATACGATCAAACTGCTCAGTACGCTCACGAGCAACGCGGCAGGCATCGCGAGAAGAAAAGTTGACTTGACCAACGGCGATACGCTCACCAGTATCCTGATGGACGATTTCGACCACATCGCCTTCATCAAAATCCCCACGAACTTCAGACACGCCAACTGGCAACAAGCTTTTTTGATGCTCAACTACCGCTTTTGCTGCACCTGCGTCAACAATTAAAGAGCCCGACATACGCAAATGCGCGGCAAGCCACTGTTTGCGAGCAATGATTTTGTCTTGATCATTGGTGGTCAATAAGGTACCGACTGCTTCGCCTGATACTACTCGAGTGATCACATCATCAATAGCGCCACTCACAATCACCGTCGGACAGCCACCCATAGCAGCAAGACGACCAGCACGAATTTTGGTTAACATACCACCACGACCCAACTTGCCACCATCACCTGCAATATCAAATAAATAATCAGCCATCGCACGCTCTTGACGGATCATTCTGGCATTAGGGTTGTTGCGTGGATTGTCAGTAAAGACACCTTCTTGATCAGTTAAGATAATGTACAAGTCGGCATTAACCATCGCCGCTGCCATCGCCCCCAGAGTATCGTTGTCACCAAACTTAATCTCATCAATAGTAATGGTATCATTTTCATTAATGACCGGCAGCACACGCCATTCTAGTAGCTGCGTAAGCGCACCAGTAGTATTAAGATAGCGACTACGGTTAGACAAATCATCATGCGTTAGTAGCAACTGTGAGCTTTGAATACCGTGCTGAATCAATGCTGACCACCAGGTTTCAATCAAACCCATCTGTCCGACAGATGCACAGGCTTGTAATGCCGCCAGTTTTTTAGGACGCTCCTCAAGATTCATACGCACCACCCCTTCAGCAACAGCACCTGAAGATACGAGCAGCACCTCTACGCCTTGCTTATGGAGTTGCGCGATCTGCTTTGCCCATTCGTAAATGGCAGTTCGATCAAGCCCTCGACCATTATTGGTTAATAACGATGAGCCAATCTTGACAATAACGCGCTGAATATCAAAGTTACGAGCTTGCTCAACAAACCTTGCTTCTTCTATCGTGTTCTCTATGCCAACTGCCATATAAACTCCTGTTGCTATGGTAAATTAATCATGGGGATACATCTAAAAAATATGTGCAAAGACCAATCACATTAAGGGGCGTAAACTACTTCGACGCCATCATCATCGTTATCATCAAAATCGTTATCCGATAAATCCGTACCTTCACGCGCCGCTTTACGAGCAGCACGATACGCTTCACGCTGAGCTTCCGTATTTAGACGAACTTCTGCCTCTAGACGCTCAAATCGTGCTTTTTGTGCATCAGCAAAGATAGGATCTTCGATTTCACGTTCGCGTTCGCGTTCAATCTCATTCATCAAGTGGTACTTAATGGCATCAACGCCTTCACCTGTTAGAGTGGCGGTACGGAAAACGATACCTGTCCAGCCAAGCTCTGCCACAATATGGGTACAAAGCTCATTTAACTCTTCTTCAGGCACTTGATCGATTTTGTTTAATACCAAAATCTGTGGCAAATTGGCCAGTTCAGGTGAAAAGCGCTCAAGCTCATTTAAGATAACGCGAGCGTTTTCGACCGGGTCGCTGCCATCGATAGGCTTGATATCAACCAAGTGTAACAGACGACGCGTACGAGCGACATGCTTTAAAAAGCGAATACCAAGTCCAGCACCTTCTGAGGCACCTTCGATCAAGCCTGGAATATCGGCCATAACAAAAGAGCGATGACGACCAATATCAACCACACCCAGATTAGGAACCAGCGTGGTAAATGGATAATCAGCTACTTTTGGTCTAGCAGCAGAGACTTGGCGGATAAAGGTCGATTTTCCTGCATTAGGTAAACCAATTAAGCCCACATCAGCCACTACTTTTAGCTCAAACTTAAGAACTTTTAGCTCACCTTCAAAACCTGACGTCGCTTTACGCGGCGCTTGGTTGGTAGAGCTTTTGAAATGGGTATTACCCAAACCACCATCGCCGCCTTTGGCAATCAGTAAAGTCTGACCAATTTCAATCAAATCACCCAATACTTCATCTGTCTCGGTATCCACGACCGTCGTACCAATAGGTACTGGTAAGAAAAGATCATCAGAGCCTTTGCCTGAACAGTTTCTACTATGACCGTTCTCAGCACGCATGGCGTCGTGGCGACGGGTATAACGATAGTCAACTAGGGTGTTGGTATTATCCTCTGCAATGACATAAACATCGCCGCCCTTGCCACCATCACCACCATCAGGACCACCGCGCGGGACATATTTTTCTCGGCGAAAACTGGCGATTCCATTACCACCGTCACCTGCTTTTACCGTTACGACGGCTTCATCAATAAATCGCATCTTACTTTCCTTTATTTACACTCTAGTTTATAAGCTTAATGACAGTCATAGACTGCTTCTTTTGCCTATAGTTATCTTTTAAAAAAATGGCAAACTTTCGTCAATATTGCTCTACATCATTGCTTTATTCATGACAATAACACCCGATGACCAATCGGACTATCGGGTGCTGTAGATATTACCGCTAAAACCATATCCGTTTCTTTATATAACTAATGACCATCGCTCTACTCTTTGAATCAAAGCATTATGACCGAGTCATTGCTGCTATACAAACGTATTAAGCTGGAATCTGCGCATAGCTGATACCTGCCATTTGCGTTGCCAAACGTAATACTTGCGTGCTATAACCAACTTCATTGTCATACCAAATATAAACGATAGCATGATTATCCGTCAAAATAGTCGCTTGAGCATCAACGATACCTACATGTGTATCACCGACAAAATCCGTTGATACCGCTTCTGTAGAATCCGTATAAGCAATTTGTGTCTGCCACTGGCTACTATTTGAAATTTTGCGCATAAATTCATTTAACGCATCAGCACTAGCTGGCGCAGTTTTAAGATTTAAATTCAAAATCGCTAAGCTAACGTTTGGTGTCGGTACACGGATGGCATTGCCCGTCAATTTACCACTCAGCTCTGGTAGCGCTTTCCCGACTGCCTTTGCTGCACCAGTACTGGTAATAACCATGTTCAATACCGCACTACGACCACGACGATCCGCTTTATGATAGTTATCAATCAAGTTCTGATCGTTAGTGAACGAGTGAATGGTTTCAACATGCCCATTTTCGATACCGTACTCATCATTTAATACTTTTAACGTTGGGGTAATCGCGTTAGTAGTACAGCTCGCCGCACTAACGATAGTGTCATCGCCGACCGTATTATTATTAACGCCATATACGACGTTTTTAATTTCGCCGCCAGCAGGTGCCGTTAATAGCACTTTTTTCACACCAGTCGATTGTAAATGCTTACCAAGACCAGCCTCATCTTTCCAGATACCCGTATTATCAATGACCAGTGCATCGTTAATACCATAAGCCGTATAATCAATCTCGCTTGGGTCTTTGGCATAGATAACTTGCACAAAGCGACCATTAATGATCAAACCATTGTTTTCATCATCAACAATCACGCCGCCTGCAAAACTACCGTGAATCGAATCGCGCTCTAGCAATGACGCACGCTTAGCCAAGTCGCCTGCTGCTGCGGGACGTACTACGATGGCTTTTAGCTGCATGCCTTTTGCACTTGACGCTTGCGATAACAATAAACGAGTTAGGATACGACCAATACGACCAAAACCATATAGCACCACATCCGCTGCGCCATTGATAGCCGCTTTAGTATTATCAACAGACTGTAATGCCGATTGAATATCACTGTCATTAGCGATTAGCTGACCAACATCAATACGTACAGCTGACAGATTTTTATTCTCTGCTAACACTTTAACCATCGCTAAAGTATCAGCGATATCAATCGCATGAGCACCTTGATCACGCAAAGCAACTTTTTGATGCAGCGCCAATATTTGACCCACAGAATTGCTATCTAGCGTATCACCGAATAAAGTCACTTGCACATCTTGCTCATTGTAGAGCTTGTTCAATAGCCCTATGAGCTCAATCGCTTGTTGCTCCTGGGTGTTATAGTTGCTCAAATGGTCTTGATGTAATTGGCGTAAGGTATCAGCGTTACTCACGAGAAACATCCTTATGGTCAGTATTGGGGAATCAGTAAAATAGGAAGAAATATTATTGAATAAGGTATATACAGTCTATGTACTCACTCAGATATGCTAACAGACGACTGCTGTCATCGATTATTATCATAGGAGTCTGTAGATAAGCTAGATTTTAGCTTAAAACGCCTTATTTTGCTAGTGATAACAAATTTGTATGAGTCACAAGCTCTTTGAGGACTACTGATTTAGCATAATAAAACGGGTTATTACGATAAAGGCAGCATATTATGCTGCCTTATTATAAATCCACTTAAACAATGATAAATACAAGAGCCATGATAAATAAAGGCAATATAAACCATTATCAGACTTTTATGGAATCAAATCCACCGTCTGCTTACTCTGCGACGTTAATTTAAATTCTTTCAAATCATAACCCTGTTGCTGGGCAATTTGACGGTATTTGGCATAAGTTTCTTGGCTTACGTTTGGCGAACGAGCCAGCAGCCATAAATACTTTTTATCAGGTGTACCAACCAGAGCGGTTTTATAATCTGGATCACGTGCCAATACCCAATAGTCAGCTCGCCCTACCGGTAACCAACGAATCCACGATGGCAAAAAGGTAACTTTTAGTTTGCTTCCTGTCGCACCAGCAGGTTTTGCTAAGCCTTCAGCAATAATATTCGAGCCATCTTCAGCCTTACACTGATTGATAACTTTGATACCTGAACCATCAGTTTTTTCAACATAGTTAGCCGTCACATCGCTGGCACAGTTGCGCTGAAAATACATCGGCAAACGACCGATCTCATACCAAGTACCAGCATATTTATTGAGATCAACGCTATCTACCGTAGTTGGTGTACTAGCAGATTTATGAATAATACTGCTAGGTTTAACCGTCAGTACCTCTTCCGTTGCGTTGGTCATGTGCTTGCTAGCAACCGCTTGAGTCAGAGGCGGTGTCGCTGCATAAGCAGAAAATGCTGCTAACGGTATGATAATAGCTAAGGCTATTCCAGTATGCTTAATAAGACCATTCATAAATATACGCTCTGGTATCTCTGCAACGCTTGCTGCGTTTTTAGGAGATATGATGTGAGGTGGCTCGACTATGGATTGCTCAAATTCTTTGAAGATACTTGTCTTAATACAATCAACTTCAGCTGTACTGGCGTTAAAGGTGCTGTTATCAATTAAATTAGAGTTAAGTACACTTACATGAGTTTTTTTGACACATTTATAATCAAAAAAGCTGGTTTGTTGTGACATATCTTGTGCCAGAGTTTCTAAATATTCTTTACTAAAACCTACATTATTATAGCTGGCGTCATTACTAGCACGGTCAATATTACCTGCTGGTGTTGCCTGATCTTTATTCATCTGATACTTAGGGAGCTGGTCAGTATGCGGTGATTGAGAACCAGCTGCCTCAGAATCAGACCATACTGACTTCGGTAACTTATTGGTTTTCATAGGGATACCATTTTATTAACAGTGATTATTAGGAGCGATCTATCTACTTATAGGCATTTATTCATACCATTGTTATTTATAAGAGAGGCACAAAACGATTTTCACCCACTGGCCCTACAACAAAAAATGAATGGAAGTTAAATTTGCTATTACTTTTAACATCATAGTCATTAAAAGTCTTAACAATTAGTAAGTCTATAAAAGCTTGATTTAGCGCCCTTCGATAATTAATGATTCATAGTAATGGCAAATCCCTAATCAAAACAGTGTGGCAATGTAGGAAAACGCAACGGTTTGTAAGTAATTCTGTTTATAAGATATGCGAAGTTACATTTTTATTAACCGATAAAGAATATTCAAATCAATTACTTATCTAGTGCTATTTTTCCTCTGAGATTTTTTTTATTTGACCTATCATACTCTGGTTTTAGCGGTGTTCAAATGGCAGCTTGATGCCCAAAATTGTTATAAAAATGCGGGTAATAATAGTACCAAAAACTATTTTAAAAACTGGCGAATTCCAGCAACAGCAACGCCTCCATGTAGCACGGCTTGTTTATACATCATAGGCGATAGTCCACCTAAGCCGATAACTGGCATATCCGCTAAATTTGCTAAATTTGACCACGCCTCCCAACCTAATACCGGTGTATCAGGATGGGTTTGGGTACACTCAACAGGTGCCAAGAAAATACCGATAACGGGTGGCAACTGCTGCTGTAATCGAATATACGCCAGTTGATTTGCAGCATTAATGCTATCTACATCATGACAACTAACGATTAATGGCCAGCTTGTAGACAAGGCAAAATACGACATGGGCTCCTTAGCTACTCCGCTTGACCATTGCATAAGCTGTGTCTGTGTTAAATGACTTGCTATTATTTGATTATTTGCTTCTACATTGTCTGCTTTGTCCATATCTAAGTGGTCAGGAGTAATCAATTGAATATCAGGACGTAGTTTTAATAGCTGCTTGATACTGTTTTCTGTCCCTGCTGCTTTTGTCCGCATATAAACCCAAGCACCAGCCGTTATATGCTCATGATGATACTGTAACCATGCTGCCATAGGATTAGAGGCAGCATCAAAATGCGATAATGGATAAGTAACTGTGATCTGCATAGGCAACTGTAACCACGCAAGGATTGTCTTATTGGCAGCGGGTAAATCATAATGCCCTGCTAGCAGCTCTGCCTCCTCTACCCATGTTAGCTTTTGACCTTCTAAACCATAGCTTAGGTTTTTATATTGTGCATATTGTTGTGCAGTCACTTCAATACGGTAAACTTGTAAGCAGACCTGCTTATCACCATAATCATGATGCAATCGACCCAGTTTAACTGCCGTGTTATTAGCAATATTGATACCTGTCTCTTCGGCAACTTCTCGTATCAGTCCTTGTTTTGCTGTTTCATGAGCGTCTATCTTTCCGCCTACAAACTCATAACGGTTGCCTTGGTGCTGAGAAGCCGCTCTAAATCCTAGTAGATATTGATCCTTATAATGAATAACGGCAACCGCTACATTGACTGTCGTTATTGAAGTGTTTTTTATAGAGTTACTTTGTTCAACTGTCATCCTATTTTCCTTTAATGCTACTGAGATTGATGGCTAAAATTGTTTGAATAAAAAAAACGGTTAGATAAGTTTACATAATCGCTGTTATTTATTTTATAAATTTGCTTGCAAAATTATTCAATCTAAATGATAATTATTATCGTTAATAAATTATATTCTATTAGTATTTATTGTTTTGAATATTTGCTACTTTGCTATCAAAAGGAATTTACCATGAGTCTTGTAATCTCTCGTCATTTGAACTTCCGTGAAAACCGTCTGCCTACTTTGCAATCACAGCACTTGTTTGCTTTGACTAAGGAGGTACGTATTGAACATGAAGGCGAAGAATATCGCCTACGCTTAACGCGTAATAATCGATTAATTTTAACCAAATAAATTCTCTTAATGCTCATAAAAAAACGCCTTTTTATAAAGGCGTTTTTTATTTGATCAAATAGTGATGATAGATTACTTTATAAGCTGTCACTTCCGGTCAACTAATCTGCCCAGCTGCCCATCTATTAAAATCACAGCAAATATGAGGGTAGATATCTAAGTACAACCTTTAGAACTGCCAACTATAAACCACATCCACGGCATTTTCTGCTGCTGACGTTGCCTCTACATAGATACGGCGGGTCAATTGGTAACGTATCGACAAGCTGTTCTGCGCATTAAAAACGCCCACACCATAGCGGATATATAAGTCAGGGGTCACATAACCGGTGACATTGACATTGGTATCTTCACTGCTGCCTGAAGCATCAACCGTTAAGCTTTGGAAGCCAAACGCTTGACCGATTTGATTGGTCAAATTACGTGTACCGCTCAGCCCAAAGCTCAGCCCAGCGGCCGCTAAGTTATTGGTGACTTGAGATTTAAAGCCTTGCTCACTGATTTGAGTAGCACTCTGATTATTAATACGACCCGTGACCAAGGCATTCATCGCTTGCTGCTGCGTAAGCCCGGCATTATTGAAAACGATGATATTAGGGCTTTCAGTATTACCTTTGACACGGACACCGACTGTTTTACCACTGATATTTTTGACCGCTTCGATACTTAAACTCGGTTTCATCACATCGCCGTTGAAGCGCACTTGACCATAGTTAAGCTCTAGGTTTTGCCCAAAAGCATTAATATTGGTACGACGTGAGACCTGTACCACCCCTTTTGCACGCATGATGCCTGTACCGCTTTGCGTGACATGAATGGCACCTGCTAGAGGAATCACGGCACCAAAACCACGGAAGTTGATGTCATTACCCAAATCGATACCGATATCAGCATTGATTGACCAAGGTTTTGAGATAGCTAAAACTTCATCAATATTGCCAATAAGACGACGATCGAGTACGACAGCGTCTTCGGTCTGAGTAATGATATCTTCACTGGCCTCTGGCGGACGAATGGTCGCTGATGGCACACTGACTGCCCCAGTGATATTGACGTAGCGATCGGAAGGACGCACGATAATATCGATATCAGGATCGACACTCGCCACCAATAATGGCGGCTGGGTCAATATCAAACCTTTACCATCTATACTCAGCTTAGCCTGTAGCTTTTGCTGCCAATTGACAGTACCAGCAACCGTCCCTTTCCCTGTACCACTATTGAACCTACCATCGATCGTTGCTTGAGTACCGCGGATTTTGGCAGTGGCATTCACTTTGGTCAAATTGACCGGCAAATCAAGCATCGCCATTCGACCATTCGCTAACTTCACATCACCATAAAACTGTGGCTTATCCAGTGTGCCGCCCAAACCGCCTGCCATAGTGATGTTACCTTCGAGCACGCGCATACCAGGGAAGAAAGGTTTAAAGATAGCCAAATTAAGCTCATTGAGCACCAACGCACCTGATATAGGTTTGGGCGTTTTATATGGATCAACGATCACTTCTGCATAACCACGAGCACCGCCGCCCGTATTGATATCTGAGCGTATTTTTAGACCATTTGGTACAGACACCGCAATGAGCGAGATGCGCTTGTAAGGTAAGGTGACAGGCAAGCTATCACCATCTTGAATCAAGCCAATTTTACCGTTGTCAGAATACAGCGTGGTATTAATCGTCGGTGGACGACCACGTTGCCAGCCAACAATCGCTTTGCCGTTAATCTTGCCATGCCAATCGATATCTTTTGGTAAAAACGCTGAAAATAGTGAGGTGTCTAGTTTTTGTATCGCCAAATCAACTTGACCACCAGCGGCTGAAGCAATAAGGTTTTCACGTAAGCAGAGCTTTCCTGTTTGATCAGTCGCCTGCCAACAATGTGCCGCCAGCTGTACTTTTAGCTCTGTGCTATTTTTACCTTGCTTCTTAGGCAAATTAACAATCAGCTGCGCTGGCTGCAATTGGTTTAAGGTTGCATATTTGGACTTAACTTGACCCTTGCCAATAACACCTGACCAGCTGAGCTTATCTCGATTAAAGCCACCCTTAAGCCTTGCTGAGATACTGAGCTTCTCATTAAGCAGATCAAAATCAACTACGTGAGCTTGTTCAGTACCATTAAAGGTTGCATTAAAGTTTTTAAAATTTTGCCCCGCCGCTTCTAACCCTTCGGCAGTGATAATAAACTGGCTTGGACTGTTTGCCAAGTTAACCAGTTTACCGCGTATACGACCTTGACGTAATATAAAGCCTGGTAGCGTAATACGCTCACCAACCAAATCAACATAGATAGTCGGCAATGCTTGTCCTGCTGGCTGTGACAAGGTAGCACCGCCAGAGACTTTACCACCAAGCTTGTCTGAGAGCTGATCAAGGCTTGTGATATTGATTTTGGCTTGTAGCTGTTTGGCATTACCATTGGCGGTGATGTAATTATTACCCCAACGCAGTACTAAATTATTGGCATTTAAGCTTTCGATCAAAGCGTTCACTTGCTTATATTGTGCCTGCGCATCTTGCTTCTGCAAACGTTGAAAATAGCTTGCCAAATCTTTTGGTAGATGTAGTTTGGCTGTCAAGCTGCCTTTGGCGCTAAGTGGTTGACCCTTTAGCATCCCATTCAAATTCACTTGCTTGATATTAATCGTCTGTTGGGTATCGCCCCAACGTCCACTGGTATCAATAGTGCCGGTAATCGTACTCGGTATGTCCTTGAAGAAATAACCCAAATTAAAGCGATCCATGACCGCATCAATATCCCAAGCAAGACCTTGGCGCACATCAACGGTGCCTTTAGCATCAATACTGCCTGCTGCGCCCACATGTCGGAAACGCTTGATGCGAATGAGCTGTGCATTACCACTGGCATCAATAGTCAGTTTACCTGCTGGCAATTGCTCAGCGTCTAAGACACCATCAAAGTTTACGACGAAGTTTTTCAGTACGCCTTTTGCCTTAGCATTATTCTTTGGCGGACTTTGCCACTCGCCAGTGGTTTTTAAATCACCAGTAATAATGGCGGCATTATTGGGCAAGAAATAACCCAAATTAAACTTATCAAAGCGCCCATCTAGCGTCCAGCCGATATTCTTTCTTAGGTCGATGACACCCTTGGCTTTGACCGCACCTGCTTCACCATTATAATTTAACTTGCGAACACTAATCAGATTTGGCGTACCAGCGGCATCGATTGATAAGCGACCTTTTGGTACATCAGCCGTGTCAATTTGACCATCAAAACGCGCATCAAAGACCGATAGCTTACCGCCGATAATATCAACATTGGCATCGCCGCCACCAGTAATGCCGATAGCACGACCTTTTTGCGTGGCATCCAACTGCGCCTGCAAAGCCGTATTATTGAAACTAATAATATGCCGCTGACCTTTGACACGGTTTTTAGTGATATTCAGCAATCGTCCGCGGGCACTGATACGCCCAGTTAGGCGCTCAAGCGGTATATCACTGCGGTATTGCTTGGGCAATAAGCCATTAGTACGTGCATCAATCTGCCAAGTAAGCGGACGTTTTTTAGTGGCTAATTGAATCTGACCTGTCCCTGACAAATCGCCCACTACGCCTTTATAGTTTAGGCGGTTGATATCAATGATATTGCCAGCCTTACGAAGCCTGACATCGTAATTACCTTTAGGCGCTGCATTCAGCTCATTAATAATGGCTTTGCCATCGACAGAAAGATTTGAGCCGCGAACAATCACCTTTGCTTGCCCACTAGGGCTATTGATGTTGCCAATATTAGGGATATTTTTACGCACAAGGTTCTGCCATTTTGCATCAATATACAAAGGGGCGACTTGTTTAGATTTGACTGAGGTTTTTCCACGGACAATATTGGCATTGACTTGCTCGCCATCACGCTGACGTAATGCGGCATCCATTTCCATATTACCGGCAGTATTTTTATGCTGATAATGAACGGATAAGCGACCATTTAACTTTTGCGGGGCATATACTTTAAAGTCCGCATATTGTTTAGGAATGACACGACGTACATCAAAATTACTGCCGCTCGCTCTTATCTTTGCATCAAAACTGCTGTTCCAATCCAAGATACCTTGCAATATCAAGTTGCCAGCGGCCACATCTGCATCTAGGCGATCAACACGTAGCTGACGATTGGCAAGAATAGCGCGTCCTTGGTAATGTCCTGAAGGAATGTCTTTAGCGGTCAATTCAGTGTTGATACGTAGGCGTATCTCTGAGATCACACCTGATGCAGTCGCGATGCCACTCTTTAAGTGAATGTTTTGACTGTCCGCATAAGGAACCAGAATGTCATCCCATTCAAGTTTTGCTTGAAACGGTGCATCAGGATCCAATCCCTGCACCACAAAGTCGCCACTAACTGCACTATCATTGTAGCGGCTACTAACCTTGCCAACAGTGCGCTTTAACGTGCCTGTTGCGGTGATATTCAAGGGATCAATATAGGCTTTTTCTAAAGCACTGACCTCTACAATGGCACTCAAATCTAAAGGATAGTCGCCTTGCAAATCGGCATGACCCTCTAATGCACTGACTTTAACAATATCGCCATATTGCAAACTACCGCGACCCACCGTCACCATACTGCCAACCCACGTCAAATCGCGGGCTTCAATCTCATGCACAACAATGGGGTCACGAGTTACTTGCTTATAAATGATGGTTTTTACTTTTGCATAATCAAAACGTAGATTAACCGGTAAGCTTAAGGTTCTATAATCGAATGCCTCACCTGTTGGCGGTTTTTTATTGATAATTTCAATGGTTTGTATATCCGCATCACGCAAATGTACTTCTTTGGCAAAGACGGCGCGCCAGCCTATTTTAACGTAAGCTTTATCTACCAATATCTCAAGATCTTCATTGGCAACAATATCGATATCAGTGAGCCATAGACCATCGCGCAGATTGCCGCTACCGTATTTGAACTCAATACCTGTTTCTGCACTGATTTTCTCTAAGATAAACTTAGTGCCTGACTCAGTACCCGCCGCATATAAGAAGATAGCAAACATAATCGCTAGCACGATAAGAATCAGTACCAGCAATTTGAGCACAAAAGACAACGGATACCAACGTCTTACGGCGCGGGCATCTCGTTGTGCTGGATCTTCATCTAATGGCTTATTAGGCAGGGTATTTTTGGTCGACATGACACTCAACTACGTTAAAGAACGATTACCAGCAATCGCTAGAATAATAAAAAGACAACGGTTTTGTTTATATACTTTTATAAAGGAGAGCCAATAAACAGATGCAATCTCACTGGAATACTCTCTTCTGTCACACCAGCTGCAACATCGACGCGCACCACGCCAACAGGTGACGCCCAGCGGATACCAACGCCGACACCAACTTTGGTATCTGTCTCAAAATCTTTGTCATAAGCATTACCAATGTCAGTAAAAACAGCACCGCGAAAGCCGGGTTTAAACTCATAGTTATATTCTGCACTACCAACCGCGAGGATTTGTCCACCAGTCAGATAGCCTTTATCTAGTGGCGATAAGCTTTCATAGTCATAACCACGGATACTTTGGTCACCACCAGCAAAGAAGCGCAGCTTATAAGGCACCTCATCAAAGTCATCTGCCCAAATATAACCAGTATTGATACTGCCAAGCACTTGATGCTTGTCATCAGCACCAAAGCTATAAATACCGCTGACGCCAGCGCGAGCAATTGCTAGATTGGTATCGCTAAGCGCTTTATCAGCACCCGCTTCAATCGAATAGTATTGGCGGATACCGCTAGTGGGATTGGTGACACTATCTACATCTGTCTTACTGATGCCATAACCAAGTAATAATGCTTGCTGTCTAGGCTCTGAAGACGTAAAGCGAATAGGAAGATCGTTTAACTGCGCTTCATCATCAATACCCGTTTCTAACTCATCTAAACGGTAGCGCAGAGAGTAGCTGCGATTCCAACCCGTTTCACGGCGGATATTACGCGCTAGCGACCCTTTTAGGGTTTTGGTAGACAAATCAAAATTGCCTTCACCTTGATTAATCGCCTCTTCTTCATAAGTTAAACTTGCTTCAAGCTTGTCATTCAAAGGGTGCTTCCAAGGCCTGCTAGCATAGACACCGACATTTTTAGTGATTCTCGAAACTTCTGTCTCAAGTCCTGCCTGATAGCCTTTACGATTGAGCAGATTATAATCTATTTTCGCGGTTGCGCGGACACCAGTATCGGTACCATAACCAATACCCACCTGAGCATCACGCGGTTTATTCGCTGCCACAAACACGTATAGGGGTACTTTCTTACTCTCTAACACTTCTTGAGGTGTTTTACGCCCTGCCAATGTTGGTGGTACGAAGTTCTCATCCGCCAATATACTTTTCTCATCCGGGAATATCTTTTGTGCAATGTCACTGATAGCATCACTGATTTTACCTAAAATACTGTTTGAATCTTGGTCTTTTTCATCCAATACCCGATCATTTGGCAGACGGCTTAAGCGTTCTGCTTTTTGCTTAATGGCCTGCAGCTTCTCAAGCGTCTCTTCATCGGCTTCAAATTCGATAGCAGCAATGTCAGCCGCATTTACTTTCTCTCCGCTATTGGCATAAAGCTCGCCGTCATTACTAACACCTTCTATTTGGCGCGCATTAACATCAGAAGCATTGTTTACTTCGTCATCCATTGTTTCAATAAAATTGTCTACATTTGGTGAGTTATCAAAGGCCAAAGTAGCACTTTGTGTGCGCTCATCTGGCGGCAAAATCGACTCAACGTTGATGGTATTAAAATAACGGGTCGCCGATAAATCGTTACTAAATTTGGTGACAGCGGGACGATAAAAAGGATCGCCTTCTTTAAAGTCGAATAACTGCCTTAACAGTGACAATTCAACGGGCAGTTTTGCAGGATCACGGGTCAGTGTCCCTGATTCTCTATCATAAGTAAAAAATACCACTTCATCAAACTCATAGCGATCGCCAGTATTGTAAACCAGTGAAACATCTGCTGTGTTATCAGGCAAGATAATATCGACGGATTTATTTAACCAATATTGATCAAAGTAACCGTAAGTATTACTGAGCGACTCAAGGGCAGATTTACTGTCTTTATAGACGCGGTGGTTAAAGATATCGCCTTCTTTTGGTGGCAGATCTTTTTCAAGCTCAACAAATTCTTTTTGCTCACTGCCTGCACCGCGAATGTCGACAATCCGGCTATCGACACGTACGGGCTCACCCAGCTTTTCAATGACGACGTCGATCGTGTCTGTATAAGGCTGGCTTAGACGCAAAGTCACATCATAGTAACCAACTGCTTTTGCGGCATCTAATGCGGTTTGGCGTAAACGCGGTAAAGCTGCTGTAAAGTCAACGACAGACTGCACAGTGGTATCATCAAGCGCCGCCTTAATATTCTTAATAGGCTGCACATCGTCATCAGCTTTGACTAGTATCGGCTTGGTATTGACAGCATTGCTATTGTTAGCTGCGACTTGTTGTAAGTAAATCGTAGTATCTACATGTGGTAGCGCCAGTGAGCCTGAATTAAACAATCGATTATAGAGACGCTTGACAATATTGCCTTTGTTGCGCGCCATTGGACTCGGCGTTTTGGCTTGCTCGATACTTTCGCTAACGGCTTCGGTATCGTTTTGATAATCTGGCAAATAGTCATCAGGATTGATCGAGTTTTCTGTATTCTTTGATTGATTGACGTTGGCTAAAATATCGTTATCCATCACTTCACTGGCATTACCACTGCTGACAGCATCGCTAACCGTAATAGGACGCGCCATGATCTCTGCTCGCTCAGCAATGCTTTCATTGATGCCTAATGTATCTAAATTACTGGGTATCGGCAGATTGGTCGCGTCTAATTCCACATCCAACCCAATCGGCGGCGTACGATCGTCTAAAGTGGCGACAGGTGCATCAAAACCACTATTATTACTAGTGCCGATCCTATCGATATCTTGCGCGTTTTGTCTGTCCATCGCCGCAAGCTCACGATCAATCTCTTCAGGCGTCATCATCTGATAGCCCTGCTGCTGTATCGCTGCTGCTTGCTGCTCTAGATCTTGATTTGTATCAAAATTTTGCGCATCATCGAAATCATTATTAAAGCTATTGGCATTTTCTGGAATAACATTACTGTTAGTCTTGCCAGCTGAATTTTTCGCGTTTGGATTCTTAATACCTAGCGTTTGCTTACTATAGTCATCCAATACCGATTGCTCGATAATACCTTGCTCGACCGCTTTTTTTAGGCGCAGCGCATCTAACGCCATATCCAGCTGACGGTCATCATCAGAAATCGCCGCTTTGGCGGTTTTCGGTGACGCTGCTGTAGCATTTTTTGCTGTTATCTGGCTGCTTATAGCGCTATTATTTGAATCAGTAGTAGCGGCAAAAGCTGCAGGGGCAAGACTACAGCCAAAACCGACCAAGCTGGTGGTCAATGCACTAAAAAGCGCTGTGCGGGTAAAATAAATACGCGGAGTGTAGTTAGCACTAATAGCAGCGCTAGATTTGATTGAACTATTTTGGCAACCTAAGAGGTCAGGCAACTTAACAGGTACGTTATGCACTGGTGTTGAAGGCTGATGTTTCATATTCATTCCTATTCCCTCACGCAGTGCAAGGTTGCTGACGCTGACGACTGCTAAGTCTTAGCGGTAAATACAGTGATGACAACAATTATAATGAGCTAAAACAATTTTTTAACTTGCAGCTTTACTTTTTGTCTGACGATTTAGCCTACGATTGAAGCATTAATATGTAATTAGTATATAAAAAATTACTTACATCAGACCATTTAAGCATCGGCATCAGACCATTTAAGCATCGGCAAACCTTTGCTATTGGCCACTTTATTAGGATTTAGTCGGCTAAAATTTACAAATCATAACTTAGTTAATTATGAAATCATAGCATTGGACGTATGTATTTTTGCCAAAGCCTTGCTATTATACGGCTTAACATTGATAAAACCTATGCCATATTTAGTTAAGTTTTTGATAGCGTTGATAATTACCCTAGTATTAATGACTATCTTCTCCGTCTTGCTTCACTTTTACTTGTCTTGACCCATTTGCAGGAATTTCCATGGCCAATCAGTTTCAGTTATTTAAGCGTCGCCGTTTTAGCGCCATGTTTTTTACCCAATTTTTGGGAGCGTTTAATGACAATATTTTTAAGCAAGCGCTGATATTAGTCTTGACCTACACGGCGGCGAGCCAGCTTGGCGTTGAGGTCAGTATTTTAAATAACTTGGCGGCCATGTTATTTATTTTGCCGTATTTTCTATTTTCGGCGCTGGCAGGGCAAATCGCTGACAAGTTTGAAAAGTCTAAATTGACCCGCTTAACCAAGCTGCTTGAGCTATCCATTATGGTGATTGCGGCAGTGGGTTTTGTATTTGAGTGGTATGCACTCTTATTTGTCGCGTTGTTTTTAATGGGCACACAATCTACCTTTTTTGGGCCTATCAAATATGCCTACTTGCCACAAGCGATGCAAGAAAATGAATTGGTCGGTGCCAATGGTCTGTTTCAAATGGGTACGTCATTAGCGATATTACTTGGTATGATTATCGCTGGCGTCTTAACCCAAGTGCCACAGCCGCTATATTGGATTAGTCTAACCGTAATAGTCGTTGCGATATTAGGTTATTTCGCCGCCCGATCTATACCCACCATGCCAGCGATGCAGCCTGATTTGAAGATTAATTGGAATATCTTTACCACCAGTGTCTCAACGGTACGTTATTTATATTCCTTACGGTTTTTGTTCTTCGTTATCTTGGGCAACAGCTGGTTTTGGTTTTATGGCGCGACTTTTTTGACCCAAACACCTGAATTCAGCAAAGTCATTCTTCATGGCGATGAGTCAGTGGTAATTTTCCTGCTGACTTTATTCTCAGTCGGTGTCTCTATCGGCTCATTATTATGCAAAAGGCTTACCAAGAATCAGGTCAGCTTACGTTTATTACCCTTTGGTATCGCTGGTTTGAGTATCTTTGCTATCGACTTATATTTTTCTCTATCAGGATTGTCGATTGATGGGAATACTGAGACGTTAATCGGAGTGAGCGGATTATTTGCTATCTCTGGCAGCTGGCGCGTTTTTGTCGATTTATTCTTTTTGGGCTTTAGTGGCGGCTTATATATCGTCCCTTTATATGCGTCTATGCAGGCGTATGCACCCAAAAGCCATCGTGCACGCATCGTTGGTGCCAATAACATATTTAATGCCATATTTATGGTTGGCTCAGCTATCTTCTCTATCGTTGTCTTAAATAGCTTGGGTATGTCACTACCGCAGTTGTTCTTAGTCACGGGCTTGCTCAATATTGCCTTTGGGGTATTTTTATATACCAAGCTAAATAAACATATTAAACATGCCAGCATCCAAACTCATGATGATCAGCTAAACAGACATGATTAAAGGGTTTGATAATTTGAATCAACAGCATTAATGACAACTGCCGTTATAAATCGATTGCTGAACGCCTCATTATTATGATGCCGACCATTGATGTTGTTTGCTATAGTAAGCTCTAAGATTGAGTGGTAGTCGCTGCAACGCTTTAAAAATTCCATAGCAACACGTTATTCATAATAAATAATGCCATCAGGAGTGAATCATGGCTTTGCGTTCCTTATCTAAAATCGATCAATTACTGCTTGGGGTAGACAAGGCATTGCGAGCGGTCGTACCGCATTCCAATCCGAGTACTCGCCCTCTGCCTGTGAGTAGTGATGAGATTCCTGAGCTGAGTATTACAGAATCGCGGCACGTTGCAGGGCTGATGCGTATCAATCATACCGGAGAAGTATGCGCGCAAGGGCTGTATCATGGGCAAGCATTTACGGCAAAAGATAATAGTGTCAAACGAGCCATGCAGCAATCTGCCGAAGAAGAAGTCGACCATCTGGTGTGGTGTGAGACGCGTCTAAGCGAGCTTGGTAGTCATCCAAGTGTGTTTACACCTTTATGGTATGGCATGTCTTTTGGTCTCGGCGCAGTAGCAGGTGCCATCTCTAACGAGTTTAGTTTGGGGTTTGTCGCTGAAACAGAAGCACAAGTTAGCGAACATCTGCAAGATCATATTGGACAATTACCACCGCAAGATCAGCGCTCAAAAGAGATATTGGCACAAATGGATAGCGAGGAATTACACCATCGTGAGTTGGCACTTGCCAATGGTGGCGCTGCATTGTCGCCACTCATGCGTCATACCATGCGCTGGATGGCAAACCGCATGAAAGCCACGGCTTATCATTTTTAATTGATTTACTTTGACAAACACAGGGCAGCAAAAAATGCCTCAGTAATGACTTTTAACACTCCTACTACTGTTCGTATTGAGATTAATTTGCTAGGGTATAAAAAATTGTACGATTTTGCCGTAGCTATATGAGTACAACGTCAATGTCTAGCAGATATCAAGCAGCTATTAAGCAATGGATTTATCAATAACGACCAAATAGACAAAACAACGATTAAATAAGGTAACTATCTTTATGAACGCCATCAGTCAACCGACCCACTCTCAAAAATCGCCTAAGTTTGCGACTTTAACCGCATTGGCCGCCGCTTGTGCCATGATGCTATCTGCGCCTGTGAATGCTGCCGAAGTTGATGCTTCAGCGACTGCAACTACTTCTGTACCGAGCGCTATTGACTCAAGCAAACGAGTGATTCGTCTTGCTAGACCTAATGCAGCTGTCAGTGCTCAGGCAGCAATCACTGTTCAACCAGAAGTGGCAACAAGTACTGCAGCACAAGTGAGTGCTCAAGCAAATATCAACGCTAATCAACAAAGCAGTGCCCAAGTTACTAATACTCAAATAAACAATACACAGCCCACTCCCACTCGTGCGCCTCAAAATACTATCCAAAATCAAGCCATCCAAACCAATCAGAATACTGAGCTTACAGGGACGACACGGGTTTATGAGCGTGGACCGATGGTTGCAACGGGTATCGATTTGCGTGGCGGTCAGCTGTCAAACATCCCAACACCACAAGTACAGCTATCAGATATCAGTTTTGTACCTACTATCTTGATAGCGCAGCAAACCGGTCTTGGTACAGACAAATTGGATGTCAGTCTACTCGATGATTTTATTAAAGACACATCACCCTATGCACGCCATTATCCACCAAACTTCCCTAACCGCACCCAGCGTCATTACGCTCGTGAAAAAATCAAAGTACTAACTGACTGGATTGAGCCTTATGCCAAATCGCCTAAGGCTTCTTACGATGTGTTACTGCGTGCTGCTAAGCTAAATGGTATGGGACGTAACTTAGACTTAGGGTCAGAATATACGGTACGTGGTGGGCAGTATATTGACCGTGCCATCAAAATCAAACCGGATAGCGGCGAAGCCAACTTTATATATGGCATGATGCTTTCAGAAGGCGGTGGTTTTAAAGAAGGTCAAAAGTATCTTGATCAAGCGGTTAGCTTAGGTTATACCGAAGCAGAGCAAAGCTTGGCACAATCGGATGTCTTGAGTGATCGCCGTGAAAAAGCGTTAGAGCGTTTGCGTCGTTTAGAGCAGAAAGTCCCAGACAATACGGTTATCCGTCAGCAAATCAAGCTAATCGAAGACGGTAAGTTTTATATTTGGGATATACCAGCATCAAATATAAAACCAAATATGTAAATCAAAACCTTATAAAGATGATGTATGACAAATACGTTATCAATACTAGTTAAAAAACAGCAATCTAGCGCCTTTTTTTATATTGAGAAATTAACAATATAGAACTAAGGCGCTTTTTTGCACCCAATATAAACGCACATTATAAATGTCAAATAAAGTGTCATCACGCTCTTACATTCACTTTTATTTGAAGCGCTATCCTTCTTTATTATTCTATCTTTTCAGTAGTGCTGTTTTCTCCAGCTTCGTAGCCAATAAATTTAGCAAAATTTGAATATAAGGCGATAAATACGATAGTCGAAGCACCAAACTTCCGCTACACTCATCCTAATATAATTGCTATTTGATAATACATGCCTGTCCATTATTCACTGGAATTACCTATGATTTTCGCCGACCCTGTCAATAATGCGCCAAAAGCCACTCATAAAAATAAGATGCCTTTAGCTGTATTGGCACTGCTATCAGCTATGGCAATATTACCTGCCTGTAGCACGGTCTCTGTCAATAGACAGGCCTCTGCCAAGACGATTTCGGCGCAGCGAGGTAATATTGTCACTGATAACAAGCTCAGTAGTGATACCGCATCATTATTATTATCAGCAGGGCTCAATGAGCAAGCCTGTATGCAGCAGTTTGAGCTTTGCTTAACACAGCTTGCTGATAGCATGCTTAATAGGCACTATCGCCCAGCACTGGCCGCCTTTTCAGAGTTACACTATGCAAAAGCGCGCCAACTCGCTACCTCAAAAAGCTGTAGCAATGCGCTTGCCCGTCCGCCACTTGATCCCTATTATGCCAATGCACCTTTGGATGATGCTGAAGCTAAAGCGCAGCAGAGCAAAACCGAGATATGTTTAATTGACTATCAAGAGCGTCTCTTTGATGCCATCAAATCCAGCTATACCTACTTATTCTATGACAGTCTAGAGCATGATTTTGAAGGAGCCGATGAAAAAGTAAGTGGCGGGCGGGCAAAAAATCGTATCCCAAGCGATATCGATATCCAAACTCAAGATATCTATAATGCCGCGAGCAACGATGTTATTACTCAGCTTTATCAATCAACAGGCGACATGAACCAATTGATGCGCAATGTAAAAGTAGAGCATCTTGCCACGAGCGCTAATACCAGCAGGCTTGATAGTAGTGAGCTTGCCGTCAATGCAGCCATTGCCAATAGTTCACTCGTCAAAGGACAGCCAACCGATCAAGTCAAAGTAATGAAGGTGCAAGTAGACAACTATCATTTAAACGTGTATTTGCCAAATGAAAACAACTATCTTAAAAATGCCAATGAGAAAAATTCTGCGCTAGCAGACTTAGTGTCAACTTATGAGCTGCGCTTGTCGGGGCTAAACTCTATTAGCAAGCGACCAGGTTTAGGTATCAGTTTGGTGGCGTCATTGGACGATCGCTATACCACCACTATTCGTCAATTATTACTCTCTTCGCTCTCAGGTCAAATCGGTCAAGAAGCTGCTAATGGCAGACTTGGCAACAATAGCGCAAGCAACGCTGCAAAAATTGCTCAAGAAGAAGATGCCAGCTCACGCATTTATCCTACTGGGCATCTATTGATGACAGGACTGATTAAACCTACGGGCACTAGCGTACTCGACACCCTAAGTAGTGAGCAGCTAGATATCCATTTATATAACCCTTACCGCAGCGAGAGCGCCTCTATCTTAGGCGATGACTATCCACTGGCCGCCAACTTCTCTGCCGGTTATGGACTCTGGTTAGCAGAAAATCAGCTCGATGGTGTCGGCTATCTAAACCTTATTACCCGTCAAAAAGAAGCCAGTTTACCCAAACTTTTTATGCTTGAGCCCTACGACCCTAATAAACGTGTGATTATCATGCTGCATGGTCTGGCATCAAGTCCGGCAACGTGGGTCAATTTGACCAACGATATTTTTAATGATGATAAATTACGTAATAACTATCAGGTATGGCAAATCTTTTATCCGACCAATCTGCCTATTTTAGAAAATCGCTATCAAATCCAAAAATTAATCACTGCCACTTATCAGCAAACAGACCCTGCAGGGGAAAATCTTGCCAGTAAGAACAGCGTCATTATTAGCCATAGCATGGGCGGCATCATTGCTCGCATGATGTTATCTGATGATAATTTGGCGAATAATCTGGATGCATTAGACGATAACAGTTTATTAGCCAACAGCAGCCAGCGTCAGGTTGACGCCATGCTCAAGCAAGCACTTACCAATAAAGAGCTACGCAACCGTTTTGAATTAAAGGCGCTACCGCAAGTTGATACGGCAGTCTTTTTATCTTCACCATTCCAAGGTACTGACTATGCCGATCGCTGGTTTACCCGTGCGTTACGCCGCATTATTTATTTGCCGGTGGGCTTAGTAAAAACCGTTACGGACAATTTGGCAACCATTGCTATAAAAGGCGACTTGGCGAATAACCCTTTAGGGGCGTTATACCTGCAAAATGGTGCCAGTCAATTGAGTGACAAATCCTCCTTTATTCAATTAACCAAAGACATTAGCATCAACAAACGTGTTACTTATCATTCGATTATTGCCAATAACGATTCTGATATCACAAGAGGTCTGGCTGCAATGCAACCGGAAGGCGTCAAACTTGATTTGTCACAAGCAGTCATAGAAGATGACGATAGCGTAATTGAGACTGTCGATACCAGTAGTACCAGCAATGTAGAAAACTCAGATAATTTAAACGTTTCAGCTGCTGTAGTTGATGGAGAGACTGCAAAAGATGCGACTACTAAGACAGATACCTTGCCACCTGAAGCACTGGTTGCTGCTGTTATCGTCAATGAAGAGATTAGCCAAGCATTAACTGAGCGTCTGTCAGATGGTATCGTACCCTATACCAGTGCGCATCTTGATGGTGCAGCGTCTGAGACTGTGATCAATGGCGGTCATAGTATCCAAGAAAATCCACAAACCATTCTGACTTTGCGACGTATATTGCATAAACAATTACAGCAATAGCTCAAATTGAATGACAGGTTGGTTATTTTCACAGTAGATTTTTTACAATAGATAGCCAAAAAATATTATTAAAAGGTATTGTTTTATATTACTGTTCTGTATCTATTGATAACCTTACTTAAACAATAGCCATAGCTTGAAAAACACTATATTACATTGTTAATCATTTATGACCAATAGGTGCGTGATATGGCTGGATAGCAACTTGCGCGTAAGCAGACTCAGGCGCATAATGCTGAAATAGAAAATATTTTAATAATGCCATAAGAGACATATCTTATAGTTTATAAGGACATAAATTATTTACTTTAACTAAATAGTAGTGCTTAAATTATCATAGATAAGGTGTTGTCTAAATGACAACGATAGCCAGTTTACATTGACTATTGTTCGTAACACTTCTTATCCTACTGACATCCGTATCGACGGACAGCTACGAACAATGATTTCAGCGTAACATGGAAGCAAGCGCTATTCAGCTACAATATAAGGGTAACCGCTTATGTTCGCTACATTTATGATTGACCAGCTTGATGCGCTGATGCTTGCGCGTATCCAGTTCGCTTTTGTTATTTCATGGCACATTGTTTTTCCAGCTTTTTCAATCGGACTTGCCAGCTTCTTGACCGTTTTAGAGTTTCGCTGGTTAAAAACTGGTGAGCCTATCTATGCCGAAGTCTACAAACACTGGGTAAAAATATTTGCCGTGGTATTCGGCATGGGTGTCGTGTCAGGCGTGGTAATGTCCTACCAATTCGGCACCAACTGGGCAGTTTTTTCCGATAAAGCGGGTAACGTGCTGGGTCCCTTGCTTGCTTATGAAGTATTGACCGCCTTTTTCTTAGAAGCATCATTCTTAGGGATTATGCTCTTTGGCTGGGGTCGTGTCAGTAAACGTATGCACCTTGCCTCAACGGCAATTGTCGCTATCGGTACGCTGATATCAGGGTTCTGGATTTTGGCTGCTAACAGCTTTATGCAGACGCCACAAGGCTTTATAGTTGGCGCAGATGGTCTACTATATCCCACCAACTGGTTAGAAATCATTTTTAACCCCTCCTTCCCCTATCGCTATGCCCATATGATGACCGCAGCTTTCTTGACGACGGCCTTTGTTATCGGCGGCATCGGTGCATATTATCTACAATCCAAAAAACATGTCGAACATCGCAAACATGGTCGTGTCATGCTCGGTATGGCGATGGTGATGGCGATTTTTGTTGCCCCAGCACAAGTACTGATTGGCGATATGCATGGGCTTAATACGCTAGAGCACCAGCCTGTGAAAGTCGCAGCAATGGAAGGGCTCTGGGAAAATGAGCGCGGTGCGCCGCTGGTATTATTTGGTATTCCAGACCAAAAAGCGGAAAAGAATCACTATGAAGTTAAAATACCTTATGTGTCCGGTTTAATTTTAACCCACTCATTTGATAAAGAAGTGAAAGGGCTCAAAAACTGGGCACCAGAAGATCGTCCATTCGTTCCCGTTGTCTTTTGGGCGTTTCGTATCATGGTTGCCATCGGTATGCTCATGGTATTGGTGGGACTATTTAGTCTGTATAAGTACTTTAAAAAGCAGCAATTTAATTCTGATAGTATCTGGTTCCACCGCTTATGGATGATGATGACGCCGATGGGTTTTATCGCCCTACTTGCTGGTTGGTTCGTCACTGAAACCGGACGTCAGCCGTGGACAGTTTACGGCGTCATTCGAACGGCAGAAAGCATGTCTCCGGTTGCGGCACAACAAGTGGCAACGACGCTGATTGGCTTTATCGTGCTATATGTCTTTGTGTTTGGCGCAGGCAGCTTTTATATTTTACGCTTGATCGCAAAGGGTCCACAGCCGTATGAAGACCCTGCTGATGATAACTTCTATGAGCACTCTATCACTGAAGGTCAAGGCCGCACGTTAAGCGGCGATAGCAATGCCAGTGAGAAAGTAGAAGATTTGGATCAGCCTGCTGATGATGTCGAAGATGGAGGATTACGCTAATGTTTAACTTTGGTGACGTATTAGATTTACCTCTCATTTGGGGTGGCTTGATCGCCCTATCCGTCTTCGTTTATGTGCTACTTGATGGTTTTGATTTGGGCTGCGGTATTTTATTCCCGTTTGCAGGCTCGGACAAAAACCGTAGCCGCATGATGAACTCTATTGCCCCTTTTTGGGATGGTAATGAGACATGGCTAGTATTGGGCGGTGGTGGTTTATTTGCCGCCTTCCCAGTCGCCTATGGCATTATTATGACAGGGCTTTATCTGCCGGTGACCTTTATGCTGTTCGGTTTGATTATGCGCGGCGTAGCATTTGAGTTCCGTTTTAAAGCAACTTCACATCGCTATGTATGGGATACTTTTTTCTTTATCGGCTCTGTGGTTGCTACCTTCTTCCAAGGGATTATGCTTGGCGCGTTGGTACAAGGATTAGAGGCAAGTAATCGTTTATATACCGGCGGCCCTTTTGATTGGCTCACGCCATTCTCTGTGGTCTGCGGTATCGCTCTGATTATCGGTTACGCGCTGCTTGGCTCGACGTGGTTGATTATTAAGACTGAGCATAAGCTGCAAGTTTGGGCGCGTAAAGTTTCTGGTTGGATGCTATCAGCATTGGTAATCGCAATGATTGTCGTGACTGCCTTTATGTATTTCTCAGACATTGATGCGCTTGAAGGTTGGTTTAGTTTCCCAGGGTTATTGTACCTTGCACCGATGCCGATTATCGTCTTGGCGTTATTTTTCTTTATGCGTAAAGACTTGACCTCAGAGCGTGAATATCGTCCGTTCTTATTGACTGTCGTGCTATTTTTGATGGGTTATATCGGTGTTTGTTTTGCGATTTTCCCTTACATCGTGCCGTATCAAATGACCATTTATGAGGCAGCAGCAGCAGATACTTCATTATCATTTATGCTTATTGGTGCTGGCATTATGCTACCCATTATTTTGAGCTATACCGCGTTTGCCTACTATACTTTTAAAGGTAAAACGGATCACGAGCACATGTATTAATAGCTATTGAGCAGTATTCTATATCCTATAGTTTTCAGGAGAACACTGTTTAGGAGAATATCATGAAAAATCTTAGTAAAAAACAATCTCAGTGGGCATGGTTTATTGGTTTATATATCGCAGGTTTTCTGACGATTTTTACCATTGCCCAGCTGATTAAATTGGCAATGGGCGTATAACGTATAATATAAATAGTTATCTCATTCGCTATTCATAAAAAACCGCAGCCCTAATCAATGATTAGCGCTGCGGTTTTTTATAGCCTATTACTACTGGATATTATAAATTAAGCACCGCAATGTTCGCTTACACCTTTATTCTCTATAAAGGTATTTACCTGCTCTAGGCGTTCAGGCGTACCAACATCTATCCAATTATCAGGCATGATCTCAGCCGTTACTTGGAATTTTATCATTGCTTGTCTAAGTAATGGTCCAAGGGCGGCAGATTGACCTGATACCAAGCCATCAACCAGTCGTGGCGACACAACACTGATGCCAGCAAAAGTATATTTATCGGCTTCACCAATGGCCTGTTCGCTTGCCAAACCATTATTAATAGCAAAGTCGCCACCCTCATTATGCTCAGGATTATCAATCAACAATAAATGGGCGCGCTGATCTGCGCTTAGCTCATACGTGACCAACTGACTAAAATCAAACGTCGTCCATACGTCAGAGTTGACTAAGATAAATGGTTCATTTTTTAACTTTCCAGTTTGTAGCGCTTTAAAAATACCACCTGCTGTCTCTAATGGCGCGTCAGCTTCAAGTGACCAATGCAACTGTACACCAAACTGCGTGCCATCGCCAAGCGTGTCCATCAACTTATCAGCCAGCCAAGAGGCATTAATCGTAATATCAGTAATACCAGCAGCTTGTAGCGCTTTAATATGCCAAATAATAAGTGGCTGCCCACCTACTTCCACTAACGGCTTTGGTGTCTCTAAGGTTAATGGACGCAGGCGCGTACCCTTACCGGCTGCCAAAATCATGGCTTGCGTTATTACCGACATAGATAATCCTTATTCTTGGCGAAATTTATACGAGGCGACTGATGATCAATAGCTTTGAATACATTGACATTAAATATATGAGCGTTAAATATATTGCTGCACAAATTTGGTTTGATAAGCAGGCAATACTGTATCCATTATCCATTGATTAAATGGCAAAACGACTTGTTGCAGACGCGCACTGCCTTTTGTACTTAGCCATTCTAATTCAAAAAGAAAATCACGCATGACTTTAGGAATATCCGCTAAATAACGACTTTTACCATCGCGCTCATAAAGCCGGATAAAAATACCAAGCACTTTTAGGTGCCGCTGTACGCCCATGATATTGACCTGACTTTCAAGTTGCTGAGCACTGTCTGCTGTTGCCAGTCCTGCTTGTTTTTGCAATTGCCAAAAATCATAAATCCATTGCGTTACTTGTGCTTCCGACCATTCGACATAGGCATCACGTAGCAATGATACCAAGTCATAGCTATGCGCGCCAATCACCGCATCTTGGAAGTCAATCACCCCTAATCGCGTGTTATCTGCCTGATCCTGCATCAAATTGCGGCTATGATAATCACGATGGACGATGACTTGCGGTTGTAATAGAATCTCTTCTATCAAGGCTGATTTTAGGTTTTCCCATAATGACGTATCAAGTGTCACGCCAATATGCGGAATAAACCAGTCGCTAAATAAGTCCATTTCACGGGTTAGCATTGCAGCATCATAATCAGGCAATTGATGCTGAGATTTTGCTGTCTCTACCGGTATCTGTTGCAACGCAACTAGTGTCTGCATCGCTAATTTATAGTAGTCATTTACTTGCGCAGGCGTAGCACCAACCAATAAATGAGCGAACTCTACCGCGCCAAAATCTTGCAAGACCAAAAAGCCTTTTGTCACATCTTGCGCGATCAGCGTCGGCACATTGATGGCTTGCGACATGAGCTTTGCCACATTAATAAACTGCTGCATCGCGTCTTGCTCATCAGCCGAATCCATGACAATATAACGCGCTATTTTTGTCGTATCATCTGTACCACCAGCTACTAGCTGAATACGGTGATAACGGCGAGCACTGGCATCACCAGGTAAGCTCTCAAGGGTAAAGGTTTGATTCTCGAACACTTGCTTTAACCAGCACTCTAATGACTCTTGGCGCGTATTAATGGCAGGTATCGCAAGTTCCAATATTCGTTCGTCGGTAATAGTTTTTTCGGTCATAAAAAGCATCGCAGGTTAAATATAAGTCGTAAATGACTAAATGAGTGATAAGTAGGACAAATACTTGCTAAAATAGTGAGCGCTTATTGCACAGTCGCTGTTGTCTTAAAAATAGCATGGCTATCTAATAAACTTTGATAATTTGATAAATAGTGTAGCTGATTTGGTTTTTTTTGACTATGATTAGTCGTCATTATATGTAAAACGTCCCAACTTTTAAGATTATATTATTTATTATTCGTTTATAAAGCCCTGTAGCTGTCTAAAACAGACTTGATGGACGATATATTGCAATCCAATAGGCTCTACAAATCATAGGTGTGCCCTTGTTATATTCTCCGCTTTACCAAAGCATCCGTTTGATTTTATTTGGCGCGCTGGGCTTATCGAGCTTGACCGTTAGCGCCGCTATCAATCAGACTGACTCGATGATGCCTGAGCCATTGGTGACTGATAGCTCAAACCAGTATGCCGATGACGTAGCAACTGATGCTGGTTTTAATAATGAAATCAACAATCAAGACATCAGCTACCAAAGCGACAGTCAGCAATCAGCAGCCTATAAAAAAGCCAGTTTGAGTAGTGATGCTACTCTAGGTAATGACGCGGCTGTAAATAACAATAATATCACTGCGATTAACGATCGTACCAAGACGAGCCAAGATAGCCGCGTTGCCCCAGTAAATACAAGCAACGCAGCAAAAGCTGGTAATCGTCGAATTGATACCAATGATGAGAGTATTCAAGAAAGCCTTAAACGTTTAGCAGAATTTTATGAGCTGACGCCAGATACGAATGTTGCAACATCAAACAATACTACAGGCACTAGCGTAACCGACGAACAAAATAATATTCAAAACAGTTTGACGCCTGTAACGACTAATATCCCAACCGTAGGTAGCAATCTGCGCTTGCTGTCACATACAGTCGATAGTGCGGCGCGCTGTGAAGGACAATGGGTTTATCCTAAGAAAAACCCTAACTATCAACGGGCTATTAATGAAGCAGGCGCCAGTAATGGTCAACCAGCACCCAATTTAAATGGTCTGCCTAACAATCAAGCGCCACTATTTGCAGAGTCAGATTATGGCTACTATGATAATGTCGATTATGCCGAACTATCAGGTAATGTCATCATTGACCAAGGGACTCAGCATATTGAGGCTGAAAAAATCGTATTGGACTTAAGCAACGGGGTGGCAGCGGCGCAAGGTAAAGTGATGTTTACTGACCAAGCTACTGGCAATGTCTCTGTAAATGGTGCACAAGACCGCACTCAGCAAAATGGTAAAACTAGCCTTACTGATAAAGCAACACAAGGTGGTCTCATTGGTGTCGCTGACAATTTGAATTATAATACTGAAACAGGGCAATCTACTGCTACAAATGTTGCCTTTGCCAGTGTTGAGCTACAAGCACATGGTTATGCCAAGCGCTTAAACCGACCGAATGAGAGCCAATATGAATTGGATGAGGTCATGTATAGCACCTGCCCTCCGACCAATCGTAAGTGGCAATTTGATGCCAAAAGCATAGATTTAGACACTGAGACAGGACGCGGTGAAGCTTACAATACCACCTTCCGTATTGCTGATGTGCCCGTATTTTATCTGCCCTATTTTAACTTTCCGATAGACAGTCGACGCGGTAGTGGGTTTTTATTGCCTAATGCAAGTATCAGTAGCGAAAACGGACTTGAAATTGATGTGCCTTACTATTTCAACCTAGCCCCTAACTATGATGCCACGCTAAGCACGCATATTTATACCACTCGTAATCCTATGCTATCTGGAGAGTTTCGTTATTTAACAGAAAATTATGGCGAGGGTATCTTTAATGGTTCCTACTTGCCTAATGACAAAGAATACGATGGCGAAGACCGCCGCAGTTTGTTCTATGATCATTATTGGTCATCTACCAGCATCCCACGCCTGAGCGGTGAAGCCAAATACAGCTACGTATCTGATGCCGACTACCTTAATGATTTTGATACGCTAGGTTTATCAGATAACACCTTAAACTTGCCGCGACGAGCGCAACTGAATTATTATAACGACTATGTCGACGGCGAGCTAAAAGTAGAAACCTTCCAAACACTTGATGCGTTGAATAACAATGGGCAGATGTTGCAAGATAAAGACAAGCCTTACTCGCGCCTACCGCAGCTCAAACTTGATTACCGTCTACCTTGGGCAAAGCATTTTGATATCACTGGCGTCAGTGACTCCGCTTATTTTAAAAAATCTATCGATGATAGCTCTGAGAATGAAAAAAGTGGCACACGTTTTTATAATAAACTCAGTGCATCTTATCCTATGGAGAACTCATGGGGTTATATCAAGCCAAAGCTAAGCTTACAACATCTGTTTACCACTTATGATGAAGATAGCTTAGTTGACAATTCACTGGATAAAGATGATGGCAGCCAGTCAGTGTTTGTCCCGCAAGCCAGTATTGATGCAGGTTTACATTTTTATCAAGCCGGCTCACCGTTTGGCGCATTTGATGACACGTTAGGTGGTTATCGTTTACTTAGCCCGCGCCTGAAATATACTTACTCGCCTTATAAAGACCAAAACGATATTCCAAACTTTAATACTCGTATTGCCTCTATTAACTATGAGCAGTTATTCTCAGACAGCTGGTTTTTAGGGCATGATCGCTTACAAGATTTACATGCTTTTACCCCAGGTATTAACTATCGTTACATCGATGCAACGGGCGTGACACGTTTTGATGGTAGCATTGGTGAACAATTTTATCTCGATGATGGACGCGTTACGCTTGATAATACAAAACCTGTCTTTACCTCATCCTCTTCAGGGCTAGTTTGGGATACCAGCACACAGCCTTATAATAATGTCTGGGTCGATGTGAGTGGCGCGCTGACCAATAGCTACGATTTAAATTATATTACTACTGAGTTACGTTACCAGCCATCTGATAGAAGCTTATTTAATGTAGGCTTTATCAAACGTCAACGTGATGAAAATACCAACCAGTTACCACTGTCTGCATTGACAGCGTCAGCAGTTTTCCCAATCAATAATAACTGGCGTGTACTGGCTCAAGGTCAATACGACTATAATCGCAACCAAATGCTCGATTCATTGATTGGGATCGATTATGAAGATTGCTGTTTTGGCTTTGCGGTTTATGGTCGTCGTTATTATAATGACTTGAATATTGCTGAAAAACCCACACAAGCGATTATGGCAGAAGTAAGATTAAGTGGTCTTGGCAGTGGTAGTAGCCGTCTGACACGCTTACTTGCTGATAAAGTATTAGGTTTTGAACCTGTTCAAAATGCATGGAAAGACTAATAACATGATAAGAAACAAGCCTAATTTATAGCCTAGTATGTATGGTATAAACTGGTTTGCATTCTATTACAAACAACCCTAGCCACTATTTTAGTATTAACATTATTTGATGCTAAAATAGTGGCGAGTGGATTTAACCGATTACCATCCGATGCAATGACATTGATGAGGAGCATCATGAGATTTTTTTCTTTACGCCAGACAAGCCAAGCAGTATTCCTATCGATGGGCTTAATGACTGCTCTTGGTATGAGCGTTAGTGCCCAAGCAGCAACGGTGAACTCTGCAAAAGCGCAAGCGACGACGACTCAAAAAAACAACGTGGCTCGTTTAACGCCTGCCAATAGTACAGATGGCATCATTGCATTGGTGAATGAAAATGCGATTTTAAAAAGTGATCTCATTGCTGCCATTGCTCAGACACAGGCACGTGCAAAAGCTGCGGGTGAACCTATTGCCAATTCAGCACAGTTACAGTCAGAAGTATTAAACGCGCTTATTTTGCGCGAACTACAGCTGTCCTTGATCAAACGTGTTGGTTTAAATCCCGATGAAGCGTCTATCAATAAGCGCTTAGAACAAATAGCAAAAGCAGAAGGTTTAAATAGCATCGCCGCTTTACAACAGCGTTTAGACTCAGCGCAATCGGGCAGCTATGCGACTTTGCGCGCGCAGTTGATTGAAGATGCCGCTATTCAAGCCTTACAACAGCGTCAAATCACCAATCGTGTGCGTATTAGCGAGCAGGATATTGATGCATTTTTGGCATCACCTGAAGCCAAACGCTTGAACCAAAGTGAGTATCAGACAGTCCATGTCCGTGTTCCATATATGGATGACTATAGTCGCCTATCAGAAGCACAGCGTAATGACGCCTTAAAAGTGGCGCAAAAGTTACGTACACGCCTTCTTGTGCCAAATGTCAATGTCGCTGAAGCGATTGCAGCCAGTCAAGGCAGCTACCCTATCCCATTACAAGGTGGTGATATGGGCTTTCATAAAGCCGCTGCCCTCCCAACTGAGCTATCGAGCGAGATTACCAAACTTGAGGTTGGCGCTGTGAGTGCGCCTTTAGTCACCCCTGAAGGTATCGATATCATTAAGCTTGCTAATAAAAAAGCCAGTGATACCATGCTTGTTCCTCAGTGGAATACTCGTCATATCTTGGTTAAAGTTGATGAGCTACAAACAGATGCTCTTGCTGAGCAAAAAATTAACGACCTATATAGTCAGCTACGTAATGGTGCTGCTTTTGATAGTCTAGCGTCAACGTATTCAGACGATCCTGGTTCAGCAGGGCGTGGTGGCGATTTAGATTGGGTTGGTGAAGATCAGATGATTGCTCCGTTTGAAGCAATGATGAAAAACACAGCTGTCGGTGACTATTCTGCCCCGTTTAAAACGCAATTTGGTTGGCACATACTCAAAGTTGAAGGTAAGCGTCAACAAGATGTCAGCGATGAGTATCGTCGTACTATGGCACGTCAAGCTCTATATCAACGCCTAGCACCACAAGCCAAAGAAGACTGGCTACAAGAGCTACGTGCTGGCGCTTATATCCAAGTGCTTGGTTAATGATCAAGTGAACTAAATAACCAGTCAAAGTATTTTATAAAAAAGGATATATGCCAGTGCGTATATCCTTTTTTATATGCCTTTTGATTTGTTATTTAATTGAAAATAATAGCAGATACATAAATGCTCAAGCATAAAAAAGACGAGTAAAAATATATAAATCAATATCTTATACACAAAGAAAAGCCCCGAACCTAGGGCGATTGGTTCGGGGCTATGGTTTTTCATATTATTATTGTTATCTCTTCCGTGTTGACTCATCCTAAGTCATAAACAGTAATCCATGAGACAGTGGGCTGTCCTGTCCTATTATTGATACTGTCTCAACACTACATCCTTGCGTATCCTTGTGTTGATGGATGTATTCTAAGACAATTGATGTGCAGCGACTAGAGGCTAAAGACCTTATTTAACGTAAGCATTTGCTTACGTCTGAATTGTTTAGCTAGTAGGTATCCTTTGCTTACTAGGATTCTTCTGAATCTCACTTCTATTCCGATTCTTCATGCTCTTTAGACACCTTGCAACCTTCTTTTTTGCCTGCTTCGATCTTATTTTCCGCCTCTTTAAAGTCGGCTGCTTGTGCTGTAGGAGCATTTCCTTTTTGATTACTCTCCTCTTCTGGCTCATATTGCAACGTTGTCATCACAGGAAAATGGTCAGAGCCAATCGAAGGTAAACGTTCAATATCAATCACTGTGAAGCAAGCACTATGGAAAAGATGATCCAATGCCCAACGTAAAAACGGATAGTTAACATGAAAAGTATTGATAAAATGTCGCCCAATACGGGGATCTAGTAGCCCTGAAATACGTTGAAAACGACGTGTGGTCTGTGACCAAGCAACGTCATTAAGATCACCTGCCAATATGGCCGTTTGCTTATTGTCTTTAATATGCTTACCAACCATCAATAGCTCAGCATCACGGGTCGTAGATTTATCAGCTTCTGTTGGACTGGGGGGCATAGGATGCAAGCAATAAAGCCAAATGACGCGCCCACCTTGCAACTGTATCTGAGTGTGAATAGAAGGTATATCATCAATGATTAAATATTTAATCTCAGGGTCTATCAGCTCAAGCTTAGAATAAAGATGCATACCATATAAATTATCTAAAGGCACTTTTACTGTATAAGGGTAATCAGACTCAACTTGATTAAGCGCTTTTTCCCATTTTTCATCACTTTCTAAAGTAATTAAGATATCAGGTTGTTTCTGTTGTACCAACTCAACCAATTTATAAGTATCATCATTGGTGGTCAACACATTTGAAACCATGATTTTTAACTGATATTCCTCAACATTCGGTTTATCTTTGGCATTTTGTACTTCTTTCTTCCATAGCAGAGTATAGGGCAATACCATTCTGAGCTGAAAGGCTAACGTAATACTCAAAGCCGCAAACAACAGCCATTGTTCTAGCTGCCACTGAGGTCCAAATATGACCATGCCAAGCCAAGCAATGATACCAAGTATCATGATTTGAATACGAGGGAAATCCACACCGCGTACCCACCAATTATCAAGTGGTAGCCATCCCCAAATAGTGATAAATGCGACGAGCCCTGCCAGTCCTTGCGCACCGTAATATAGAAAGGAGAAATCCATCATGTGTATCGACCATTTATCAAATCAACAGTTACACCATTGATTATGTTCGTTATTATTATGGCTTAGCGTCTATAATAGCTAAACGATAAATTCTCTTAATAAAATGCATGTAGAAATATTTAAATAAAAAACATAAAACCGAAAAGTGCTTAAGGTAAGCATTATATATAAGGGCTTACTTTAGCATTCCAGACAACCTGCGCCTACTATTGAACACTAATTACCTAATAGATACTATAAAACATTACAAAGATCAGGCTTACGTCTGTGCTTGTTCCGTTATCAAAGTCTATATTTCACTTATGATGAATATCATTTCTAATTCATTAGCAGAGCTAGAAGAATGACCATAACTCAAAGTTATAACTATCATAGTTAATAGTGCTAGTAAAACCCGCGAAACCTATCAAAAAACCTTGCTTTTTGGAGCTATTCACGGCATTGTTATTGGTTGGCGATGCAACAATTTATTGTAAAAAAGGATTGAGTTTGATGAGTGATTTAACAGTAGGTTTGGTAGGCTGGCGCGGTATGGTCGGGTCAGTATTGTTACAACGTATGATGGAAGAAAAAGATTTTGACGGTATTACGCCAGTATTCTTTTCAACCAGTAATGCAGGCGGTGATGCGCCAAGTTTTGATGGTATTAAGACCAGCCAACTACAAGATGCTCATGATATTGACGCCCTTACCGCTTGTGATGTGATCATTACCTGCCAAGGTGGCGACTATACCTCAAAAGTACATCAACCACTGCGGGATAGTGGTTGGACTGGCTACTGGATTGATGCGGCAAGCACCTTACGCATGGAAGATGACAGCATCATCATTCTTGATCCGGTTAATCGAGTTGTTATCGATAATGCACTCGCTGAGGGTAAAAAAGACTTTATCGGTGGCAACTGTACTGTGTCACTGATGCTGATGGCAATTGGTGAGCTGTTTAATAAAGGTTGGGTCGAATGGGTCAGCGCCATGACTTATCAAGCCGCTAGTGGTTCAGGCGCTAACAACATGCGTGAGCTTATTGAAGGCATGGGTGTATTACGTGATGCTGTTAAAGATGAGCTTGCCAATCCTGCTAGCGCCATTCTTGAGATTGATAAAAAAATCGCTCAGACTCAACGCTCAGACGATTTTCCTAAACAATACTTTGGCGTGCCATTAGCCGGTAGCTTGATTCCTTATATCGACTCACAATTAGAGAACAAGCAGTCTCGTGAAGAGTGGAAAGGTGGTGTTGAAACCAATAAGATCCTTGGCAACTCTGAAGCAGATAAGATTGCTATCGATGGTATGTGTGTTCGCGTTGGGGCGATGCGCTGTCATGCACAAGGCTTAACGATTAAGCTCAAAAAAGACATTCCATTAGAAGAGATCGAAGCGGCACTGAAGAATAGCGGTAATGAATGGTTAGATGTGGTTGAAGACAATAAAGAAGCCACTATGAACCGTTTAACTCCTGTTGCAGTGACGGGCACTTTGACTGTCGCATTAGGTCGCCTGCGTAAGCTTAATATGGGTCCTGAGTATCTAGGTGCATTTACCGTTGGTGACCAACTGTTATGGGGCGCGGCTGAGCCATTACGCCGTATGCTCAATATCATTCGCGAGCAAAACAGCTAAACCCGATATTCCGAATTTAGATATAAAAAAGACAGCTCTTGCTGTCTTTTTTTATGAGTTATTTTTGCTGATAAGCGATCATTATTTCATTGCGGCGCATAAATGGCAGTGTCCATGGTGGATTGTAACGTGCCAATTCAGGTTCACCTGACATCCTTAATTTTTGCGCCTGCATCCAAGACTGCAATTCTGCCGTTTTCGCAGCCACCTTTTCACTGCCAGCAAGCCCTGAAAACTTAATAACACCATAATTCTTAGCGGGTACTTTCACAATTTCAATATTTGAATTATTTGGTTTTGGTAGCGTTTGCAGCGTGTATTGGCTTGGCATGGTAAATTGCACACGCCATTTTCCATCGTTTTGTTGCATACTCACTGGCGCTGTCATGGCTATTTTTTGCGACTCATCACTGCTATTTTTATTTTCAGATTGCATCGTCACAGGGGCAGTCATGCTGATTTTGCTACTCTCGCCACTTGGCGCAGTATTGTTACCAAATATATAATCTGCTAACACTTTAAACCCTGCACGACTGGCCATATTTTGATCACCAGAAACCCAAGTTTGCGCTACCAACTGCTCATTATAACGACGCAATTCAAAATTTTCAGTTTGCGACAAGACAGTATATTTCGGCTCTTCGGTAGCCATAGCTGCTCCTGATATCGATAATAAGCTACTTAACAATAAGCTGCTCTTTAAGTAATTTCTTTTGGTCATGACTTATCTCCATTGTCCAAAAGCATATAAGGTATTAATATTTGGGTTTTGGTCTGTTTTCTACTTTAACAATGACTTGATCACGATGTCTGTAGCTTTTAGTTATAGTCGACTAAAACACCCCATGAAATCTAAGCTAAATAAACATCAATAACCAAAAAAAGCCTAACAATGCTATAATTAGCGCCATTTTCATAGCTCATATAGCGGTTACCTTATGCAATTTGTCTTACATAAAACAGCCAGTGGTGTCACTCGCGCACGCCGTGGTACAGTCCACCTCAATCATGGCGATGTACAAACGCCAGCCTTTATGCCAGTAGGTACTTACGGTACCGTTAAAGGCATGCTACCACGTGATATCGAAGCAATTGGCGCAGATATCATCTTGGGCAATACTTTTCATTTATGGTTACGCCCTGGTACCGATATTATTGATAAATTCGGTGGCTTACATAAATTCATGCATTGGGATAAGCCTATTTTGACTGACTCTGGCGGATTTCAGGTATTCAGTCTTGGCGCGATGCGTAAGATCACTGAAGAAGGTGTGACTTTTAAATCACCTATCGATGGTGCTAAAGTCTTTTTATCACCAGAAAAATCGATGCAGATTCAATATAGCTTGAACTCAGATATCGTGATGCAGTTTGATGAGTGTACGCCCTATCCTGCTACTCACGATGAAGCTAAAAAGTCTTTAGAGTTGTCACTACGTTGGGGACAACGCTGCGTTGATGAGCATAAAAAGCTTGGCAGTACCAATGCGTTATTTGGCATTATTCAAGGCAGTATGTACGCTGATTTACGCAAGCAATCACTAGAAGGCTTGCTTGAAATTGGCTTTGATGGCTATGCCATTGGCGGTTTGTCTGTTGGCGAGCCAAAAGAAGAGATGATAGACGTCCTAGATTATATCGCAGATGACATGCCTGCCGATAAGCCGCGCTATCTGATGGGTGTCGGTAAGCCTGAAGACCTCGTTGAAGGAGTACGCCGCGGTGTCGATATGTTCGATTGTGTCATGCCAACCCGGAATGCGCGTAATGGTCATTATTTTGTCACAGGCGACGCCGACAATGCGGGCGTGGTACGTATACGCAACAGCCAATACCGTACCGATGAAGGTCCATTAGACCCTGAATGCGATTGCTATACTTGCCAGAATTTTAGTCGTGCTTATTTATCGCATTTGAATAAATGCAAAGAGATGCTTGGCGCGCAGTTAGCGACGATTCATAACTTGCGTTACTATCAACGTTTGATGCAAAATATCAGAGATGCCATCGAACAAGATAAATTTGATGAGTTCGTGAATGAATTTTATAGCAAACGCGGACAGACGGTGCCAGAGCTGAATTTGCGTTAATAGTAATGGTAATTTGACGTTAGCTATTCGGATATAAAATACAGAAAAGGCTTAAGATTAATCTTAAGCCTTTTTTGTTCACTAAATTTTAACAAGCTAACTATCAACAGGATACATATCAAGAATAGATGATTAGCCTACCAATGCAGCCACAAATACCACGATGACCGCGATTGGCGCTATAAATTTAGTAACGATTTGCCAAATCTGCCAAGTACCGTTTGATAAATTAAGCTCTTGCTGAATGCTACGTTGGTCCATTCTCCAAGCAAAGAAGATAATGCCTGCAAGACCGGTTAGCGGTAATAAGAACTTACTGGTAAGTTTGTCTAGTGCATCAAAGATGCCGTTGCCCATGATAGTAAAGTCGCTCCATAGGTTAAACGACAATAGCGCAGCGATACCCAATAGCCAAATCACAGTACTTGCAGTAATGGTAGACATCGTACGGTTCATCGATGTACGCTCTTCTAAGAACTCGACACTTGGCTCTAACAATGATATCGACGATGTCACAGCAGCAAAGGTAATCAATAAGAAGAACAAAGTACCAATAATCGTACCACCAGCCATACTACCAAAAGCAATCGGTAGACTGACAAAAATCAAACCAGGACCTGATGCAGGATCAAGACCATTGCTAAAGATGATTGGGAAAATGGCCAAACCAGCTGCTAAGGCAATAACTGTATCTAAAATAACAACCGTACGAGCTGTTTTTAGTAAGTTCACTTCACGACCTAAGTATGAACCATAAGCCACCATGATGCCCATACCAATAGATAGGGTAAAGAAAGCATGACCCAATGCCGCTAGCATTACATCAACGGTCAACTTGCTCAAATCAGGTGCAAACAAGTAATTAACCGCTTCACCAAAACCACCATTTATCACGTTATAACCAACGATGATAAATAAAATCACACCCAGTAATGGCATCATGATTTTAGCCGCGTTTTCAATACCGCGTGTCACACCAATACCGACGATAAGTGCGGTAATGATCATAAATACCGTATGCCAAATCGTTAGCGTACCTGCTGATGCTAGCATTCCATCAAAGGTTGCAGCGACAGAGTCACTGTTTTGACCGGCAAAACTGCCCGTGCCAACTTTAGTGATATAGTTCAGCGCCCAGCCACCGATGACACTATAAAAAGAGAGAATTAAAAAACCACCTAAGATACCGGTTGCGCCGACAATACCCCAGCTACTTGACTTACCTTCACTAACAGCAACATCTTTAAAGGTATTAATAGGATTCTTTTGACCACGGCGACCAATGAGCCACTCAGCGACCAATACTGGAAAACCAACCAAAGCAATACAGAACAAATAGGCAATAACAAAAGCTGAACCACCGCTCTCACCTACCATATAAGGGAATTTCCAAATATTTCCTAAGCCGACTGCCGAGCCTACTGCTGCAAGTACGAAGCCAAAACTTGAGCTCCACTGCGCATGATCTTGTTTATTACTAGCCATTTTTCCTTCCTCATACTTCAATTAATATTGCTTATAATCATCCTTGATTATTATAAATAGCTGTCCATAATATTTGACTATTTACTCTATGCATCAATGTGATGCATCCAGCAACATTAAGAAAGAATTGTTTACATTGTTGTAGAGGCTCAGTTTCTGCTAAGCAACTAAAAAAGTCAAGTAATCATAAATATAAAAAGCCATAACTAATAGTTATGGCTTTTTATATTTATGATTACTATTTATAACATTTAGTTTTGATGGTAAAAACTATTTAAAATGAGCTACCGATGTATTAAAACAGAATTTAGCGCACGACTCCGCGGCGACTTTTCTGTAGCGAATCAATTAAAAATTCGATTTTTGACTCTTTTGGCAACAGATCTTGTTTCAATACTTCAAGTGCTTGCCCTGTCGTTAAACCAGATCTGAATACCACACGATAAGCTTGACGCAGCACGTCGATGCTATCTTTAGACCAGCCTTTACGGCGCATACCTTCAATATTAAGACCATGTGCTTTAGCAGGATTACCTGAAACCATGGTAAACGCCGCTACATCTTTTAAGACTAACGTTGCACCACCAACCAAACTATAATCATCAATTGTACAAAACTGATGAATGCCTGAGTTACCACCGACAATAATATGATTGCCAATGGTAACGTGACCTGCGACGCCGACATTATTAGCCAATACATTATGGTCGCCAATTAAGCAATCATGAGCCACATGAGTGTTAACCATGAGCAAGTTATGGCTGCCAATTTTTGTCAATCCACCATCTTGCTCAGTACCACGGTGCAAGCTACAGGCTTCTCGAATGGTATTATGATCGCCAATCTCAAGCCAAGTACGCTCACCCGCATATTTGAGGTCTTGCGGGTCTTCGCCAATGCTCGAAAATTGATAAAACTGATTGTATTCACCGATACGAGTCAATCTAGTGACAACCACGTGGCGATGCAATACAGTATGTGCACCAATCGTAACCTCATCACCGACAATACAGTAAGGGCCAATGGTTGCGGTTTTATCAATCGTAGCAGACGGTGAGATGAGTGCTGTGGGATGGATCTGACTCATAATAGAGGCCTTTGTATCATCGAATGCAATTAAATTAGTAAAACAAATACAGACAGCTTAATGAAATTAACTAGCCTAAAGCTGCCTTTGTCAAGAAATAAGATGATGCTAATGAATAAACATTAACATCACGGTTTAAATGTTTCATGCATTATTCAAAGTGACTAATGCGGTTTATTGCTCCTGACGGGCAATCATAATCTGCGCACTAACCGCAAGCTCATCTTCAACATGTACAGTACAATCAAACTTATAAATACCCTGCTTTTGCATCACAATTTTAGAGCGGATAATCAGCTGATCACCAGGGATAACACGGCGCTTAAAGCGCACTTTATCAACCCCTGCGAACAAGTATAAATAGCCATCTTCTGCCGTCAGTCCTGCACTAATAAAACCCAGAACACCTGATACCTGAGCCATGCACTCAACCATCAATACGCCTGGCATGATAGGCTCATCAGGGAAATGCCCATTAAAAAACTCTTCATTAATGGTGACGTTTTTTATGCCCGTGATACATTCGCCTGGTGTACAAGCAACTATCTTATCCACCAATAAAAATGGGTAACGATGTGGCAAATAATGCTTTAATGTATGGTAAGTTAATGGCAACGTTAACCCTTGTTCAGCCAAGCTTTTGATGTCTTCTGCCGTTGGGTTATCAATATTGCTAGTGCTCATAGTAGCGCTTCCTTGCTGTATTTAAAGTCTTGCTTGAGAGTAAAGCTTTGCTGAGTTTTAATATTATAAATAATCTAAGTATCAATTTTCTTTAACTATGAATCTTTAAACGCTAATCACGACCAAGCTGGCGAAAACGGACAGCCGCACGGCGCCAGTTAGCAGTTGGCATAGCAGCCGTTCCAGAAGAATACGATCCGGCAGTGGTGATTGACTTAGTGACCATAGTCATACCAGATAAGGTAACATCATCTGTAATATCAATATGTCCGGTAATACCGACCGCACCGCCAATAATGCAGCGTTTACCAATTGTAGTACTACCTGCGATACCTGTATGAGCAGCGATAGCCGTACCATCACCAATACGGACGTTGTGTGCCACTTGTACGAGGTTATCAATAATAACATGATTTCCAATCACCGTATCATCGATGGCACCGCGATCTATACAGGTTTGACTACCAATGCGTACATAATCACCTATCAGCACACGCCCTAACTGTGCAATACGCTCCCAACCTGTGACACTAGGATTGGCAGTGGGGGCAAAGCCAAAGCCTTCCGAGCCTATCGTCACCCCAGCGTGCAACCTAACATGACTACCAATAATACAGTCATGTCCTATCACCACTTGTGATTTGATAACACCATCTGTACCAATGGTAGTATTATCCTCGATGACTACATGAGCCTCAAGCACGCTGCGATCACCAATCTGCACTTGCTCACCGATGACACAAAAAGCACCGATAGTCACTTTATTGCCAATAACGGCACTTTCGGCGATGACGGCTGTCGGATGAATACCGCTAAACGAATGTTGACGAGCAAAAATTTGACTCACGCTAGCATAAGCCAAATAAGGGACCGCAACAATTAAAGCTACCGTATCACTTGGCACTTCTTTATGATGCTCTTCAGTGATGAGTACTGCCCCAGCATCAGTATTAGCTAGACTAGAAAGATAGTGAGGATTGGCCAAAAAGCTCAACTGCTGCCGATTGGCCATCGTTAAATTACCAATACCCTCTAAGGATAGACGGCGCTGCTCAGCGCTAAGCTCAGCCTTGTTAAGAACAGGCTGACGCTGCTCAATCTGGGAGATGAGTTGCTCAATCGTTATCATAATCAGTATTAGTATTGGCAGGAATAAGAGGGTCGTCAAGTTGAGATATCATCTTGACGACCGGCTAAATCTAACGAACGCTTCAATTACCTAAAGGGCTGAATAACAAGAATCAAACCCTTTACCTAGTAACAGGCAAGTAGCAAGCGCTTAGAAAGTGTTACCAATTTGGAACTGGACTTTTTCAGTCTCATCGCCTTCTTTGTCACCGATAGGTACAGCATAGCTCAAAGAAATCGGACCAATTGGCGTATACCAAGTGACGCCTAAACCGGCACTAAAGCGCAATTTATTGTCTTGTGTTAAGAGAGGTACACCAGTATCCCTATTTGGATTTGTCGTATCTGGATCAATAAAGGTGCGATTTTCTTTGTCAGTGGTATCAAATACCTGACCACCTTCAGCAAATAGTACTGGACGTACTTGATCCGCCCAATCGCCTTTAAATGGCATTGGTAAAATCAATTCAGTACCAAAGCTGACTAGCGCATTACCACCAACTTCTTCGTCTTTAAAACGGACATCATCATCTATCGCATCATTGTAGCTTTGTGATTTAGGTCCAAGCGTTGATGCTTCATAACCACGTACTGAACCATAACCGCCAGCATAGAAATTTTCATAAAACGGCAAATTGTTACCATAACCAAGTTTGGTATAACCGCGAGCAACCCAATCTTTATAGATAGGTTGATAAATGTTACCACGATAAACCAGTTTCTGATAACTGGCATCACCTAAGCCAATAGTCGCATCGACTGTATGGCTCATGCCTTTATTCGGGAAGACAGGGCGATCTAAAGTGCTGTAATCCCAACCGAATAGTAAGTTGTAGCTTTGATATTCGTTTTTAAAGCCCGTACGACCAGAGAATTCATCTTGATCATTATTGAATTTCTCGAACGTACCGCCATCGTCGATAATCTGCTGAACGCTTGATACACCTAGACGGCTACCGCCACGTACTGTGGTGTTATCAATATTTAAGCCCGCACTCACACGTTTGGTTTCATCAACCGGATAGCTATAGTTCAACGTTGCACCATAAGCGTCGGTAACATAGTTACTAACGTTTCGATCATCGTATTTGGTTTCACGGTAATAAGCGCTGATACCTTGTGATACACCATTTTCTGTGAAATACGGATCGGTATAACCCAAGCTATAAGAATCACGCGTCTCTGAGCGTGACAAAGAAGCTTTAACACGGTCACCAGTACCCATAAAGTTGTTTTGGGTAAGATCTAACTGGAAGGTAACACCGCCACTTTGTGAATAACCGGCAGCAATGGTTGAGCTACCAGATGGCTGCTCTTCAACCGCATAGTTTACATCGACTTGGTCTGGTTGATTAGGAACTGGCTTCACATCAACGTTAACATTTTTAAAAAAACCTGTGCGCATCAAACGCGTACGTGACAGCTGAATTTTATCACTAGAAGCCAATGACCCTTCCAACTGACGCATTTCACGGCGCAGTACTTCATCTTGGGTTTTTAAGTTACCAGTAAAATTGATACGGCGCACATAAATAGGACGTGCAGGATCAATATAATAATCGATATCGACTACTTTGGTCTCATCATTGATACGGGGTACTGGTCTGATTTGCGCTAAATAATAACCCTCATTACCGTAACGACTCTTAAGAGCGGCAGTGGTGGCATCAAGCTTGGCTTGTGAGTACTTTTCTTTAGCACCAAAAGTGACCAGCTCTTTTAATTCACTGGTTTCAAAAGTTGGCTTACCTAAGAAATTAATTTCGCCAAACTGATATTGCTCGCCTTCGCTAAGACTGACTTCGATAAATACGCTGCTCTTATCTTCACTGATATTGAGCACCGCATTGTCTACCGAAAAGCGTACATAACCATCATTTAGGTACAGGGCTTTTAAATTTTCTAAACTTGCCGCGAGCTTCTCTTTCGCATAACGATCAGATTTAGATAATAGACGCGTCCACGAGGACTCTTTTACTGCAAAGACTTCTTTAATTTCTTTATCACTAAAGTGCTTATTACCAATGATATTGATATCAACTACTTTGGCCGGCTTGCCTTCGATAAAGCGCACATCAAGTTTGACGCGGTTGCCATCAAGCAGCGTCTGATCGACTTCAATATTACTATTGTAATAACCTTGGCTGATATATTGCTGTTGTAGCTCGTTTGCAACGCCTTGTAGGGTTGCTTGCTTAAGCACATTACCCACAGCAAGACCTGCGTTATTTAAGCCTTGCTCAAGCCCTTCTTTGGGAATAAGTTTGTTGCCATCAAAATTAACTTCTGCAATCGTTGGACGTTCAACGACATCAAAGCGCAGCTTGCCGCCTTCAATACGGCTTTGAATGTCAGCAAAGTTTTCGGTCGCATATAGTGCTTTGATACTGGCAGCCAGATTTGCATCATTGACCGTATCACCTATTGTAATAGGCAGTACTGGATATAAACTATCAGGTGTTAGGCGTTGTAGACCATTAAAGCCAATATCAGTGACCACAAATTCTGCAGCCTGAACCGGCATACTCATCATTGCTACAACTAACGGCAACCCAGCCGCGCTCATAAATAAAGGCGTACGCATAAACACTATCCGTCAATAAAAAACTTGCTTAAGTTAAGTTGAAAAGCACATCTTATCTGGTCTCTTTTGTGTCATATCGTAAACACTTAGGGAACAGACTCAGAACACTTTATATAAAACGCGTCATAAAATAAACTAAAATATAAAATTAGTACAGCAGCACGGCGATAAAAGAAATTGCTTATCAGCCTAACAATAGATACAGGATAAGCATAAAACCATTAGTCTATCGCATCTTACCGTGCAAGAAGTATGCTATATCATCAAAACAGCCGACTGATATCATTACCAATTGCTAACACCATGAAACCTGCCAGCAAGAGTAAACCAATATTTAATCCTACCATTTGCACGCCTTCAGAGAGTGGCTTACCACGTATCAGCTCAATCAGATAATAGACAATATGACCGCCATCTAATACTGGAATGGGCAACAGATTCAAAACCGCAAGGCTCAAACTGATTAAGGCGGCGGTAGATAATACCATTTGCCAACTGATATCAAAACTTTGCTTAGCGACTTTGGCAATGGTAATCGGACCTGATAAGTTATCAAGACCTATCATACCTGATAGCATCTTGCCCATTGAGCTGACAGTCATAACAGCCAATTGCTCAGTTTTCTCAAACGATTTGATTAACGACTCAGCTGGACCATAGACCACCGTAGTTTTGTACGCATCAGGAATGACAATCTCAGACTGTGCCACCATAGCACCAATTTGTCCATAATCGTTACCTAAATTGTCTTTTTTACCTTGCGGCATAATCTGCAATTCAATTGGCTTATCATCACGCAATACGCTAAATGTAAGCAAAGTCTCAGGATTGTCGCGGATAATACGAGTGGCGCTAATCCAGTCATTAATGGCTTCATCGTTAATAGCAGTGATGCGGTCGCCAGCCTTGAGACCTTGACGACTTGCCGCGCCATCAGGCGTTACATCACCAACTATCGGGGCAATATTTGGTTGCCACGGTATCATACCAAAGCTTGATAAGGCGTCTTTACCTTGCGCGGCACCTTGCATAAATTCTTTTATAGGTGCTTGATAAGTTTTGGTTGCATTATTATTGGCTTCTGATTGCAACGTCACGCTTATATTGGCTGTCTCGCCCATACGCCCGGCAAGGCGATAATTAATCCCTTCCCACGTCTGTACGTCATGACCGTCAATCGCAACGATTTTATCACCGGCAGGCAACTGTGCTATCGCGGCAGGCGTATCCGGTAATACTTGACCAATCTTGGTGGCAAGCTGCTCTGAGGGGGTCATAAATAACACCCAGAACAATGCAATGGCAATAACGAAGTTCATGATAGGACCAGCAGCCACAATAGCTATTTTCTTAAGCGGATGCTGACGATTAAATGCTAAATGCTGCTCATCTTTTGCCACCTCACCTTCACGCTCATCAAGCATTTTGACATAGCCACCAAGCGGTAATGCCGAGATACGATAATCAATGCCACTTTTTTTGCTGGTCCAGCCAAAAAGCTTAGGACCAAAACCGATCGAATATGTGAGCACTCTAACGCCGCAAAGACGCGCTACAATATAATGACCCCACTCATGCAAAGCAATAAGCGGACCTAAGACAAATATTGCCGCAAGGAGTGTTAATAGAAACGTCATGATCTTTTCTCAGTAGGTACTCTTAACATCATTATAAAGGCGATAGCGCTTGATACATCTAGACCAATCTTGCCACTAGCTTCTCAGTATGCTGACGCGCTAGGTTATCGATTGCCAAAATCTCATCAATATCGGCAGTCTCAGTTAATGCCGAAACTTGTATCTCATTCAATGCTTGCTCATTAATATCAGCAATATCCGTCAGACGAATTTGATTATTCAAAAATGCCGATACTGCAATCTCATTCGCCGCATTTAGAATGATGGTCGCGTGAGTACCCGCTTGCATCGCCTCTCGTGCTAGACGTAAGCAGGCAAATTTTTGCAAATCAGGCTCGATAAACTTCAAACCATTGAGCGCAAATAGATCTAATGGTTGTGAGCCACTATCGATACGATCCGGATAGCTTAGCGCATGGGCAATGGGGGTTTTCATATCTGGGCTACCAAGCTGCGCCAAAAAGCTGCCATCGCTATATTCTACCATTGAGTGAATGATACTTTGTGGATGAATCACCACATTTATCTTATTTTCAGGCAAATCAAATAAATGACAGGCTTCAATCAGCTCAAGCCCCTTGTTCATCATCGTGGCAGAATCGACAGATATCTTTTGCCCCATCGACCAGTTTGGGTGTTTGACCGCTTCAGCGACACTAGCTTGCTGCATCTGTGCAAATGACTGCTGTAAGAACGGTCCACCAGAAGCCGTTAGCCATAGCTTACGCACGCCATGATTTGGTCGGTGAATTTGGGTATTATCCTGCTGAATGGCAAATGGTAAACACTGAAAGATAGCATTATGTTCAGAATCAAGCGGCAGCAAGGTTGCATGATGCGTTTTTACCGCATTGATCATCACTTGCCCTGCCATCACCAGCGCTTCTTTGTTCGCTAGTAAGATACGCTTGCCTGCACGGGCAGCAGCTAGAGTAGAAGGCAAGCCTGCGGCGCCAACAATAGCAGCAACGACAGTATCAGTTTGTGAATCGGTAGCGATATCCACGAGGCCTGTTTCGCCGCCGACTACTTCAATATCAAGTCCTGCTATACTCAGACGCTTGGCGAAGTCATCAACCGCAGCTGTCGGTACGCCTACCCGCTTAGGAGCAAACTGCTGACAAAGCGCAATCAGCTTATCTAAACGGTGATATCCAGATAAAGCATAAACATCGTAATGCTGTGGTTGTGCCGCCAAGATGGCTAACGTACTGTCGCCAATCGAGCCTGTCGCGCCTAATACGGCGATACGTTGGGTCATAACCATGGGTGCCTATAAATGATACGGTAGTAATAAGATGAAAATTAAATGAGCAGCTAAGCTTATGTTCTGTCAGATAACTACATAAGCGATTTTGATAGTATTAGGCAAGTCAAACGACTATCAAACCAAACTGCTGTATTGCCCAAAAACCAAGCGCAAATATCGGCGTAGCAGATAGCAGTGAATCAATACGGTCAAGTATTCCACCATGCCCCGGTAGAATCGTTCCTGAATCTTTAACATCAGCACGGCGTTTGAGCATAGACTCAAACAAATCGCCCAGTACGGAAGCTAAAATCGTCAGAGCCGATAATGCCACAAAGGCGAGGAGCGCTGCACCCGTCAATTGTAATTTAAAGACACTTATAATTACTACGACCAGTAGTCCTGTGACTAAGCCACCCGCCAGCCCTTCCATACTCTTATTGGGTGAAACGTTCGGTGCCATTTTTCGGCGGCCAAGCTTGCGTCCGACAAAGTAAGCACCACTGTCTGCACACCAGACCAATAAAAACACATATAGTAGCCACCATGGCGACAATTGCCATAAGTAAAACATAGCCGTAATTGAAGCCGTTAATATCACTGCTCCCATTAGCGCCAACTGCTTACCGTACCATTTGGTAGACGTTGGGAAAACTCGTACCCAAGACAGCGCCATTAACCATATGACGAGAGAAGCTGCCCACCAAAAAAGCCACGTGACTTTAAACATGAGTGACACTAACGTCAGCAGCAACACCAATACTACGAAGACCGCAGGCTGACGCCACTTTGGCATCAATTTAGTCCATTCATGGGCGGCAATAATCACCCCAATCCCTAAAAGTGGTGCAAATAATATAGGGGTTTGGCTCGCAAACATTGCAATACCAACGATAATAACGAGAACAATTGCCGTCTTAATTCGTTGCCACATACTTATTGAGCCTTATAATAATGAAGAACATTTGGTCAAATTGCGTGATAAATATTTACTATAGATAATGACGTATCATAGCCAGCTGCTGACTATAATAGCGTATTGATAGTGACGCACGCTATTGAAAGTGCTCCAAATTGACAAAAGTCGTCTAATGCTCTTAACATGACCTCTAAGATATTTGCTGAGCCGTCACTATTTGCTCGCTGGTTTTGCCAAAGCGGCGTTGACGTTGAGCAAAATCCTCTAGCATTGCTGCTAGCTCATCGACGCTAAAATCTGGCCACAATGTTGGGGTAAAGAACAGCTCTGCATAGGCTGACTGCCACAATAAGAAGTTGGAGAGACGGTACTCGCCGCCAGTACGTATCAGCATGTCTACTTCTGGTGCATCTGCCAATTGCACATACTCTCCAAGTTTTTCCTTATCAATATCATCGATTGATAACTGACCTGCCTGCACTTGCTGTAATAGCTGCTTTGCTGCATGAGCGATATCCCACTGTCCACCGTAACTGATGGCGATGACCAATGTCATAGCATCAAAATCAGCCGTTTTTGCTTCAGCATCTGCCATCAATAATTGCAAATCATCACTAAGCTGACTGCGATCGCCGATAAAACGCAAACGAATACGGTACTTAACCATACGAGGCATCTGCTCATTGATGGTTAAGCTCAGCAAATGCATCAGCAATGCCACTTCAGTCGGTGGGCGCTGCCAATTCTCACTGGAAAAGGCAAAGACGGTCAAAACCTCAATACCTGTACTGACGCAATACTCAACAATAGGGTCTAGCGCATCTTTGCCAGCGATATGCCCCTGACCTTTGCCTAAATTATGGACTTTACCATAGCGGTTATTGCCGTCCATAATAACAGCGATATGGCGTGGAAGAAGGGCTGGAGCTAAATTCTCTGACATAGACATAGGCTAACTTGCTTGTTGTTTAGGTAAAATAGTCATAACGCGCGCCATACTTTATAAAAACCCTAACTCATAATTTATATAAAAAGATTCATATAAAGTGCTTATAAAAAAGGACAATATAAACAAGCTATAGAGTAAGATTAATTGTCTACACGGCAACAAACAGCCAATAGCACTTTGATATTGGCTGTTTGTTGCTTTAGCGACTTGTTATATAAAATATTGATAGCGCATCATTTTTGACAGCAGAAAAATGTGCTTATACTGCCATCAAATCGGTTTCTTTTTTGCTTAAGCGGCTATCGATTGTTTCAATATATTTGTCAGTGATTTTTTGAATGTCATCACTGGCACGGCGCTCGTCGTCTTCTGAGATCTCTTTCTCTTTGGCTAACTCTTTGATGTCATTCATCATATCACGGCGGATATTGCGAATAGAAACACGGCTGTTTTCTGCTTCGCCACGTGCCAATTTTTGCATATCTTTTCGAGTTTCTTCTGTCAATGCTGGCATAGGAACACGAATCACATCAGCAGTCATTGGATTAAGACCCAAATCTGCTTCGCGGATAGCTTTGTCAATCGCTTGCACCATGGTGCGGTCAAATGGCTGTACCAGTAGCGTACGCGAATCTTCAACGTTAACACTCGCTACTTGATTTAAAGGCGTAGGCGAACCGTAGTAGCTGACCATCACACCTGTCAACATACCTGGATGCGCGCGACCCGTACGGACTTTACTAAAGGTGCTTTCAAGCGCTTCCAAGGTTTTTTGCATGCGCGCTTCGCCGTCTTGCTTAATTTCTTGAATCATGAGGTATCCTTATTTATCGCTACCGACAAATCATTTATTGTTTATTATAAAAACTATTCAGGTGTTTTCACAGATAAGCAGCTGTCTTACTTCTGCCTATCTTTTATCATATTTTTGGGTACGATATTAATGATAGACGCGTGTGCCTTCATTCTCGCCCATCACAACATTTAATAAAGCATTAGGCTTATTCATATCAAAGACTTGTAATGGCACATCGTGCTCACGACATAATGCGATGGCAGTCAAGTCCATAACTCCAAGCTTTTGCTCTAACACCTCATCAAAGGTCAGGCCATCATATTTTACTGCATCGCTATGTAGGCTTGGGTCTTTATCATAAACACCATCTACTTTGGTCGCTTTTAGAATCAAGCCTGCTTCGATTTCAATACCACGTAAGCAAGCAGCCGTATCAGTAGTAAAGAAAGGGTTGCCCGTACCCGCGACAAAGATACATACTTCGCCATTTTTAAGATAACGAATCGCATTACGGCTGCTATAACTTTCAGTGACTTCACCAATCGGCAGGGCTGACATTAGGCGCGTTTTGATATTACGGCGCTCAAGAGCATCACGCATTGCAAGGCCATTCATAACGGTTGCAAGCATGCCCATTTGATCGCCAGTGACGCGGCCGACCAAACCCTCTTTTTGTAATTGAGCGCCGCGATATAAGTTACCACCACCGACCACGATACCCACTTGGACACCAAGCCCGCGCAAATGGGCGATAGATAAGCTCATCTTATCGAGCACTTCGGTATCAATACCCATATCTTTCGTACCCGCTAAGGCTTCACCAGAAAGTTTTAGCAAGATACGAGAATAACGCGGGTTTTTGTCAGACATGAGGTCACCTTGTCAGTATTGAATTATAATTAAAGTTATCGGTAATATACAAATAGAGTTTACTTTGAGACTTGACGGCATTGCCCAACTTAAGGATAAGCAGGTACAAAGGTCAAATTGCGCTAATTGTAGCAAAAACTGCCCGCGATTGGGCAATTTTCATGCGCCTATTACAGTGATTGCTTAGCCTTTGTAACTGGCAAACAGATCATATTCACTAGCATCGTCGATAGTAACCGTTAAGAACTGCCCAACTTTGACCTGAGCGTCAATATCATCGACATAGACATGACCGTCAATCTCTGGTGCGTCAGCATAACTACGGCAGATCGCAACGCCCTCTTCTCTATCAATTTCGTCGACCAATACCATCAAGGTTTTGCCAATTTTCTCTTGCAGTTTTTGGGCTGAAATATCTTGCTGTAACGTCATCAAACGCTCGTAACGTTCTTGCTTGACGTCTTCTGGCACATGATTTGGCAAGTCATTGGCAACCGCACCTTCAACTTCTGAATAGGTAAAGGCACCAACGCGATCAAGACGGGCTTCTACTAACCAATCAAGTAAGCATTGAAAATCTTCTTCTGTCTCGCCAGGGAAGCCAACAACGAAGGTTGAGCGAATGACGATATCAGGGCAAATCTCACGCCATGCATGGATACGCGCCAAGGTATTTTCGCTATGAGCAGGACGTTTCATGGCTTTTAGGATGCGATGGCTGGCATGTTGGAATGGAATATCAAGATAAGGCAATAATTTCTTCTCGCCCATTAATTCTACGACTTTATCCACATGCGGATACGGATACACATAGTGCAGACGCACCCAAATACCCAAATCGTTTAACGCTTGGCACAAGTCATAAAATTTAGACTTCAGCGGCATACCATTCCAAAAGCTTGTCTTATACTTTAAGTCCAGACCATAAGCAGAAGTATCTTGCGAGATAATCAATAGCTCTTTCACACCAGCCTTTTTCAGCGCCAGCGCCTCATTCATCACGCTATCAATCGGACGTGAAACCAAGTCTCCGCGTAAGCTTGGAATGATGCAAAAAGTACAACGGTGGTTACAACCTTCAGATATTTTTAGATAAGCATAATGGCTAGGCGTTAATTTGATACCTGCCTCATTAATCAAATCTATTTTTGGGTCATAACTGGCATCCAAACCACGGTCAGGCTTTGGTACATGCAACGCGACTGCTCTAATGACGTCATCATAAGCATGAGCGCCCGTCACTGCTAGTACAGCGGGATGCATTTCACGGATTTTATCTGCCTCTTTACCCAAGCAGCCTGTCACAATCACCTTACCGTTTTTACTGATAGCTTCACCGATTGCATCGAGCGACTCTTGTACCGCTGACTCGATAAAGCCGCACGTATTGACCACTACTAAGTCGGCGCCTTCATAATCACTGGCTACTTGATAGCCATCACGGCTAAGCTCTGTGATAATGCGTTCACTATCGACCAAGGCTTTTGGACAACCTAGAGACACAAATCCAATCTTTGGCGCAGCATTGACAGGGGCATTGGTCGTTGCTGTTGTCGTTTTAGCTGAAGCTGCTGAAACTACCTCGCTGCTTTGTTCGACACTACGATTTTGATTATGATTGGCTTTATGATGGTAAGGTTGAACACTGTCCGTCGAGCTTTGCGCAGGCATTGCTGTCGGCTTAGCAGGATTAAAGAGAGTGGCAGTGTCTTTTGGTATAGAAGCTGGCTGTGAAGGGGCTATAGTCGTATTAACGGACTCGGTAGAAATATTGGGCATGGCTAACCTTGCTAGAGATAAATTGGCTGTGCGCATTGTACGTTTTTTTTACAAAAATCGCCAGTTTTGCCGCTCTATAGTGTTGATTTATGGTTAAATATTATATCGAGCCTCTATTTATCTAGGTATTACTCATGACCGCTGATTTTATAAGCGCAAAACCAACGCCTGACTTAACCTTTATATCGCAGCATTTGTTCACGGCTATCTTGTGGGTCAATGATGAATTGTCTATTACTTGGCTAAATGCCCAAGCTGAGCAGCTACTGGCGATCAGTAGTGGACGTTTGCTTAATCAGTCGGTGTTGATGCTGCTTGCGCCCGAAGAGTTGAAAACCAAAAACAGTACACTTATTGACAGTCCAAAAGACAAAACCTGCTCTTTGACTGAACGTTTTTTTCAAGCGAAGCAGTACCAACAACCTTTTATTGACCATGACCATCTGATAAACAGCCCATTAAATGGCAACTTATCACTCTCGATTGACTATAGCGTGACCCCTGTTATTTATCAGCAGCAAAATTACTTTATCATAGAAATATGGGGCAAAGACCGCCAAAGTCGCATCTCAGAAGAACAGCGCCAACAGCAGCAGTACAATGTTGCGCGTCATATGCTGCGCTCGGTTGCCCATGAAATCAAAAATCCGTTGGCTGGTATTCGCGGTGCCGCGCAATTATTGCAACGTCAATTTATCAAATTTAGTGAGCGCTCTTTTAATACTCACACTACTGATACTGACTACCCTAGCCTTATATCGAGCCCGACTTCAAACCCTGATAACCATCTACAGAAAACCGCTGACAAATTACGCAGCTATACCGACATCATTATCTCAGAGACAGATCGCCTAACTCAGCTGATTGGGCAGTTTCTTGGTTCTAATCAATTACCACATTGGCAAATGCTCAATGTTCATGAGCCAATAGAGCACGTTTTGGCATTGATCATCCATCAATATCCGCAAGTTTTATTACAGCGTGATTATGACTTATCGTTACCTGAACTCTGTGCTGATAAAGATCAGCTGATTCAAGTCTTCTTAAACTTAATTAATAACGCTTGCGAATCCATGACGGAATTTGCACAAACACTGCAGCAAAGCGTGCCAGCCGTATCCAGTCAATCAACATCAGATATTCCACTTAATAATCTTGATTTTGACGATGGCTATCAACCCAAACTCCATATTCAAACGCGTGTTGCCTTTCAACATACGATTGCTGGGCAGCAACATAAACAAGTACTACAAGTTGCTATCACCGATAATGGTTCTGGCATTCATCCTGATATCATTGGGCAGATATTCTTCCCAATGGTGACCAGTCGCGCGCTAGGAACTGGGCTTGGTTTATCCATTGTGCAAGATATTATCAGCCGTCATCATGGTATGATTGATGTCAGCTCTACTCAATCGCAGGGCGCCAGTACAAATACTAATGTCGATAATAAAAACAGCCATTATAGTCAGACCCGTTTTACTCTTTATTTGCCTTTTCATCAGCCAATTGCTGAAAATTAATGCCTTCACCTCAATTCTTCTCACTGCTTATTAGGCTAAATACATGACCCAGTATAATGACACCCAATCTCTTACAAGCAATGAGCGAACACCAATGGTCACGGTCAATAACAACCCTGATAATGAGCTTGCTACTTTATGGCTCATTGATGATGATGCGGCGCTGCGTATGGTGCTTGCAGATACTTTTGAAGACGCTGGATTGACAGTTATCAGCTTTACCCAAGCACAAGCAGCGTGGACACGCCTCAATGATATTCTAAAATCGTCAGAGTCAATCGCCTTGTTACCTGATGTGATATTGACCGATATTCGTATGCCGATGATGGATGGTCTATCCTTTAGTGACTGGGTACACAAGCACTTTCCTAAGCTTCCGATTGTCATTATGACAGCGCATTCAGACCTTACTTCTGCCATTAGCAGCTATCAGACTGGTGCATTTGAATATCTACCCAAGCCGTTTGATTTAGATGATGCGGTCGCAACGATTTATAAAGCCATTAATTATCAGCCGAATCTAGTCATATCAAACCATTCAATCGAGTCTAATACGAATGTAAGTGCTGATACCAAAGAACAGCCTGTGAACAAATCAAATGCAGCCAAATCAGCTAGAAAAATCCCTAAAGCTGCTGAAAGTAAAACTCATGAAAAACCCAAACCCCAAACTAATAACAATCCAAGCGGCATCATTGGTCAATCACAAGCCATGCAAACGGTATTTCGTGCCATTGGTAGACTTGCGCACTCACCGATTACCGTTTTAATCACTGGTGAATCAGGTACAGGTAAAGAGTTGGTCGCTAGCGCCTTACATCAGCACTCACCGCGAAACAATAAAACCTTTATTGCACTAAATATGGCAGCAATTCCCCATGATTTGATTGAGTCTGAATTGTTTGGTCATGAAAAAGGCGCATTCACTGGCGCCACAACTTCACGCCAAGGTCGTTTTGAGCAAGCAGATGGCGGCACGTTATTTTTAGATGAAATCGGCGACATGCCTTTTAGTACCCAAACGCGGCTGCTACGAGTGCTGGCAAACGGTGAGTTTTTTCGCGTGGGTGGTCAGCAGCCCGTCAAAGTAGATGTACGCATTATTGCCGCTACCCATCAAAACTTGGAAGAATTGGTCAAACAAGGCAAATTCCGTGAGGATCTATTTTATCGCCTGAATGTCATTCGCCTGCCATTGCCGCCCTTACGGACTCGCCGCGAGGACGTACCAGCATTAACCACTTATTTTATGCAGCGCGCGGCTGAGCAGATGAATACGGCACCAAAACAGTTACATCCGGCAGCAATGCAAATGATGCAGTCTTTTGAATGGCGTGGTAATGTCCGCCAACTTGAGAATGTCTGTCTTTGGCTGACAGTAATGGCGACCGGCGACACCGTTATGATCGATGACTTGCCTCCAGAGTTGCTCGAAAACATCTCCTCTACTCTAGACAATCAACAGCAGCATGTATCCTCACAAGACACTATTGAAAATAATCATCTACAAAGTCAGGATACTTTTGGTACCCAAAGCTGGCAACAAGCTTTAGGTATTTGGGCGAAGCAGTCACTACAAGCTGGCGCAACCGATATTTTACAGACAGCAACACCTGAGTTTGAACGGGTCTTGCTAACCGCAGCGCTCCATCATAGCGGCGGCAAAAAGATAGCTGCTGCTAATTTACTTGGCTGGGGACGCAATACGCTGACACGTAAATTACAGCAGCTGAACCTCTCATCATATCAAGAGTAATATTAGTGTGAATAAAGTGATAAAAAATATGAATTAAAAAATCAGTAATATCAATTATTTATGATATTCAGCAAAAAAAATGGTTAAATAATTAAAAATAAGTGCAAATAGGGCTTGCCAAACTATTCAAACTCTATATAATAGCCAACCACTGAGACGCACTACCGAATCAGTTATTTATCTCGATGGGGTTTGAATATCAACACCAAAGATGATAAGGTAACGAAAATGGGGCTGTGGCGGAATTGGTAGACGCACCAGATTTAGGTTCTGGCGCCGCAAGGTGTGAGAGTTCGAGTCTCTCCAGCCCCACCATTTTCGGATAGTACATCTTAGACCAAATATTAAAGCCTGCTAAAAGCAGGCTTTTTTGTGTCTGGGATTTACTAGATTTATCCTTTCAACCTTAGTTGTTGGGCTTATTTACTTTTCAATACTTTCTAAATCTAAAAGCACCTCACTCATACTCTGATACCTTTTCTCTATCTGCTTCGCCAATACCTTATCAACAACGTCCTGATAGCGACTATACTCTAATGGTAAGGTCGGCACAGAGTGTTGGCAATGTTGTGTCACCCAATCAATCATTGGATCACTACTTTGAGCATCAACAGCAAATGGTCGCTTGCCGACTAATATCTCATACAATATAATCCCAAAAGCGTATATATCGCTTTGAACCGTTGAGCCATACCCTTGCCAGCGCTCAGGCGCAAGATAGGCAGGCGTGCCAGCAATATTTGCTACACTTGGCTGATAAAGCGTGCGCGCTAAAGCAAAATCCGTCAATAATAAATCAAAGGTGATACGGCTATTATCCGCATTATTTGGTAAAAACCCTTCTAGCAAAATATTACTGGGCTTAATATCATTATGTAGCCAGCCGATATTATGTAAGCGGTAAATAAGATTAGCAGATTGTAGGATAAATTGATTCTTTTGTGCCTGTGTTAATAAGAAATGCTTTTGAGCACTCAGCTGATTTGCCAAGCTGCCATTTGGATAATAAGGCATGACCAGGATAGTCAGCTGTTGCAACTGCGCTAATATTTTCGAAGTAATATTTTCATAAAACAATAGTGGTGGTACGATAGCAGAAAGGCTATTTTGAAGATTGCTTTGATTATTTGATAAGTTGTTTATAGATGTTAGGACGTCAGCTTCATAGATTAAATCAGACAGGTCTTGATGAGCATTAGCATATAACTGCCATTTAATCATCACATTCCCAAACTGCGAATGTTGGGCGTGCGTCAAGCCCTGATAGTCAAGGTCACTACCATGATTTTGCTGACTGAGTCGTTGATGCGAGATCTCGCTATAATTTAGGCTGAAAAAGAATGCCGTTAATGCTGGCAGGATTTGCTGCGCTTGCACTCGTAACGCTTGTTTTGCATCTGCTTGTAATACACAAGGAATACTGGCACTATTTTTCATGGTAAAGTGATGCCTTTATATATCTATTAAGCCAAACGTCATTTTAATTTTTATAAGCGACTGAGTATTATGCCCCAATCTACTAAGCCCGTTATGAATTATGCTCTGCCAGACCATTTATTAGATCTGCTCAGTCAGTATCTGCAAGAGCAGGTCACGCCAACTATTGAGATTGATCCTGCGCAGCTGGCTTATCGCTGGGTCGGTGGGCAGACTGGACATTTAGAGCCGCTAGCGGTTAATTTGTTTTTAAGTTTAGATGACTTACATGGTATCGATACCCAAAAATCAAAACTGGTACAGAACACGCGTCAATTCCTCAAAGGCTATCCTGCCAATCATGTCTTAATGACAGGGACACGCGGCGCTGGTAAATCATCGCTGATTCGAGCATTGCTTCAAGCCTATCATGATGAAGGTCTGCGCATTATTGAAATTGCCCGAGACGACTTACGGATGCTTGATAAAATACGGGCAGCGATTAAAGCCTTACCAGCTGACTGCAAATGCCGCTATGTGGTGTACTGTGATGACTTGGCATTTAATGGTCAAGATGAAAGCTACCGCACCTTAAAAAGTGTGTTAGACGGCTCGCTGGATTCAGAGCAAGACAAATTATTGGTTTATGCAACCAGTAACCGCCGCCATCTACTACCGCAGCTCATGAAAGACAATGTTAATATTTATAATGGTCAAACCGATGAGGTTAATCCTTATGAGACCATTGATGAGACGGTGTCTTTATCTGACCGTTTTGGTTTATGGCTGTCCTTTCATCCAATGGATCAAAACACGTATTTATACATTGTGCATCATTATTTATCTATTCAGCAAAAAACTGATGCTAAAACTAGTCATGATGACATGTACGGTGATATTGAGAATAAAGATGCAGATAGCATTGATGAGTTACCCACCCATATCAGATCAGCCGCATTACGCTGGGCATCAGAACGCGGTGGACGCTCTGGTCGAGTGGCGTATCAGTTCAGTCGTTATTGGATAGGACAGACCCAATTGGCAGCTGAAGACAGTCAGTCTTAAAAACTCATATCATTCATTTTTATGGTCGCGTGCAGAGCCTAAATACTGTACGCGACTGCCTATATTATCACCCACTTCTTCCGCTGTTCCATTCACCAGATATTGGTCAAAATCTGCTGCCAGCCATAGATTACCTTGGTAAACACTTTCGGTATCCAATCGAATATGCGCCATATTTGGCGTGCTACTATTTGGATTGTCAAAGCTCTGATAACGGGCGCTAAAATGAGTGAGAATTAAGTTCTTAAGCCCATTGTCTTGGGCAAATCGACCCAATAACTGCGCGCTACTATGCATTGGATCAAAATCTGGATTTTTTGCCTGAATCTTATTCAATAACTCATGAGTATATGTAGCTTCATGAATTAGTAAATCCGCATCAGCTATAGCATTGTTAAGACACTCTGGCGTATCGTTATCTCCAGCCACCACTACCCTTGTACGCTGACTCTTATTATCGACATAATCTGTTGAACGAAGCTTGCGACCGTCTTCGGTTATAACATCTTCGCCCTGTCGCAGTCTGCCCCACAGCGCGCTGGCTGGAATATTATCTGCTATCAGCTTGTTCTTATCAAGATGGCGATGACTTATCGTCTGGTTGATACCAAAGCCATAAGAGGGAACGCAATGCGATAACGGCGTGATATCAATCTCAAGCTGATGTTGATTGTCTAAGCTGATAGTTACCTGAGCTTTATTTTTACTATCTTGCTCAGATAGCAAATCTTCTATCGCCATAAAGTTAATAACAAATGAAAAGTGCAATTCGGTAGTCAAAATAAGAGCATCAAGCAGTGTGGCAATCGCTTTTGGTGCAAGCAGTATCAGCGGCGCAGTACGTCCTGACATTGCCGCACTCGCTAGCAACCCCGGCAAACCATAGCAATGGTCGCCATGCACATGAGTAATGCAAATCGCTTGTAACTGATGTAAAGATAACTTGGTATGTAAGAGCTGATGCTGCGTACCTTCACCGCAATCAATCAATAACCATGGCCGTGATTTCTTGTTTTGCTGTTGATTTGTCCCTGAGCTATAAGGATTGAGGTACTCGATGGCAAGCGCCGTTACATTACGTTGCTTGGTTGGCACGCCTGCTGAGGTACCCAAAAAAATGAGTTTTAGCATCGCTTATCTCTGCTGGTTATCATTACGAGCTGTTATGACAACTGACATATCATGGTTTTTTTGCCTTCAATCATCTGTCCGCCATTTGCCGTACAGTCATTGACCATATTGGATTCATACGACTTCCAGCCACCATAGAAGCTGGCAATGCATAGAATCACTACCAACAGTTTTTGTGACCATGCTTTAATAGAAACTTGCTGACTATTCACATTATTATCAACTGCATTAAGTAGTTGTTCATTAGCACTGTTGGTATGGTCAGTATTATTCGACTTATTCAAATCTGTCATTTTTCATCCTAAAAAAAGGGTTTGTCTATAAATAAACAAAGCCCTTTATTGTTATATTAAATCAATAATTAATAATAAGCGTCGCACTTAAAACTGTAGACGACCGCCCTTTTCTTCTGCACGTTTAAAAGCATCACGTTCTTCACAACGCTTAAGCCAAGTTAAGATATTGGTATATTTACTACTATCTAAACCTGCGCCTGCATTGGCACCGACCACAGCCAGATGCATCTGAATATCAGCAGCGCTAAATTCTGCTCCGGCAAACCAATGGTTGTCTTGTAAATGCTGCTCCATCATATCGAGTATGGCAGTCAAGCTTTTGCTTATCATGCTTTTTTCGACTTGCTTTTTGATGCTTTTACTCACAGGTTTGATCAGCATCGGCGACTGCTCAACCACTTTAGTAAATACCAAACGCATGACCAACGGTGGCATCACTGATGCTTCGGCAAAGTGTAGCCAAAACGTATAGGCCTCCCACGCCGCTTCATTGTCATCAGCAGGCTTAAACTGCTTTTCTTTATCATAGTGCTTTAATAGATACTCGATGATAAAGCCTGACTCAATCAGCACACGACCATCGACCTCTAGCATCGGTGCATGACCGAGCGGGTGTATTTGCTTTAAACTGTCAGGGGCACGGTATGCTTTGTTACGCTGGTAGCAGGTCAGTTGGTAGTCGGCATTCAGCTCTTCTAATAGCCATAAGATACGAAATGAGCGTGAGTTTGCCAAGTGATGAAGGTGTAGCATAAACCATCCTTATAATAAGTTTTGAGTATTCAATAGCAGATTTTATAAGTCAATTCTTCAATATTCTGTTTAAATAAAGGAGTTTAATAAATCAAACAACCCGATTTAAGTCAATAATAATGCTTGATAATAACTCACTTACTGTTTTTATTATAGCTTTACTATGTAGCTTGACTTATCAAACCACTTTTATCGGGCCACACTACTTATCATTACATCAATAACTACTTTGAATCTAACGCTTGGATTTTACGCGTGATTTTATCTATTCGCTGTTGATATTTCCTGATTTTACGAAAACGGTGCGCCTTTAATACCCCTTCTATACGATGGTCGATAAAACGGCGACGCGGTGGAAAACTCCCAACTTGCGGCTCTCGGTAACCATGCAAATGATTGTCACGGCGTCGGATAAGAAAGCCTTTCATACTATCAGCAATCATAATAAACAATGCCAGTGTAATCATGCCATACATGAATAACGAGCCTCCTTCATCCAGACTTTGATTTAACACAGTAATAGATAATACAAATAGCAGCATAGGCTCTATGTAGCTGAGCGCGCCAAATAGCGACACTGGCAGCTTACTACTAGCAACCATAGTCAGAGACATGGCAAGCGCACTAAAAGCGCCTAGCAGCGGCAATATGTACCAAAATTTGGTATTTTGCGCCGCCACACTAAAGCCGCCGCTGCTATAAAGCATAATTAGCACCACTGGCGTCAGTAACGTCAAATCTGATAACAGACCTGTAATAGGCGGCACAGCAAGCTTACGACGTAGCAAATAATAAGGCGGATAACCCAAGCATGCAAATGCAGTTACCCAAGATATACTGCCATATTGCAATATATCATAGCCGATACCGAGCGCAGCACATATTGCTGCTAACCATTGCAAAGCACTCATATGCTCATGATAGAAAAAACGCCCAATCACAATCATGACCAACGGCAATAAAAAATAGCCCAAGGTCACATCAAGACCAAAGCCATTGACCGGTCCCCACATAAACAGCCAAATCTGCCCACCTAAAATCGGGGTTGGCAGTACAAAAATAACCCACTCTTTTGCCGTCTTTAATGTTTTGAGATAATCAAATACATGCTGCCACTGTTTTGTAAGACTGACCAATAGCACTAGGCTCAGGAGCATCATCAATACGCGCCACGAAGCCACCTGCGTACCCGTTAATGGCAGCATAAATAGCCCAAATAGAAACATCAAAGAAAACAAAAAACTTGATGATACTGAAGCCAAAGTTCCCTGAACGGTCTGATTGGTCGTAAGCATAACAACAGCCTTAAAAAACAGAAAAAAAACAAAGCCTCCAACGATAACGTTAGAGGCTTTTTTTATAAAAGGTAATAAAAGAATAGACCAAAAAGCTAACTAATAAAAGCGTTATTCGTCAGTGTCAGTTTCTGTATGACTAGTATCATCAAAGTCTGTCTCTGTAGCATCACTATTCGCCGCATCAACATCCATCTGTTCTTGACCTTTTACTTCAAACGTTCCATCTTCTCTCATTGCATCAATCAGCTCATTGTTACCCTCTTCGTGCTCAACACGCGCCATAGCAACCAGCTTTTCATCTTTTGATAAACGAATCAGCGTGACGCCTTGGGTATTACGACCAGAGCTTGCTACATGCTCAACTGGGGTACGTACTAAAGTACCTTTGTCTGAGATTAAAATAATATCGTCTGTAGAGTCCACCTTGGTAGCACGAACCAGCGCACCATTACGCGTGCTAGTTTTAATAGCGATAACACCGCCACCGCCACGATTTTGCGTGTTGAACTCCTCGATAAAGGTACGTTTACCAAAGCCATTTTCACAAGCAATCAGAATCTCGCGGACATCATCTTCGATAACAACCAATGATTTGATAAATTCATCAGTAGCCAGACGCATACCACGGACGCCTTTTGCCGTACGACCCATCGCACGAGCATCAGTTTCATTAAAGCGAATCGCTTTACCACTTGACGCAAATAGCATGACTTCTTGGCCACCATTGGTGATACGAGCGCTGACCAATTTATCGCCTTCTTCTAAGCCAACCGCAATCAAACCGTTCGAGCGAATATTGGCAAACTGTTTCAGCTCTACCCGTTTTACCGTACCATTTGCCGTTGCAAAGAATACAAAAGGCGGCTCTGCTTGCGTGCTATCGTCTAATAGATCATCATCATTATCTACTAGAGCATCTACTGATGTTTCGCCTTTGACCGATAACTCTTCTACTATTTTTGGAATAGGCAATATCGTTGTGACTGTTTCATCAGCATTTAAGCCAATCAAATTCACTAATGGACGTCCACGGGCACCGCGGCTGGCGATAGGCACTTCAAAACCACGTAAACTAAAGACGCGACCTGTATCAGTAAAGCACAGTACGGTTGCATGCGTCGAGGTCACAACTAAGTGATCAATCACATCGTCTTCTTTCATCGCCGTCGCTGATTTGCCTTTACCGCCACGTTTTTGCGCCACGTAATCATCAATTGGCTGAGTTTTCGCGTAACCAGTACGTGATACCGTCATCACTACTGTCTGCTCTGGGATCAAATCTTCACGGTTAAAGTCCATACGTGAATCAATAATATCGGTACGACGCTCATCACCAAAATTATCACGGATTTCAATCATCTCATTTGAGATAATGGTCATTAGCTTATCAAAATCGCCAAGTATAGATTCTAGATGAGCGATTTCACGCAATAAGTCTTGGTATTCTTCAGTTAATTTATCTTGCTCAAGACCAGTTAAACGATGCAGCTGCATGTCTAAAATCGCATTCACTTGCTCAAGCGATAAGCGATAGCTTTCTTGATTATTAATCAGACCAAACGGCGCTTTTGGATCTTCGCCTTCGATAAAGTCAGGACGTACCGACTGGCTGCCTGCAGCGGTTAGCATCGCTACAACACTACCTGAACCCCAAGTATTACCCAGTAAGTTTTCACGAGCCAAGCCGCGGTTTGCAGACGCTTTAATCGTCGCAATAATCTCATCGATATTAGCAAGTGCAACGGTCAAACCTTCAAGCAAATGACCACGGACACGGGCTTTATTGAGCTCAAAAATGGTACGGCGCGTTACCACTTCTTGGCGATGGCGTACAAATGCTGCAATCAGCTGGCGTAAGGTCAATAGCTTCGGTTGACCATTATCAAGCGCCACCATATTGATACTAAAGCTCGATTCTAGCGGCGTTTGCAGGAACAAGTTGTTAACGATCACTTCCGCTGTTTCGCCGCGACGTAAATCAATAGCGATACGCATGCCGTCTTTATCAGACTCATCACGAATCTCAGTAATACCTTCGATTTTTTTGTCACGCACAAGTTCTGCAATACGCTCAATCAGCTTGGCTTTATTGGTTTGATAAGGCACTTCGGTGAAAACAATACGCTCACGGTCACGGTTGACACCCGTCTCACTCATCGGCTCAATAATATATCGACCACGTACATGCAAGCGACCTTTACCAGTACGATAAGCATCTAAAATACCCGCACGACCATAGATAATACCGCCTGTCGGGAAGTCAGGACCTGAGATATGCGACATCAGCTCTTCAGCAGATATTTGCGGATTTTCAGCATAAGCTAAGCAAGCGTTAATCACTTCCGTCAGATTGTGCGGCGCCATATTGGTCGCCATACCAACTGCAATACCGGTAGCACCATTAATCAATAAATTAGGAATACGCGCAGGCAACACGCTTGGCATACGCTCAGAGCCATCGTAGTTGTCTTCCCAATCAACGGTATCTTTATCCAAGTCAGCAAGCATTTGGTGGGTCAACTTGGTCATACGCACTTCGGTATAACGCATCGCTGCCGGAGGATCATCATCAATCGAGCCAAAGTTACCTTGACCATCAACCATCGGGTAACGCAAGCTAAAATCCTGTGCCATACGTACGATGGCATCATAGACGGCACTATCGCCATGTGGGTGATACTTACCAATGACATCGCCAACCACACGTGCAGATTTCTTGTAGGCTTTGTTATAGTCATTAGACAATACATGCATCGCATACATCACACGGCGGTGTACTGGTTTGAACCCATCACGCACATCAGGCAGCGCGCGCGAGACGATCACGCTCATCGCATAATCCAAATAGGACTGCTTTAATTCGTCCACAATGGCAATAGGACTGACCGATTCGCTCATATACACTCCCTCACTCACATCTACTCTCTAGCATTGGCATATCTAAGCCATAATGGGCGACAATAACGGCACCAAAGCGCCGTTATATAATAAATACAGTGACCATCAAAAAAGGCTTAGCAACCATTCAAATCTATAGAGAATTAGCGATAGTTTTAATGTTGAATAAAAGAAGCTATTTTAGCACAAATTTGTTGATTTAGGGGGTTCTAGGTGCTATTAAAATCAAGCAAAACAGTTCATTAATTGCTACTTTTTGCATCAATTACCATGATTTAAAAACCTTTCCCAACAGCATTGATATCACTGGCTAATTTTGCCATTGATATATATAAAGACCGTTTTTTAGCAATACCATTTAACGCCCACTTTTTTCAAATAGCGCGTCATCAGAGTTGGGTGTTAATGCAATTTAAAAACAATCCTAAAAAGACGTCAACGCTAGATTAGCGCCCTGCTTTATTGTACGATACGCCACCATACATCCTCCGATATAGACAACTCTTTATGCCAACCAATCCTCAATATATTAATAATAGCGATGCGGTAGACTCTACAGAAAATGTGACCGTGCAAGCGATAGCAGCAGCTACTCGTACCGATCGCAGTTTTGATGCGATTGCCGATCATTTTGAAAAAAAGGTTTATGGCGGCTTAAAGGGAGAGATTCGACTGGCGGTACTGCGCCGTGATATTTTTGCATATTGCGCGCAGACAAGCCTGCTACTTGGGCGACCGTTACGTATTTTAGATGTAGGTGCGGGGCTGGCGCAAATTGGCATTGAGCTTGCGGCTCAAGGGCATACGCTCGTGATTAATGATATCTCAGCCAATATGCTAGAAAAAGCGCAAGCAAGCGCTGCACAATATGATGACGATCTAAAGATCACATGGCATGTATGCCCGTATCAAGAGCTTGAAGAAAAGTTGGCTGATGAGACGGAGAAGTTCGATTTGATTATGTGTCACGCGCTACTTGAATGGTTGGCAGAACCTGCCGCGGTAATGGACTTTTCTGATGAGCAATTAACCAATAATGGGGCGCTATCGCTGTGCTTTTATAATCCGGCAAGTTTTGATTATCGTAACTTGATAATGGGTAATTTTAACTTATTAGATAATACTGAATATAAAGCCGACAATAAAAAGAGTTTAACGCCCAATCATCCGGTTGCAAAGGAAGAGGTTGAAGCTTGGCTACAGGCGCATGAATATCAGACCCTAATCGCCAGCGGTCTGCGCGTATTTCATGATTATTCACCGCTGAAACGTGGTGGACATAACGACCCTGAAGCGGTCATACGCATGGAGCTGCGCTACTCGCAATTGGAGCCGTATAAATGGCTTGGACGCTACTTACATCTGTTAGCGACGCGTGGCTCTTAAGTACCTGCTTCTTAAAAACCTGCCTCTTAAATACAGGCACCTTAAAAACCTTAATCTTTAAATATCATAAGTCCTTTTAGCAAAAGGATTTAACAAACGCTATTAGATATCCTCAAACCGCTCTGACCTATCGTACTCCGACCAAGTCGTAGCATTGATATCTTTTTCATCAAATACCACCACGTGCTCAAGGATGGGCAAGATACCGATTTGTGTGCCGATTTCGTGGTTATGATGGCTTGCGACTAATGATAATACCGTTTGGCCATTATCCAGCTGCAAGCGATAGAGATAATTGGCACCGCGAAATACCCGACCTACCACTAATGCAGTTTGCGTACTGTCATCATCATGGATAATGTCATCAGGACGCACCAAGACCTTAATCGGTGTCCCATTTGGATAATCATACTCACAATACTGCGGCTGACCGGATGCATCATAGACTTCCATCCGCCGATAAATATCGCCAAGCGCCGTCTCGACATGACCCTCTTTGATGATGCCATCTATCATCGCCCCTTCGCCGACAAACTCCGCAACAAAAGGGCTGACAGGCTCATGATATAGCTCACTTGGAGTCGCCCACTGTACTAGCTTACCTTTATGCATCACCCCAACCTTATCAGCGAGCGCAAACGCTTCATTTTGATCATGAGTGACCAAAATAGCGGTGGTATTGGTACGTTTAAGAATATCGCGGACATTCATGGCTAAGGATTCACGTAGTACCACATCCAAGTTCGAAAACGGCTCATCAAGTAGCAATAGCTTCGGCTTTGGTGCCAATGCGCGAGCCAATGCTACCCGCTGCTGCTGCCCACCTGAGAGCTCACTTGGGCGCTTATCAGCATGCTCAGTCAACTCTACGAGCGCTAGCATCTCAGCAACGCGAGCTTTTTTGTCAGCAGCCGACCATTTGTTCAGACCAAAAGCGATATTCTTCGCCACGCTTAAATGCCCAAACAGCGCATAATCTTGAAAAACCATGCCCATACCGCGTTTGGCGGGCGCAACGGCAAATGAGAGTCGCGCTGCCTGCTCTGTCAGTCGCTGATTGTTAAGCGTAATTTTGCCACCGCGGCTCTCCTCTAACCCCGCAATCGCTCTCAATGCCGTGGTCTTACCGCAGCCACTATAGCCCAAAAAACAACCGATTTCACCCTGCTGCAAGTTTAACGACAAACCATTGACCACGATGGTATCGTCATACCCTACCACCAAATCTTGTACACTAAAATAGGCCTGACTGGCAGCGGGCTCCTGTATACATGAACCATCCACACCAGCAGCACCTTGTTGCAATTCTCTCTCTGCGACAGCCTTTGCCATTTGCGCCTTGGTTAGAATGGTCACAGGTGGCTTTTTCACATGACTTTGTCGTGCTTTACTCTGAGGCTCTACAGCATCATCATTTGCTGGATTTATTGAATCGTTCATCAAGTCAGTATACATAAACAGTACCAGTAAGCTATTAGTGAAGAAAATCCAGCGTCACAATATTCAAATCTTAAACATGAACAATGTAAAAAAACCATTTAACATCTATCAAGTATATAAGAATAATTTTTTATTTAAAAACGACGTCAGCCCTGCTTGTCACTTTGACGCAGTAATATCCAAACAGGAATAAGACCAACCAATACAATCAATAGACTGGGTAATGCAGCGCGAGCCCACATGCCCTCACTGGTCATCTCAAACACCCGCACCGCCAGCGTATCCCAGCCTTGGCGCCGTGTCATCAAGGTAATGGGCATCTCTTTCATAACCTCAACGAAACCCATCAACAAACCCGTCAACACCCCTGGGCTTAGTACTGGTAACATCACTTGCCGCCAGCGCTGAAAAGGACTATCGCTAAGGAGTTTAGCAGCCGCTTCTTGATTGACGGTCAAACGCTGAAGCTGCCGATCTACCGGCTGAAAACTCACCGTCATAAAGCGTGTCGATAAAGCCAGCAGCATCACAATCACACTGCCAGATAAAAACTGCGTAGAGGTCATCCCAAACGCAATCAGCTGATTATCCAGCCACGCAATCGGAATAAAGATCCCAACTGCCAACACTGTACCCGGCACCACATATCCCAGATTGGCTAAAGTGGTCATAAGCTTGGTCGATTTATCCGGATATTGGCGCTTAATCCACGCAATGATAATCGCTAGGACCGCGATAAATGCGGTGGTCATACTTGCAATCATGAGGCTATTGGTAACAAAATCAATATAGCGGGCATCAAAATCTTGTTGAAAGTTCGCCGCTGTCCAATAGATAAGCTGGGCAAAGGGTATCAAAAAAGCGATCAAAAACACCAGCGTGCAAAGCAGCGCCATAGCAAGCTTGGCCAGTTTACTGGCTTCAAGACGCTGGCTACTACCTTGCGTGACAATATTACCGCGTTTTGCTTGCCAATACTGCTCAAATAGCACGACGATGAAGATCACGCCAATTAATAGCGCTGCCAACTGTGCGGCGGTCGTCAAGCTAAAAAACCCAAACCAAGCTTTATAAATCGCAGTGGTAAAGGTATCAACATTAAATACCGACACCGCGCCGAAGTCCGCTAGGGTCTCCATACTTGCCAGAAGCAAACCGCCAATAACCCAAGGCAGTGCTTGTGGTAATGCCAAGCGAAAAAACACTTTGCTACGGCTCAAGCCAAGCATCTGCCCAGCTTCAATAGCTCGCCTACCTTGAGATAAAAAGGCTTGGCGCGCCAGCAAATAAACATAAGGATAAAAAGCCAATGACAAGATCAGCCCTGCACCCCAGACGTTACGTACCGACGGAATGGCAGTCATAACCCCAAAATCTCTTAATGCGGTTTGTAATGGTCCACTAAAATCAACGATACCAACTGTGACAAATGCTAAGACATAAGCTGGCATAGCAAGCGGCAACATCAGCGCCCACGAAAAAAACCGCTGTCCAGGGAAGCGGTACATACTCGTAAGCCATGCCAATGCCGTGCCAATCGTGCCAGAAATTACTGTGACCATTAATAATAAAATCGCCGTATTTTTGAGGACTTGCGGCAATACGTACTCACGCATATGCCCCCAAATATCAGCGACGGGCTGTGTCCATGACAATAACACGATTAAAATCGGTACTAGCATAAACAACGAAATCAGTCCTAAGACTGATTTCGAAATGACACGTTTACGGGTAGCATGGTCTTGGCGAATAGATTTACTCGTATTGCCTGTCTCATTACTTTCATTGACAGTATTGTTCTGACTTGCAGACGATTCTGGCATTGTTATCATAAGTTGTTACCGTGTCATACGCATCATAACCCCATTAAATGACTGGCAGACTTTTATTTATAGCCTGCTTTGTCCATCATTTGAATAGCTTGGGTTTGTAATGCACCAAATTTCTGTACATTGATATCATCTGGTTTGAACTGACCCCAAGATCTAAGCATCTCTGACTCATCAATCCCAACTTTGACTGGGAATTCTTTATCAGCGCTAGCATAAAGACCTTGTGCGTCATCAGATGACAACCATTCCATCAGTTTCAATGCGCCATCTGCATTGTCTGAACCCGTTACTACGCCAGCACCTGAGATATTAACGTGCGTGCCTGTCGTACCTTGGTTTGCCCAAAATATTTTTACTGGGAAATCAGGCTTTTCATCAAGCAAGCGACCATAGTAGTAGCTATTGGCAATACCTACTTCACACTGACCAGCAGCGATAGCTTCTAGTAGATTGGTATCATCACTGAAAACATCAGTAGCTAAGTTAGCAACCCAACCACGGATGACCGCTTCTGTTTTTTCAGCGCCTAAATGCTCCATCATGCTCGCAACCAATGACTGGTTATAAACCTTTTTCGAGGTGCGTAGACATAATTTGCCTTTCCACTTTGGATCCGCCAAATCTGCATAAGTAGATAATTGATCAGCGCTTACTTTACTTGGGTCATAAAAAATCGTACGGGCGCGCAATGACAAACCTGTCCAGCGACCTTCTGGATCACGATACTTAGCCGGTACATTTGCTTCCAAAACGCTAGAAGCAACAGGTTGCAGTAAACCTTGCTCAGCCGCTTGCCATAAGTTACCGGCGTCAACTGTCAAAAGCATATCGGCTGGGGTATTCTGACCTTCAGCTTGCAGACGCGCCATCAGTGGACCATCTTTGTCTGTAACCAGCTCAACCTTCACACCCGTCTGTTCAGTATAACGATCTAACAATGGCTTGATTAGCTGCTCATTACGTGATGAGTAGATAGTCACTGTCTGTCCATCAGCACTCGCCGCGTTGTCTTTTGCTACTTCTTGCTCAGTGCTTGGTGCTGGCGTTTCGGCATCAACACTTTCTTCTGGCGTCGATGATTTACTACAGCCAGCAAGCGCCAACATCATGCCAAATACGGCAACCGGTAAAGTAAGTTTAGCAGAAGATAAATTTGCACTGATTACATTCAATGACATGGTTTTCCCCATAATAGCGCGGCAGATAGGTAGGATAAAAAGACATTAAAAATCATGGATTGATAGGATTAAAAAGACCCTAATGTCTGGAAAGCATATACTAATGGAAATGATATTAATTATCAATACATTTATTTAGCCCGATTATTGAGTTAAATAATCGACAATTAATGCTATATATAGTGGTTTTTTAATGGGGTTTTGATGCCGTTGTAATGAATCTTGCCGCATTTCCAAATAAGACTTATATCAGTTATTATCTTACAATAGCCATTGCCCCATAATAGCATTGACTGCCGCTTCGGTGCGCAATATTCGCGCACCGATATGTACCGTTTGGCAGCCTTGCCTTGCAAGCAGCTCAACTTCATAATCAATCCAGCCGCCTTCTGCACCGATAAAAACCATGCTTGGTAGTATCGATTTCTGAGGTGATTCAGAGCTTTCTAACTGTTGTTGCACATATTCTGAAAACGATAATTCAGCATAAGGGTGAGCGACAATAGCTCGATTTGTGATTAAGTTTGCCAACTCATCTTCAACAAAGGGCTTAAAACGTTTTTGCAAACTGATACGCGGCGCGACGGTATCAACGCCTTGTTGCAGCCCTTCTAATACGAACTCATCAAGGCGACTCAGCATCGGGCTTTGCCAGTAGCTTTTTTGCGTACGATAGCTGTTAATCAAGATGATATCGTGGACGCCAAGCGCGGTCATATCCATAATCAGCCGGCGCAATACTTTTGGGCGTGGCAATGCCAACACTACCGTGAGATCAAGCTTAGGCGGCGGTGCTGTGACCAAACTTACCTCACATAAATCAATACGCTCAGGCGTCATATCAGCAATGACAGCAGTGCCAAGATTACCTTCTAGCTGTCCAATTTTTAGGGTATCGCCTACTTTCGCTCCCAGAACTTGGTTAACATGCTCAATTTGTGCCACTGCATTGATATGTGCAGATTTATTAGAGAAGCTTGCAGCCGGTAATAAGATACAGTTCATAGTGGCTCTTAATTTGAATCTTGGCTAACGTTTTGAAGAGCATGCTGCTCGATGACTTTTTCTATCATCGATAATTGACGACTCAATACGGCTTGCTGCTGATCGGTCATCCGCGCGCCTGCTTGTCCTGCTTGCTTAGCCAACATTAAATGAATCAGCCAATATTTTAGTTGTTGATAAATCAGTGTCTCATCATCGGCAAATTTTTGGTTTTCGTTCGCTTGTTCATCATGATTATTAGTATGATCAATAGCCTGATAAAAAGGGTTGTTTGGCTGATATAACGCCCCTACGCTCGCCAGTTTATCCACGACACTTTGACAAGATTGAGTATGGACACCCATTAAAACCGGTGTCGCCACACTTGCCGGCTCAACTGGATTATGTCCGCCCACCTCGACCAATGAGCCGCCAACCAATGCCACATCGGCAAGAGCATACCAATTCATTAACTCACCCATGCTATCCGCCAGATAGACTTGAGTGTTTATATCAATAGCTTCTGCTGCACTGCGCCGTGCCATGGTCAAGCCTGAATTTTGAATGAGCGCTGCCACTTCATCAAAACGCTCTGGATGGCGCGGAACGATAATAAGTAGCGCTTTTGCCAATGCAGGGTTTGACAGTAATTGCTGCTGCCATGACAGTACCGTATTCTCTTCACCACCATGAGTGCTTGCTGCCAACCAAATTGGGCGATTGACCACGCCCAAATCACTCGCCGTCACACTCGTTTTTTCTGCTAACTCTGGCTGCTCGCTATTTACGATATCGACATCAATCGCCTTATCATCATCTGGCTCAGACACATTAGACAATTTAGGCGTATTAATGACCCACTTTAGCGAGCCTGCCACACGGATTTGGGCGCTATGCGCACCCAATTGTCGAAAGCGTTTGGCAGAGTCATTATCCTGCGCAATGATTAAACTCAAATTTTTCATCATGCTGGTGCTGACTGCGCCAATTTTTTGATAGCTTTTAAAAGAGGATGCTGACAGTCGCCCATTCACCAAGATACTTGGCATATGATGCTCAGATAATTTGGTTAAGATGTTTGCCCATAGCTCTGTTTCTACAAATAAGGCAGCAAGAGGTTGTACATGAATCAAAAAGCGCTCAATCACCGCCGGACTATCAACTGGCACATAACTTTGACTCAATCGACCTTGCGCAATGTCTTCTGCAAATCGACTGGCACCGCGCGCAAAACCTGTCTGGGTAGTATTGGTCAGCCATATCCGATAACCACGAGACAATAGTGCATCCAATAATGGCGCAACGGTATTGGTTTCTCCCAAAGAGACCGCGTGGCACCAGATGGTTTTATTTCGCTTATTAACATTGATGCTGCTGTTTAAATCCGCAGCTGGCAGATACGTTTCTGTGGCTATAGGAGGCGCAGGATAACGCTTACCAAAACGCTGTTCAACTTCTTGCTGATAATTATCACGCGCATGCGAGCGGCGCCATACTTGCAGGCGATATAACGGCTTTAATAAGCTTATGCCGACTTGATAATACACAGGCGGCTTATATACCGCTTGGCTTTGCAGAGGCTGTGCCTGAATGGAAAGATTTTTTGAGGTGTCAGAAGATGGCATGCAAAAGCCTAGATAATTAATGGAGCAGATAATAGGAGTCGCGCGCAAAAAACGCACCAATTCTACCTGAATTTATTGCCAAACAATACGTTTTTAAATTCAAGGATGTTGGTCATCGTTTTTTATACCAAAATAATAATGAGTAAGGCAATCACAATAATCACTGCAAACAATAGCTGATAGCGTTTAAGACTATGCTGCTCTTGCTTTTGGGTGTTGATTAACGTTTGTGCTTGTTGCCACTGATCGACTAAGCTTGCCGCTTCGATGTGCCCATTTTCTGCCGCTTGCTCGAGCCAATATTTACCAACCTTAAGGTCTTGCGTAACCCCTACGCCTTGATAATACATTTTACTCAGTAAGCGCTGAGCGCGGCTGTCATTTTTACTTGCCGCTTGTTGCACCCATTCAACCCCAGCCTCTATACCAGCGACTTTATCAGCGCCTTCGTTTGCTATCAGACCTTCGCCGAGCAGCTCATACATCGCCAAGCGCAACATCGCAGCACTGTTTCCTGCATTTGCAGCGTCTTCTAATCCCAACAAAGCCTGCTGCTTTGCTTGCAGATGCGCCTCTGAAAAGACGACTTGCTTACGGGGTTTTTCTTGCTTTGCAATATGACGTTCAAACTGATCTAAAACCTTGCACGCCTTCTCATATTCAGTTTCGCCCGTGGTCTGTGTTACTTCTATCTCATGTAGCTCTGTTAATAGTTGGCTAAAAATCTCTGGCGTGGGTAGTTTTTTTGCGACTGCCGTGGTTTTTACTGGTTCTACTATAGGTGCTACCGTTGCGTTTGTTATTTCTATATATTCTGCTAAGGGCACTGATGTAATTGTAGTAGCTGATATAGAAGATACATTACCCATTTTGTCATCTGAAAGTTGAGTTGTCGCCATGTCTATGGACGACTTACTATTCGAATAAAGGGATGTGCTACTATTTTCAGAGCTTACTTTCTCAACAAATGCCTTTTCATTTGCTGTTTGAGTGTTTGGTTTATCTGCTACGGTCCTATCAACCAAATGAGGCTGATGATTTACAGCTTTTGGTAATCTGGCGCTCACCGCTTGGTATAAGCCACTAGCGACTTTATCACCTTGCGCCGATTTAAACGCGCGGTCGATATGACCAAATAAACGCATCCCTATCGGTTCTAAAGCAAAGAAAAGCGGCATATTACCTTTATCACTGCTATCTTTGGTATTAACATCAGTATCAGCGCCATAAAACATTGCCATATGCTGATAAAAATCATCGGTCGTCAGTACTAACTCAGGATAGCGGGCATCTAGCTCAAACTGACCAAACCAACGTGGCGATTGTTGCCATTGCTGCGCTAATACTCGTCCTGCATAAAACGCCAAAAACACCAAAAAGTTACGATAGCGCTCATCTTTTAATAACGTTGCTTCATCCCAAATGCTTGTTTTGACCATATCGCGGCGTATCTGAGACAGTAGCGTATCTATGCGCTGCAAGCTTGCCAGAGATTCATCCAAACCACAGTGATGCAAATCCACTTCGTAAGCGATACCGCCTGCGACAGCACGCCTTGCCAAAAAATCTTGCCAATAACCTGTTGCAATATAATCAAGGGGCGTTAAGGGCGATGCAGACATAAGAAACGCGTATCCTTTAAAAAAGTAAATTAATCATAGAGGCAATGAACTAAAAGCAGTTGTGCAAAATATAGTGCTTACCTTAACTTAAAATATGTAGGGCTACAATAATGGACTAAATAAGCGTATCACATTATCAAACAAGCGTTCAGCCTTATGACGCCGTTGCCACTGGTCCAAGGTTAAAAAACGACAGCTTTGTAAATACGAGTCTTGACAAGCGGCAACTTGCGCGACCATTTCAGGCGTATAAATCGCCAAACTGACTTCCATGTTCAGATAAAAGCTGCGCATATCGATATTGACGGTACCAAATATACAATAATCGTCATCTATAACTACTGTTTTGGCATGCAGCAGACCACCCTTAAACAGAGCAATGGTAACACCCGCTTCTAACAACTCTTGGTAATACGCTTGCGAGGCGTGCTGAACTAAGAATGAATCAACCTTTTCAGGGATAATCAGCGTAACTTTGACCCCGCGCTTGGCTGCCGTCACTAGCGCGCCTGACAAAGCTTCATCCGGTACAAAGTACGGCGTTGTGATACAAATACAGTGATTAGCACGATGTAAAACGGTTACTAAGGTATTATAAATAACGTGAGCGGTCACTTGTGGCGCTGAAGGAATCAGCTGCGCGACCACGCCCTTTACCACCGGCATCTGCGGAATCACTGTCGACATCGCACCAGTACAGGGGTTTTCTACATTTTCTAGCCCATCATCCAATACTTTGATGCGACTATTGATGTCATTAATCGTCGGATTGCGCACATATAGCTTACGTGTGTAGCTGTTGACTCGTTGATGCAGCGCATCTAGATTGTCACTGTTTTCCGCCCCGATATCGGTCACCACCACTTTTGCCATTGCAGTCGCAATGCTAATGTCATTATCACTGACACTGCGTATCGCCACATCAATCCATTCACCGACATCTTTATTCTGCTTAAAAAACTTAGGATCAACCAAATTAAAGCTACCGATATAACCGATATAACCATCAATAACCACGATTTTACGATGATTACGCAAATCTGAACGCTTAAATAACGTTTTAAACAACCCTACTGGCAATGACTGATGGACAAAAACGCCTGCTTTTTCTAATTTTCGATGGGCTTTACTGTTAAAAAAACTAAAACTCCCCACACTATCAATCAGAATATGACACTCAACTCCGCGTTGAGCGGCTGCCATTAACGATTCTATAACATCAAGCACCTGCCCCTTAGGATAAATAATATAAAACTCCATCAAGATACTGCGCTGAGCGGCATTGATGTCATCAATCAAACGTTTAAAAATAATATTGGCGTGCGTCAACAGTTGCATCTCATGGTTTGAGAATACCCCAAACCCTGTCCAGCGCGTACCGATATGACTGACCCCACGGTAATGAGTCGGCAATACCTCTTGCCCTTCATCAAACACCAAGCGTTCCCGTTGTGCCATCTCATTCATCAGTAGCCGCGCTTGATCCATTCGCTGGCGATAACGTCGACCTATCATCGGCTCACCCACCAGCACATAGGCAATTAAGCCAAATACGGGCAAAGTAAACAAAACCGCTATCCATGCAATTGCCACCCCAATATTGCGCTGTACCGAGACAATACGCAACGTCATCACAATCATAAGAATAATATGAAATATCAGACCTAGCCCAGCAAAGTCTGTCCAAGACCATGCTGCCACTTGCTGCTCAGTATTAGATAAAGCTTCTATTGTTTTCGCCTCCAACTGGTAATAGCACAATATAATCAAATACGACCAATCAAGTATAGTAGCTTTTATCCGCCGCGCAATAGGTAACTATTCGTTGACTAGGTAGTTGTCATATGGGCTATCACATCATCTAGCCATACTCTCAAAAGCCTTTTTAATAATCATTTTTTAAAAAATGTAAAATAGTGTTTGACAGCCATGTGTAAATCTATATAATACACACCCACAGCAGCAGAGCTTAGTGACAAACTTAGAGCTCAGCTGATGTTGAATAAATTGCTTAGCAATTGTTCGAAGGGTGATTAGCTCAGTTGGTAGAGCGTCTGCCTTACACGCAGAATGTCGGCGGTTCGAATCCGTCATCACCCACCACTATTTAGTATAGCGTTACTCTTAAGTAGTAGGCTAAGTGGTTAAATAAACTAAGTACGACCTAAGCAGCGGTAGTTCAGTTGGTTAGAATACCGGCCTGTCACGCCGGGGGTCGCGGGTTCGAGTCCCGTCCGCTGCGCCATATTTAAAACTTAGTTTTAATACAAAAGTTTCAACCTCAAGTATTTATATTTGAGGTTTTTTTGTGTTT